>JABUTU010000028.1 GCA_021443545.1 Marinilabiliaceae bacterium | reverse complement strand
ATTTCGTATGATTCAAGGTATTGGGGACTCGTCCCCGAAGAGTTCATCGTTGGACGAGTTGACTGGATTCTCTGATGATTAATATTTGCGCTACCATGCGAATATGGGGTCTCAGCAATGATGATTCCTGCCCTTCCCTTTAATGCGCATCTATCCAGTTGTCACCGACACCGACCTCTGCAAGCAATGGTACGGTCAGCTTGTTGGTCGCTCTCTCCATAGAGCTCCGCACCAGTTCCCTCAACTCGTCAACCTCGCTGCATAAAGCATCAAAAACCAATTCGTCGTGCACCTGCAGTATCATCTTCGATTTCATGCCTTTCGCCTTCATCTCTTTGGCGATATTTATCATCGCAATCTTGATAATATCAGCTGCTGTACCTTGAATAGGTGCATTGATAGCATTTCGCTCAGCTACGCCCCTGACAACACCATTACGTGAGTTTATATCGTCTAACTTTCTGCGCCGCCCGAAGAGAGTCTCTGTATATCCCCTCTCACGAGCATCTGCTATTGCCCTATCCATATAGCGCTTAACAGCTGGGAATTTTTCAAAATAGTCATCTATTAGTCGCTTCGCTTCTTGTCGATTTGTATTCAGCTGCGATGCCAATCCTACTGCTGAGATACCATAGATAATACCAAAGTTGGCAGTCTTGGCCTTCCGTCGCATATCTTTTGTCACATCTGAAAGCGATACGCCAAATATCTTTGACGCTGTTGCTGAATGGATATCCTCACCCGAATTAAACGCTGCACACATGTGCTCATCCTGACTGAAATGTGCCATCAGGCGCAACTCAACCTGCGAATAGTCGGCTGCCACAATTTTATGCTCTTCGTCGCTCGCCACAAAGGCTCTTCTTATCTCTTTGCCATTCTCATCTCTTATAGGAATGTTCTGCAGATTAGGGTTGTTACTGCTCAGGCGACCCGTGACGACGATAGTCTGATTGAAAGATGTATGAATGCGACCCGTACGGGGGTTAACCAGTTTTGGCAGTGAATCGGCATAGGTATTCAGCAATTTGAGCAAACCGCGATAGTTGAGTATCTCTCCTGCAATGGGGCTCTTTGGTGCGAGTTTCTGCAGGACATCCTCTGCTGTGGAGTATTGTCCCTGTCTCGTCCGAGTAGCATTCGAATCGATCTTCATCTTTTCAAAGAGAATTTCACCGACTTGACGAGGACTCGATATGTTAAACTGCTCGCCTGCATATTCATATATCTTTTTTTCAGATGCGCTTATCTGCTCTCTCAGATGAGTTGCGAACACGTCAAGAGCCTGCGTATTAATCTTCACCCCATTAATCTCCATAAGAGCCAAGATGGGCATAAGGGGCATCTCGATTGACTCAAAAAGTCGCTGTTGCTCAGGATTCTCATTCAACTGCTCATCCAAAAGTTCATAAAGCTGATAAGTTATATCCGCATCCTCTGCCGCATACTCCTTGATAAAATTAATCTCAACATCAGCCATACTCTTTTGTTTGGAGCCCTTACCAATAAGCTCATCGATATGTATAGTCTTATATCGTAGCATTATCTCTGCCATGTGGTCCATATTATGCATCTGACCCGGATAGAGCAGAAAGTGCGCAATCATAGTGTCAAACATCGGACCTTCAACCTCTATTCCATAAAGTGATAGCACCTCGATATCGTATTTCAGGTTCTGACCTATCTTCATCCTATTGCTCGCAAAGAGGTCGGCAAAGATGCTGAGACGCCTTCTACTACCCTCATAGTCGCCAGCTCTGAAGGGTATGTAGTATGCCTCATGTGGCTTGACACTAAATGATAATCCAACAATATCGCAATTCAGCGAATTGATGGATGTCGTCTCTGTATCAAAACAGAATTTTTCTGATTTTTCGAGTAGTTCTTTTAGACGTTGCAATTCTTCATCTGCATCACATAGCAGGTAGGTATGTTTTGTTGTCTTGACACTCGAAAGAGGGTATGTTATCTCCGAAGAACCTTCATTTCTCCTCACTACCCCCTTCTGCGCAGCTTCAGGCATAGCATCAAAGAGCAAAAGTTGAATAGGACCTTCACTCTGTTGCCTAATATCAAAAATCTTATCAATGCGCGGTATGACATTACGTATCTCAAGTTCCGCAAAGAGGGAGGTGAGTTTTTCTTTATTCGGTCTGACAAATTTTATCTCCTCAAGGTTCACTGAGAGAGGACAATCTGTCACTATGGTAGCAAGCCGGTATGACAACTCAACCTGCGCCCTGTTTGCCATGATATTCTCCTTCAGTTTTCCCTTCAGCTCATCAATATGCTCGTATATACCAGCTATACTGCCATACTGCGAGAGGAGCTCCTTTGCTCTCTTCTCGCCGACGCCAGGACAACCCGGGATATTGTCAGAAGTATCGCCCCATAAGCCAAGTATATCGATTACCTGAGAAGGGTGGTTTATCGAGAAATGACGACAGACACCATCGAAATCCCATAACTCACCGTTGCTTGCCCCAGAGCCTGGACGAAGCTGTATGATATTGTCCCGCACGAGTTGCCCGTAATCCTTGTCGGGCGTAAACATTACTACACTGTCAACCTGGTTGCAAAATCTATTAGCCAGTGTCCCAACTATATCATCCGCCTCATAACCTGCGCACTCAACACATGGAATGTTCATTGCATCAAGAAAACTCTTGATAAATGGCACATTAGAGGTTATATCCTCTGGCTGGGCATCCCTATTGGCTTTGTATTCGGGAAAAATCTCGTGTCGGAATGTTGGATGCGACGAATCGAATGCCACACAAACATGCGTAGGCATTTCTTTCATCAAAGCATCTACGATGGTATTCACAAAGCCGAATACAGCCGAGGTATTTAGTCCCTTGCTGTTGACACGTGGAGCTCTGATGAAAGCGTAGTAGGCTCTGTATATAAGAGCATACGCATCAATGATAAATAGTTTAGTCATGGCTGAATAGTGAAAAAACAGGCAACCCGGCATAGGATACCAGATTGCCTATTATATGGTTATTTGATTAAAGTGCAAATGCCTTCTTTACTTTATCAACATAATCGAGTTTCTCCCATGCGAAGAACTCTACTTCACGCTCCGACTCCTTCCCATCGATATAGAACTTAACCTTCTGAGTGTATGGTGTTCTTCCGACATGTCCATACGCAGCTGTCGCCTCAAATATTGGGTTCTTCAGTCCGAAACGCTTGATGATGCTTGCGGGTCTCATGTCAAAAATATCCATTGCCATCGCTGCTATCTCGCCATCGCTCTTAGCAACGTGTGAGGTTCCGTATGTATTGACATACAGTCCGACTGGTTGTGCTACTCCGATAGCGTATGCAACCTGAACGAGAACCTCGTCTGCAACACCTGCTGCTACTATGTTCTTTGCTATATGACGCGTTGCGTATGCTGCAGAGCGGTCGACCTTGGACGCATCCTTTCCTGAGAATGCTCCTCCTCCATGTGCTCCCTTGCCTCCGTAGGTATCTACGATAATCTTGCGACCCGTCAAGCCTGTGTCGCCATGAGGACCACCTATTACGAATTTGCCAGTCGGATTGACAAAGAGCTTGTAATCGCCGTTGAAGAGCTCCTGCTGATGCTTAGGGAGCAATGCTACCACACGTGGGATGAGAATCTCCTGCACATCCTTGCGTATCTTGGCAAGCATCTTCTCATCCTCATCAAACTCATCATGCTGTGTTGAGATAACTATCGTATCAATACGCTTAGGCTTATTGTCATCTGAATACTCTATCGTAACCTGACTCTTAGCATCTGGCCGCAGGTAATTCATCTGACCATTCTCACGACGTATCTTAGCTAACTCTATCAACAGATGATGTGCAAGGTAGATGGGCAGTGGCATATACTCATCTGTATCTTTACATGCGTAGCCAAACATCATTCCCTGATCGCCTGCTCCCTGCTCCTCCTCTATAGCTCGCTCAACACCCTGATTGATGTCGGACGACTGCTCATGAAGTGCCGAGAGAACGCCACAAGAACCTGCGTCAAACTTGTACTCTGCCTTGTTGTATCCGATTCGCTCTATCACCCTGCGGGCAACATCCTGCACTGGGACAAAACCCTTCGTCTTGATCTCTCCCGCAACGACCGTCAGACCCGTCGTAACAAGTGTTTCACATGCTACCTTCGACTCTGGATCTTGCGAGAGAAGAGAGTCTAAGACGGCATCCGAAATCTGGTCAGCGACCTTATCGGGATGTCCCTCTGATACTGATTCTGATGTAAAAAAATAACCCATCCTTGAAAAATTAAATAGTTAAATAATTAAGGTGGGAAAAGAGAATGTAAGAAATTCTATGCATTTTAGCACTTTTTTATAGTGGTTGCAATTGGCAAATCCTTCCACTCTTTTCTCCTTTTATTGATGCAAAGTTACTACTTATCAATACAAAAACAAACTTTTAGCGTGCTGTTTCACGTTATTTAGGAATCGCTGTTTTATGGCTCTATAGAAGCGCAATGATGCTACGGCTGGGAATCTATTGTTATACCCGTTACTGTGACTCCACTGTCAAGATCTATATAGCAATTAATTCTTTCATCTGTCCGTAAATTTTCTCCTGAATACTTGCCAGCAAGAAAACGCACTCTCTTGTATTGCTCATCGCAACTGTTACGAAGAGAATCTAAAAGCTCCTGGAATGTGAAGAAATCACCGCTTCCATCGGTAGCAACGACATAATCGTAGTGACAAACATATCTCTTTAGTTCTGGAACCGCCTGTGCAATGGCATCAACTGCGAGACCTGCTACAACACGAGCACCCTTGATATTCAGGTGCGTATTGTCCTGACGTCCTTCCGGACACGCCTCACAGACTCCTGGCTCCACCCACATGAAGAGCTGCTTCGACCCCTCTCTGCCCATCGATTCCACAAGTTTATGAGTGATGCTATTCATATCTATAAAAGCAACATCGTGTTTCAACGCTACATTACGTGGTGATTCCAGATAGGCTCCATGTGTGTCAAACAATGAATCAGTCTCAATACCGCCTCCCTCAGTCATTGCACGTCTATAATCGTCGTTGGCGATAGCATTGGGATTCTCTGCGAAGTTACGACGTACGATAGAATTCATCAGAATCGGAATAGCACCACGTTCACGCGCCTCAAGAACAAATCTCTCCAGATTGGCATCAAAGGTACTTCCTGGCTCAGTATGGCGCTTCTCATCCTGCTTCTCGTCGTTGTGCCCAAACTGTATTATCAGGTAATCTCCAGGGCGTAATCTCTCTTGTACAACATCCCAACGCCCCTCATCAATAAAACTCTTTGTGCTGCGACCATTGACAGCATGATTCTCAATTGTAACGTTCTCCGAGAAGAAACCCTTAAGGACATGACCCCATCCCCTCTCAGGATTCCCTTTGGATATATCCTTATTGGCCATTGTCGAGTCGCCAATCATATATATCCTGATGGGTTTGTCTGTCGTACTACAACCAGTCATCAGCAGTATCAACAGTGTTGCTAAAATATATCGCGTCATTGTTTGCATTGATTATATATAAACAAAATGAGAGGCTCATAAGTGTGCCTCCCATTATCTATCGGAATTTAATAATCTGTTAATAGCCCCACTTCAGGTAGAGTGCGCCCCATGTGAAGCCGGCACCGAAGGCTGCAAGAATTAGGTTGTCGCCCTTCTTGAGTTGCTTCTCCCACTCGTAGAGACAAAGAGGAATTGTTGCAGATGTCGTATTGCCGTAGTTCTGAATATTAATCATCACCTTATCTTTTGGCAACTCCATACGCTCAGCCGTTGCATCAATGATACGCAGATTAGCCTGATGAGGAACAAGCCATGCAATGTCACTTGCCGTCAGGTTGTTACGCTGCATGATATCGACTGTTGCATCCGCCATACGTGTTACAGCGTATTTAAATACCTGTTTGCCCTCCTGATAGACAAAATGTTCATGATTATCAACAGTTTCGTGCGACGATGGTTTTACTGAGCCACCTGCTATGATTTTGAGCCAATGGCGACCGAAACCGTCGGTATGCAGATTTGAATCCATCAATCCAACATGCTCCTCTGTTGGTTCCACGAGGACAGCCGTTGCGGCATCACCGAAGAGAACGCATGTAGTACGGTCGGTATAGTCAGTTATCGATGACATCTTCTCGGTTGATACAAGGACAACCCTCTTCTTCGAGCCACTACGCACATATTGCGCGCATAGGTCGAGACCGAAAAGAAAGCCCGAGCAGGCACCATTGATATCAAAAGAGTGAGCATCACGAATATCACACTTGTCACATATTATGGCTGCTGTTGATGGAATAGGCGCATCAGGTGTTACCGTTGTACAAATCACAAGGTCAATATCCGATGGTTGCAAACCCTTCTTCGCTAAAAGATCCTTGACAGCAAGCGCTCCCATATCCGACGCTCCACTGCCCTCAGTCTTTAAAATACGACGCTCCTTGATGCCGACACGTGTCATTATCCATTCGTCATTTGTATCAACCATCTTACTCAGGTCGTCATTCGTGAGTTTCGTCTCTGGAAGATATGCTCCGATACCTGTGATTACAGCATTTATCATTATCAGTAACTTATTTGCTTGATTTATAGTGATTTGTCCTATCAATTATCAACCATAACAATCAATAGGCGTTGCAAATTTACAAAAGATTGCTTATACCCGAAACTTTAATCCAAAAAATTATCTTTCGCATGGCATATAAAAAGAGAGAGATGCCTCATCTGAGGCATCTCCCCTGTTGCGCTACCGTGATTCGAACGCGGACTAAAAGAACCAAAATCTTCTGTACTGCCATTATACTATAGCGCAATCCAACGATAAAAAAAAGCCGCCTCTTCGGCCGCTTTTTGTTGTCCCGCAAGGATTCGAACCCTGACTAAAAGAACCAGAATCTTCTGTACTACCTTTATACTACAGGACAAACTCGGCACATCAGCATCCCTGATTGCGAGTGCAAAGTTATGCCGATTTTTTTTATCTGCAAATAGTTTTCCGTTTTTTTTCAAAAATAATTCTCCCCGCCCTCACGATAGAAATATCCATATAATGGGTATCAATATACCTGCTATCAGCCACCACTTACCCATTCCGGAAATGCCCGATTTGCCTTTTACTATAAATGGTGAGGTCAGCGCAAGGATGATGAGAGTCAAAGCATAGATATCTCCTATGAAACTCCACCCCTCGAGATTGGCATTATGCATCTGATTTACCCAATATATAATCGGACGCCTCTCATAGGTCGCGTAATCAACATAACCAGTCGCTTTGTTGTAGATGCCACTACCACTCTGCAATACCACCTCGTACGAGCCACTATCAAGGGGCATTACCCTGTTCAATTTTGGTAAGATCTCGGTCGACACATACCACGCTGAATCAACCTGCTGTATAGTCAACTCCCTCGGCAACGTCGTCGAACCCCTCTCAACATCATAGGCTGGATCCGACGCGCTCTTATGGTTCATCGTTATCCCTGATATAGCATAAATCAAGGTGAGCCCGACAGCAAAGTAGCCCAAATAACGATGTATCATAGCAAGCCACCAACGCCAACTATGACCATTCTCTGGTGTATGATGATGTGCATTAGAAGACGTCATGACATGACCCTCCATCTATGAATTAACAACGAGCAATTGAGTCAATCTCTAAGGATCGATAAGACCTCTCAGTTATGAACATACGTCCCTATCTTTTCACCCTTCATCAGTTTAAGGAGATTTCCAGGCTTATCCATATTGAAGACTATTATTGGAAGATTATTCTCCTTACACATGGTAGTAGCCGTCAAGTCCATTACCTTAAGCCCCTTGTGATATATCTCGTCGTATGTAATATCATCAAACTTAGTCGCTAATGGGTCTTTCTCTGGATCGGCTGTATATATACCATCTACTCGTGTTCCCTTAAGCATGACATCTGCCTCTATCTCTATTCCTCTCAATGACGAACCTGTATCGGTTGTAAAATATGGATTGCCTGTTCCTGCCGAGAAAATGGCTACCTCGCCTTTGGAGAGTGACTCGATAGCACGTGGCTTTGAATATAGCTCACCTATAGGCTCCATACGTATCGCTGTCAGGACTCTCGCTTTCTGTCCTATAGCCTCGAGTGCAGAACATAGAGCCATAGCATTGATGGTTGTTGCCAACATTCCCATCTGGTCGCCCTTATACCTGTCAAAGCCCTTGGCAGCGCCACTAAGGCCGCGGAAGATATTACCTCCTCCTATGACTATACCAACCTGTGTGCCCAATTCGGTTATGGCCTTTATCTCATTTGCATAGTCATTAAGTCGGTCGACATCTATGCCATATCCTTGTTTGCCCATAAGACTCTCTCCGCTGAGTTTGAGCAAGATGCGTTTGAATTTTGCCATAATACTAAATTGTTGCTATAGGGTAAATATTTATTTCCGTATCGTATCGTAGAAGGTATTGCATGCCTCGACCAACTGATCTTCTGCGGTATAGGGTAAAAATGGTTTTCCTGAGGCTTGAGCATACGCCAAGACGTCAGCATCTATATCCTTGCTTCCCTGCACGATGCCATCGGACATATCTATAACCATCTTACACAAGCTCTGATAGTCATCAACGTCAATCTTATTCAGAGCTTTCTTATCAATTCCTTCTACAAAGAGTTTCTTCTTGAGCCTGCCATCCCACTTGCCTGGGAAACCATTGTCGTATATAGACATGACTATCTTCGAATTGGCGAAATGAGGGTCATCTTTCATCAACAATCTGATAAAAAGAACTATGAACGAGGTAAACCAACCATGACAATGAATGATGTCGGGCGCCCATCGCAACTTAAGTGTAGTCTCCAAAACTCCTCTTGCAAAGAAGATTGCTCGCTCATCATTGTCGGGTTGGTCAGCACCACTTGCATCATATACATCACTCTTTCTGTGGAAGAAATCGTCATTGTCAATGAAGTAAATCTGCATTCGCGCCTGCTGAATACTTGCCACCTTGATTATCAGTGGGTGGTCTGTATCGTCTATAATGATGTTCAGACCTGAAAGGCGTATCACCTCATGCAACTGGTTACGACGTTCATTGATATTGCCGAAACGAGGCATGAAGGTTCTTATCTCTTTCCCCTTCTCCAATATTCCTTGAGGCAGAATACGACAAATACGCCCTATCTCCGACTCGGAAAGATAAGGCATGATGGCCTGCGATACGTAGAGTATTTTGGATTTTTCCATTTTAGTTGTTAATGAGCATAAACACTCACCGCAAAGTTACACAATTATTCTGAATTAGCGAGCCAAAATATGTAGCACTTTATTCTTTACTTTCTCCAACGCATATAATAGAGGGAGGACGCCGATCATCACGACCATCGCCCTCACAACCACTCAAAACTCTATTTATATTCTATGATTATCTATTTATTACAGTCGCCCTGTTTGCATGACCCTGTCGACAAGATTATCAATTATAGGAATGTCTGTCGGAGGCCACGCAAGACCCATAAGCTGTATGGGCATAAACCAAGCTACGTAGGAGTGACCCTTTAGCATGACCTTGCCATCCTCTATCTCTGCCGTAAATGGATGAATGACATATCGTTTATTTTCAGATTGGTCTACCTCGAAAGTAGGTAGCTCACTCGTCACACGTATGTTAAGGTCAAGCTCCTCCTTAACCCTACGGACAACGCAGCTCTCTGCGCTCTCACCACCAGCTGGTTTCCCTCCAGGAAACTCCCACATGCCACTATTGGATTGTTCTTCACCTCGTTTAGCAGCCATAATCATTCCATTGCGGATTATCACCGCGCAAGCCACATCTTGTTTTTCCATACAATACCCTTTTTCTTTAGTATACTCCCACAAGTTAAAAAAAGTTTCAACACAGGGTAATTTTTTAAAAGATGTGAATAAAATAATTTTGTCTATGCTATATAACTCAGTAAAGAATTTTATCCGTCTTATCCGACCAAAGGCGGAAGGTCCCTTTTGCCCTTTCACTACACAGACGTGTTTCAGGTATCGCGCGGTCTCCTATAGGACGTTCTATTTGACGGTAGATATGGCTATCATCAAAGTTTATCTCTGCCGCATCTTGCTGCGTATTGCCATAATAGATATGTCTTATATGCGCCCAGTAAATGGCTCCAAGGCACATCGGGCATGGCTCACAGGATGTATATATGTCGCAGTCAGATAGGTCGTATGTCTTAAGATTGGCACATGCATCCCTGATGGCAGTCACCTCACCATGAGCCGTCGGATCGTTATTGGCTGTTACACGGTTGATACCACGACCGACTATCTGGTCACCCCTGACGATTAAAGCAGCAAACGGTCCTCCGCCATTACGCACATTGTTATCAGCCATCTCTATGGCCTCCAACATGAATTGTTCTCTCTTTTCCATATCTACAAATATAGAAAAAGAAATCATAAATGACGCCCTCATGTATAACGTTTTTGCCCCCTCAAGATTCTCTTGAGGGGGCAAAACAATTACCCTGTATGAGGGTAACATTCCGTGTCAGCTTATTCAGCAGTCTCCTGCTCAATAGCTAACTTGCCACGATAGTAACCACACTCACCACATACTGTGTGGAGTTTGATTGTTGCGCCGCAGTTCTGACATTTGCCGAGTGTTGGGGCAACTGCCTTGTAGTGCGTACGACGCTTATCGCGACGCTGCTTGGAATGGTTTCGTTTAGGATGTGCCATTTCGCAATTACGCTTAATTTGTTAAACTATTGTTCTTTATCGATAAGTCCCTTCAGCTTCTCCCATCGTGGGTCTACTTCAGTTTCTGAATCGTCGTTCTTATCTTGTGTCGTATACCGTGCCAACTGTTCGAGCATCTCCGGATTACAAGTCCTGTCACCCTCTTCGTCGAGAGGATGCTCTATTCTTATTGGCAGCGACGACGCCACTATTTCGTAAATCCACTGCGCTACGTTGATGCTCTCCGCCGACTGCTCGTCGATGACTACGAGTTCGTCTGTCAACTCCTCGTAATGGTCGCCAAACTTCATCACGATATCGCCTTCGAGCGCCTCGACCTTATAGTCGAAATCATCGAGACAAACATCACACGTCAGACGTAATGTACCATCGATGTCGAAGTGTAGCTTTAACATCTGCATGCTCTTAGTGGCCTTCAGTGCGACACGCAACTCTCCACCTGGAATAAGGCTGTTCTCAATTGATGAGAAGAGAGTGTCGTCAGCAGTAAATTCAAACTCATGAACTCCATCAGCAAGAGCTTTGTAATCTATGTCATAAAGTCTTAAAGAGTCCATACGCTATGTGTACTTACTTTTCGAGGCGCAAAGTTAGCAAAAAAAGAGAGTTGAAAAACACAAAATTTCAAAAAAATGATGTATCAGAAAAGAGAAAAGACGTGTCAGAAATGACTGACACGTCTTGTAATTAGATATTATCTACTGCTTTAAAAACGGAAACCGAGCTTAAGCTGTGGGTTTGAGAAGAATTTAAAGCTATGGTGATTAGCCTTGTATGTCTGAAAGCCTGAAGGGCCAATCTGATATACACTATACTGGTAAGCTACTGGAGCAACCTCTATTCCGAGAACAAGGCCGAAGTTTGTCTGAGCAGCGATACCACCAACGATGGAACCTTGAATAGCCATAACCTGACCTGCCTGACTCTGAACCTTGTATGTTACTTGTTCACCATTCTGATCACCTACGTAAGGGTTTGTTGTCTGAATACGACCCAACTGATAGCCAACATTAGCACCTGCATAGGCATTCATGTTGTTGTTCTTGCCAACCTTGAAATGGTAGTCACCACCAACGTTGAACTGAAGGTTCGATTGCAGACGCCCTTGGATATAGCGCTGCGCTGGAACTGCTACTGGACTTGACTCGACTCCCTCGACATAATCCTTGCTTGGTGTCGCATATATATTCATAGCGAACGACAAGTTTACATCGATGTTTGAAGCCAAGAAGTAACGTCCCTGAATACCAGCCACATTCAGAATATTGTTTGAACCGACCTGACTGAGGTTGAGGTACAAACCTGGATCTGCTGACTGATCACTAATCGCATCGCCTATACCAGTACCTGGAGTCGCACTTGTGTTATTATACTTTGGGAGCAGATAGATGTCCTGCGTAGACTGCTGGAACATTGTGCTGTTACCAAGTATGAGCGACACCTCGATATCTCCAGCCTCCTGGGCCATAGCGCAAGGCGCTACGGCAAGGAGTAGGAATGTTAGGACATTGCTTATACGTTTCATTAACTCGCTAATTTTTTACGAAGATTAAATTCTACGTACAAATTATTCTTTTGTGTAGGCAGCTACTGCTGCGTCATATACTGCCTTAGCCTCAGCAAGTTCAGCCTCAGCCTGAGCAAGGTCATACTTAGCTTTCTCGAGGTCGTCCTTAGCAACATCTACTGATGTCCACTCGCCGTTCTCGAGCTTCTTAACAGCAACCTCAGCTGTTGTTACATCGTTCTGAGCATCAACAACAGCCTTCTCCAAGTCAGCAATAATCTTTGCATAACCAGCCTCTGTCAATTCTGAGATTGTCTTGCCACCCATCTTTGTAACGTTAGCCTCATAAGCACCCTTAAGAGCATCGTTAGCCTTCTTCTGAGCCTCTACAAGTTCAATCTCGAGAGCCTTAGCATCAACCTTATCCTGCTCTTCCTGATACATCTCAGCCTTAACATTGCCGCCTACGTATGAATTATCCGCTGAAGAAAGAGGGGATACAAAAGTCATCATCTCCTTGATTGCATCCTCTGCTACCTTCTGAGCAGCAGCACGATCGTTTTTATTAGTGTTCTGAGCAGCCTTGAGACTCTGAATACGTGTAGCTGACTGCTCAGCATAAGTTGTCTCTGCCCTTGTTATAGCAAGATTAAGATTATTGTCGAAGTTCTTTACAAAATCATCTGTACGAACATTGTCAATAGCATCTTTCACGCTTTTGATACCTGCATTGTAAAGAGTATTGATTACGTTGGCTTCGTCTATTGTTGAGGATGTCCATTGGTCAACACCATCTGCATCTTTGCCTGTCTTTTGCCAGTTGATATAAATCATACTGTTATCTCTATTGTACACTGCATAATTTGTTACACGATGCTTGAAGAGATCAGCTACTTTCAAGTCACCACCCTTAGTATCAGTACCACTGTATGTGAAGAGATATACCCCACCTTCCTGGATGTCAGCAAGTGTCTTAGCCAAAGAAGCATCAGAATCTACGATTTTGAAAGTAAGGAGTGATGCAACCTGTGTATTCATCCAATTATACTTAGCTGCAAGAGCTGCATTCTTAAGAGGTGCAAGGTATGTTTCCTTGTCATTGGTAATCAAATCAGTATATTTTTGATCCTCTACACCGAATGCATCGTCAGCCTTCTTCCACTCTTTCTTAATCTCCAAAGCTGCCTTTGCAACAACCTCCTTAGCAGCGTCACGCTCAGACTCGAGGTTTGCCTTCTCAGCCTTGAGAGTTGCAATTGTAATGTCGAGCTTATAGTTCTCTGTTGTCAATGCGTCGCACTTCTTAGCGATTGCCTCAACGTCTGTACCAATCTCCTTAGCGTCTGAAAGGTTCTTCTCAGCAGACTTCAAAGCAGTCTCTTTAACTGTTACTTGTGCCTTCTTGTTAGTGATTTGAGAACGTACTGCGCTACCTGATACCTCAGGATCGAGCTCTGCATCAGCAACAGCGAGCTCTGCCTTAGCAACTGCAGCCTTCTTCTCAACAACACTCTTCTGAGCCGTTACATAAGCAGCATAAGCCTTATTAACTGTTGCCTGCTCACCCTCTGCCCAGATAACTGTGTTGTCTGCCAACTTAACTGCAGCGTCCTTGATAGCCTTGTCAAGAGATGCAAGCGCACCCTCTAATGTAGCCTTTGCATTTGCTGTTGCAGATTGTGCCTTGACGAGTTCAGCCTTAGCTTGCTCAGCAGCGGTTGCAATCTTGTCGTCCTGCTGTGCCTTGCGAAGCTCATAGTCGAGTTCTTCATAAGCTGTAGCCAAAGCCTCCTGAGCAGCCTTCTCCTTCATCACTGCTGCCTCATACTCGCGGTATGCAGCGTCTGCCTTGCGAACGAGAGCGTCCATCTCAAGTACACCAGCCTCAGCAAGTGTCTTCTCAGCATTAGCCTTGAACTCCTCAGCCTTAGCATTACGTAAATTTGCTACACTATCTGGCTCATCATTGTCGATACAGCCTGTGAAGCTTGTCATCGCTGCAAGCGCAGCCATTGACAGATACACGAATTTCTGTTTCATGTTTCTTCCTTTTAAAGTTAATTCAAGTAGTAAACTATTTAATTTAAAGTAAATGTCTGTTTCATAGTCTGATTGCAAGGAAGCGAGATTACACATATCATATAGTAGTTTAATCTCTCATTATCCCCACAAGACCAATTCTCGATTGCAAAGTTGGAGACTTTATTTCACATAAACAACACTTTTTGCTAATTTTTCTCTTCTCCGAAACAACTTTTCCAATTCAAGAATCATTAACTTTCTGTTTTTATGTTTGTTACCATACTATGCAATTCCACAATCCTATCTCAATTTTTTCCACATCTCTTCAGCAACTGGACCTGTACAATGGTTTACAATCCACTCTCTGACATCATACCCCCTTACTGTCGCAATTGCTTTTGCTATCTCTTTTTCACTTCTCCCCATCAGGTGAAGACCTCCGACAAACTTGTCGATATGTCCGCATCCCAATACATTGAACGCATATTGCAAAAGTTGTGCCAAACCATGATGAGTACAACCTCCATATAAGAGTGTCTCTCCATTTTCAGATGTAAGTAATGCAAAAAGTTCGTCTTCGAAGTTGTCGGGAATGAGACCATCTATCGCTCCGCTCTCATCCGTGGAGAGGGATAAATGCGGATTTACTGGTGCATCGCCTGGCAGGGTGAAAAGTGTCAGTTTTCTGCTGATACGATGCACTCCCGATGGCAACCATCTGATATATCCCATATCCCCCAACTCAGCGGCTCTCGCCCACCCATTACTCTTTACCATCCGCTCCGATACGCTCCACTTGGGCCGACGCGCACCTGAATGTGCATATATCGCAGGCACCTCCCGCCCATCTCTTTTCAGGGCATCTACTATATAACCAGCACCTCCAGCATGGTCGTAGTGCCCATGCGAGATAACTATACCATTAAGATTAATTGCTGACAAGTCGATTTCTAACACCTCAGCATTGTGCAATATCTTGTTACTCTGCCCTGTATCGAGGAGCCACCGCTCATTATCTACCTCGACATAGACGGCAAGGCCGTGCTCCGAGAGAAGCAACGGGGACTTCAGATTGTTCTCGATGAGTTCTACAATTTTCAAAAGAGGTCTCTCTTTTTGAGCATCAGGTAGAGTATAAGACTCGCAAAGAGTGCCCCAACAATGATAAAGGGAAATGCAAACTGATACTCCTCAAGGTAGTTGGGTACATTCATACCATACAACGAGGCAATCAGCGTCGGTAACATCATGACAATCGAGATACTCGTCAACTGTTTCATCGTCTGGTTGATATTATTGGAAATCACACTCGAATAGGAGTTCGACATCGAATGGATGATATTACGATATATATTCGTCGTATCCTCTGCCTGTTTGAGTTCAATCTCTACATCCTCAAGCAACTCTTCGTCGCAGTTGTCATGTATGCTCTTGGTATGTGCCATCCTGTAGAAGAGCATGCCATTACCCTTGAGGGAGGTGACGAAATAGACAAGCGAGTTCTCAAGTCGTTGCAACTCGAGAATCTCCTTATTATGGACTGACTGCTGAAGCTCCCGCTCGACATTCATCATACGTATATTGATATGCTTCAAGTACTTCAGATACCAAACTGACGATGATAGGAAAAGACGCATGACGAGTTCGTCGTTGTTTGCCACCTGTAGTTGCTTGCGTATAGTATAGACTGCAAAATCGTCAATCATATCGACTTTGTAGTTGCATATTGTGACAAAGACGTCGCCTCGCATGATGATGCCAAAAGGAACGGTCGTATAATCAATGTGCGACTCATTGCGATGACATGGGACACGAATCACTATGAGCTGCCAGTTGTCCTCCTCTTCACGACGCGGCCTCTCTTCATTATCGTCAATGTCGGAGATAAACGACTCAGGAATGTCCAACCCATTGATGAGGAAACCTATCTCCTCTTCATTGGGACACTCCACGCTGGTCCAGCAATTGCTGACCCAACGATCGGAAACCTCATAACCACTATTATTTATGTAGTACGTTATCACGCTTGCAAAGGTAGAGAAAAAAATCAAGGGAAATCATCCGGACTATCCGTTTTTACTCCTTTATTATCCACAATTTTATCTAACATACTGTATATCAATACAAAAAGGGTGCACAGTTGTCATAACTGTGCACCCTTATCTGAAAAAAAATTTAATACATCTTTGAAATATCCCAAACGAAGGCACGAATGCCATTCTCTTCGTTTACGTGGTCGAGTTTCTCCACGTACTTGAGGAGCAAATCTACCATATCATCCTCTACGATTGTGAGATAAGACGAGTTCATCTCAGGCCAGGCGTGAGTTCCCATACGTGGTTCGCCTCCCTTTGAGCCTACTCCGTAGACGAGTGGAAACTGTGTATAGCCAGTGATACGAAGCTGCGACAATATATAGTCGACACGCTCTGTCAACGCCTGGTTGAAAATAATCATTACTGCTTTCATTGCTGATACAATTTTCTTCGTCAATTACTTATTCTTCTTGTGCTCAGGAAGGTCACGCTCAGCATCAAACTCATCCATGAAACGATATTGAGCCTGCTCCGACTTCTTCTTGTCACGACTACCGCTCTTGTCAGTAGCAGCGTATACAGCTGGTGTGATGATAAGGGTCACGATGGTCGAGAATATCATACCACCAATAACCGATATACCCATTGGTCGCCATGTCTCAGCACCCTCACCCAACGAAAGTGCCATAGGAAGCATACCGAGCATTGTCGTAAGAGATGTCATCAACACTGGACGCAAACGCGAACGACACGCCATAGTTATGGCATCATACAAACGATAGCCACGCTCACGCATGAGGTTGGTATAGTCGATTAGCACAATACCATTCTTTGTCACAATGCCGACAAGCATCAAACATCCAAGAGCTGAGACTATTGACATGGTCACCTGCGCAAGGACAAGGGATAGAAGAACTCCTGTAAAGGCAAATGGTATCGCCAGAATGATAATGAACGGCATCTTGAAACTCTCAAACTCAGCTGCCATAACGATATATACAAGAAGCATCGCAAGGATAAAGAGTAGGATAATTCCTTGGAACGACTCCTGCTGATCTTCGTAGGTACCGCCGACATACAATGATGTGATGCCTTGTGGCAACTTAACGTTGCTGACATACTCCTTCATAGCATCTGCTATATCACCCATTGTCGCATCCTCACCTGGTGTCACTGTCACCTTTATATAACGCTGCTTAGACTTACGTGTGATAGATGGAGGTGAATATCCCTCACGTATCTCGCCAAGCTCCTTGAGACGTACCTTTTGACCGTAGCCGTCAGTTATGATAAAGTTCTCAACCTCAGATATTGAATGGCGGAACTCCTCCTTAAGACGCACGATGATATCATACTCCTCACCCTCCTCTTTATATTTTGAGTTACGGTAGCCGTAGATAGAGGTTCGTACCATTGAGCCAACGCCAGCGGTCGTCAGACCATGACGGGCAAGCTTCTCGCGGTCGAGATACAACTGAAGCTCTGTCTTATCATCACCACGTGAGATAATCACATCCTCAGCACCAGGAATCTTCTTCATCTCGGCAGCTGCCTCAAGGGCAAAGTTGGCTGTCGCATCGAAATCGTGACCGAAGATCTCAAGGTCGACTGTATTGCCAGTTGATCCATTCTGTCCGAACTGAACACGATACTCAATAACTTCAGGGAATTGCTTTAGCATCTTACGGATATCATCACCAATCTCAAATACGGAACGGTCACGATCCTTGAGTTCTACAACACGGACACGCATATTCATAATGTTGGAACCTGTCGTCGACATCATAGATGCAAACGATGCCGACTCCTCAGAACCATATGATGTTGTCAGAATCCTGAGCTCAGGCACATTTGCTCGTATCACAGAGTCGATTTGCATTGAGATACGCTTTGTCTCCTCAACGCGTTGACCCTGCTGCATCTTGGCATATACCGTCAGCGTCGACTGGTCGTTCTGTGGGAAGAACTCGGTCGATATTAACTTGGCAAGCAGAAGCGATGCTCCGAATAGTAATGTCATTGATACTATCGTTACCGTCTTGTTCTTAAGAACCCACTTAACTATCCGTTCATAGAAGTTGTCGAGACTATCAAGCATTCGCTGCGACCAGTTGTAGAATGAATACTTCTTACCCTTATCCTGATCTTTCTCTCTGAGTCGGAGAATCTTAGAACACAACATAGGCGTCAGTGAGATAGCCGTCACTGTTGAGGTTGTCACCGATATACATATAATCCAACCGAGAGGTTTGAAGAAGATACCCATCATACCTGGCAACAATGTCAACGGGAAGAATACGGCTATTGTCACAAGTGTCGTCACAATAACTGATGTCCAAACCTCATTTGTGCCATATTTGGCAGCCTCTTTCGGACGTGAACCGCGGTCGACATGCTTTGTAATATTCTCCAATACAACTATGGCATCATCCACCACCATACCGATGGCAATTGAGAGCGACATCAAAGATATGGTATTGAGTGAACCATCTGTAACAGCGAGATAGATGAATGCAACGACAAGCGAAATAGGAATTGTCATTGCAATGATGAATGTAGATCTCCAACGTCCAAGAAAGACGAAAACGACAATGACAACCGACAGAAGCGCATAGAAAAGCGTGTCAGTAAGGTTGTTAATGGCCTTAATAATAAAGTCTGAGTTATCTGTAATCATCTCGAAGTGGATATCTGAAGGAAGAGTCTTCATTGCCTCCTCTATAACCACCTTTGAGTCTGATGCAACCTGAACGGCATTGGCATCGGATGTCTTTGTTACGAGCAAGATAGCACCATTCTCACGCTCTACCAACTGCTCGAGTGATATATCACGCAGTGTATCGCGTACCTGTGCTATATCGCTGACTTTTACAGTCTTTCCATCACCGATGGCAAGGACAACATCTCCAATCTGCTCTGAATCGTCGAACTCACCCTCGACACGCAGTGTATACTCCTCTATGCCAACCTTGATATTGCCTCCAGGCACATCTCTATTCTCAGCAAGTATCGTTCCACCTATTCGGTCGATTGATAGACCGTATGCGTCAAGTTTGTTAGGGTCGAGGTCTATATAGACAACGCGCTCTGGCATACCTGCGACGTATGCCGATGCCACACCATCTACTCGGTTAAGACTCATAACCACCTTGTCGTCAAGAATCTTATAGAGACCTGTATACGACTCGTCAGCTGTAACAGCATAGACAAGGATAGGCATCATAGATGTCGACATACGCATAATTGTAGGACGATCTACATCATCTGGCAGTGCATCCATGGTCTTATCCACGGCATCACGCACGTCATTAGATGCGTTGTCAAGGTTGATACCCCATTCAAATTTGAGTGTTATGACTGAAAGGTTATCCGATGATGTTGATGTCATCTCATCAAGATCATCGACAGAGTTCAGCTGGTCCTCAAGCTGTTTTGTTATATTCTGCTCAATATCTGATGCATTCGCACCCGGGTATGTGGTCATAACCGTGATGTATGGAGGATCGATCTTCGGATATTGGTCTACTGGCAGCGTAATATAGGAATAGACACCGATAACGACAATGGCCAAAAAGACCATCATGGTTGAAATCGGCTTTTCTACCGCTGATGAAAAAATACTCATTGCTTAATTTCTTAGAGTTATTGGATTGTGTAGTTACTCAACGACGACTATCTCTCCGCCGTCAACACAGTTGGCTTGACCAACGACAACAAGTTTCTCCCCCTCTGATAATGTCTGGCCTGCGTATGGTTCAATGGCAACCATATCCTCGAAACGCTTGACTACTTTAACACCAATACGTACCGACTTGCCCTCGCGCTCAACAAAGAGATAACGCTCGTTGGAGCCCTGCACCTTCAAAACTGCAATCGAAGGAACAACAACTCTGTTTTCAATGCCAAGAGAGAAATTTATCGAACCATACATTCCTGGTCTTAAAGCCTCATCTCCATTATTGAATAGTAATTCAACTTGGAAAGTACGACTCTTTACATCGATAGATGGAGCAACGATTGATACCATTCCTTCGAATGTTCTTCCTGGATAGACATCACTCGTCATGGTCACCTTCATTCCCTTCTTAACCAATGTGTAGTATTGCTCTGCAATGTTCACCTTAGCCTTCATCGGATTAATCTGCTCAACTGTATAAATCGGAGAGCCCATGTAGAGTTCTCCCTCATCCTGATTACGTGCTGTCACATAACCACTAAATGGAGCAACCATCGTAGTATTCTCGATGAGTGTCTGAATGGCTGTCTTTGTAACATTATACTGAGTCTCTATCTGATCGAAAGCCTGCTGACTGATACTCTCTGTCTCCTTGAGCTTCAATGCTCTATTATATTCTGTCTCAATATTAGCCAACTGGAGCTTAGACTGCTGAAGATTAGTAGCATCAAGCTCGAGGAGCTTCTGTCCCTTCGCTATTCTGTCGCCTACCTCAACATAGAGTTTTCTGATTCGTGCTCCCTGAAGCGTAGGAGAAACTGCTACTGTCTCGTTAGCCTCAAGATTTGCATTGAATGACAAATCCTTAGAGACTTGTTTTTTCTGAATTGCATCGACACGCACTTTGGTTCGCGTATCATCCGTCTTTGTATCCTCACTGCCAGTACACGATGCAAAGAGCATCATTGAAGCCAGCGCCGAGTAAATAAGCTTCTTTTTCATTTTTATTGTAACTATTTATTATTATCAACTGGTTATAAGGCATTGTAAAGCTTAAGAAGCTTTGTCTGCGCCATTACAAGATTTACGCATGCCTCCGCATAAGAGGTCTCTGCTGAGAGGTAGTTCATATTAGCCTGTGTCAAATCAAGACTCGACAATTTTCCTGCCTCATACTTTATTTTGTATTGCTTAAGAACCTCCTTTGCAACTGACAGGTTTGTCGACTGCAACTCATAAGCATCAAGAGATGTCTTTAATTCATATCGATACTGCTCATCATTCTGCATTAAGTTGTCTTGCATCAATGCCATATTTGTACGTGCTTTCAATGCATCCATCTTAGCCTGACGAATCTTGGAGCCCTTCGTTCCTCCGTCAAATATAGGTACGTTAACAGTTATCAATCCTACATGGTCAAAGTTCATGAAACCACCCTTTACGGCATTTGAATACTGGTAGGCAGCTGTCACTGTAGGAATCCATCCATACTTTTGGAGTTTGATTGTCTCTTCACTAATCTGGATGTTCTTCTCAAGAAGCTTATAGTCAAGGTTGTTCTCCAGATTCAGTTTTGTTCCAACTGCTACCGACTGACGCATTGAAGCAAGCGAACTTTCCGAGATGTAGTCGCCTATCTTATCCTGACACTCCAATTGTGTTGTTATATCCATACCCATCTGAAGCACTAATAGTCGCTTTGTGACATCGATACTTCTATCGAGCGACAGTATGGCGTTCTCGAGGTTCATCACGTTGATGGCAAGCTGCATGGTATCCATCTTCTCTACATAGCCTTGTGTAAAGAGGTTGCCTGTCTGTCGGCGTATCTCTTTCATCTCACCAAGGTTCTGTTCTATAATCTCCTTATTACGCTCGTATACAAGAATTGCATAGTAGGTATCGATAACATTCTTCTTGACAGAGAGCAGGTCATTCTGATATTGTACCTCCATTAACCCTGCTGCAAGTTTCTGAATCTGGTATCCCTTTATGGCTTGCATTGCAAAAGTCTCACTCACAGTAGCACCGATAGTCAGTGAGTTCTCCATCTTTATCGGCATACCTCCGAAATTCATCTCCTTTCCAAAGTAGGTCTGTCCCTTGACCGATCCACTCGCTTGTGGCAGGAAGTTGGCACGCATCTCCTTTATCTTCTCTTGATATATCTCTAAGTCTGTCTTAGAATTCTGCAGAGTCTTGCTATACTGCACTGCATGCTCAACAGCCTGAGATAGCGTGATGGCGGTCGTACCGCCAGTCGTGTTGTTGTCTTGCGCTATGATGCTCCCCGACAGGAAAAACATCGCTGCGCCGATCATCATGATCTTCTTCATTGCTATTATGTCTCTATTTTAATCTTTCAATAAATCTTTTAATTTCTCATCCAGACATCGGATGCCCTTCTCTGTCGCTATTCCTCTTATGCACATCAATATTGTGTGCTTGAAAAGTTTCTCATAAGAAAAGCGCTTGCTCGACATGAGAGATACAATCCCTTTATGCCATATCTGATCAAGCTCACTAACAAAGTCTACATCTATGTCTGGCAATATATAACCCTCCGCTATTCCACGTTGCAAATAGTAGCGAGTCTTGTTTTTCTTCTCCTCTCGCTGCTTATTGTAGAGGTCATTTGCAAGCCTGAAGTGGTAGAGATTGAGATCCTGAAAAAAAATAGGGCTGACCTGCTTCAGACTCTCTAACGACTCCCTCGAGAAGATGACTATCATATCGATGATGTCGACAGCCCCCTTACTAAGCTCCTCAAACTTCTTCTTCTGCGCCTTCTCTATCGAATCGATACAGACGGAGAGCAACTCATCTTTTGACGAGAAGTTCTCATAAAGTGTTCGTTTCGATATGCCTAAGCTCTTCGCTATGTCATCCATCGACACGGTCTTCAAACCCATGCTTAGAAACATCTCTGAAGCTTTTGCTACTATGGAATCTTGCAACATAGTTAATATTGTTTTTCGTCGGCAAATGTAATAGAATAAAACTCACAAAACGATATGAGTTTTCAATATTATAATTTTTTAACATCTGTAACGCAATGAAAGATTTTCGTATCATTCATGCTCAATATTTTTGAAAAATCAGATTTGCGAAAATTGCTTGAAATCAAAGCATTATGGCACTTGCAAGCCGTCTATTTGTCTTATCTCTCCTGTAACTCGGCCATATCGGATCACAACAGGTGCAGATGCCCGAAACAACAATATTAGCATGTTTGAGTCCCATAGCAAGCATTTGTGACACATTGGCAAGGGGCAGATTGACCATTGGTCGTCCTTCGTTCGAGTAGTTGCGTACGAACTCTCGCCCTATCTGGTTTGCTATATCTTCTGATGTTTCAAAACAACAGGGTCCGATGCCAGGTCCAGTGATGGCGTGTATATTTTCGGGTTTGCAGTGGTATCTCTTTATCATTATCTCGATAGCTCTCCTAACGACACCAGCAACTGTTCCTCGCCAGCCTGCATGTATCGCTCCGACCACCCCGGCAACCTCATCGGAGAGAAGAACGGGGATGCAATCGGCAGTCTGTATAACGAGACACAACCCCTTCACATCTGTCAATAAGCCATCGCTTTCGTGTACACTCGTATCATCATCCATTACTCCACAACCTGCTGATTCCTCTCCAATACAACAAACATTAGCAGAATGAACTTGGTGAGGAAAGACCATTCGTTGGATGTCAATGGAGAGTTCATCTGCAATCTGCTGACGATTCTTAAAAGCGTCTTCAGCTTGAAATGAGACATTTTCAGGAGAAAAGAAGTATTTCATATTATGGAAAAACTGATTCATTGAGGGAAAAAGATAGTGCGTCAGAAGGGTATTCCGACGCACCATCAAGTGTATTATAATACTTACTCTGTCGTATTAGTCCTTAAGCTTTGCTACAAGGAATTCGCGGTTGAGACGAGCAATGTTCGATATTGAGATGCCCTTTGGACACTCAGCTTCGCAAGCTCGCGTATTTGTACAGTTACCGAAACCAAGCTCATCCATCTTAGCTACCATAGCTTTAGCACGACGAGCTGCCTCTGCCTTGCCCTGAGGAAGGAGCGCGAACTGACTTACCTTAGCTGATACAAAGAGCATAGCCGAACCATTCTTACAAGCTGCTACGCAAGCACCACATCCAACGCATGTAGCTGCATCCATTGCAAGATCAGCCTTCTCCTTAGGAATAGGAATTGCATTAGCGTCCTGAGCACCTCCGCAGTTGAAGCTTACGTAACCTCCTGCTTGCTGTATCTTATCGAACGCATTACGATCGACCATCAAGTCCTTGATAACTGGGAATGCTGCTGAACGCCATGGCTCAACTGTAATCACCTCTCCATCCTTGAAACGACGCATATAGAGCTGGCATGTTGTGGCCAGTGTTGCAGGTCCATGAGGATGTCCATTGATATAAAGTGAGCACATACCGCAAATACCCTCGCGGCAGTCGTGGTCGAATGTGATAGGCTCCTCGCCCTTCGAAACAAGATCCTCATTGAGGATATCAAGTGTCTCAAGGAATGACGTATCAGTCGTAGATGTTACCTTATAATCCTTGAATTCACCTTTTGCCTTCGCATTAGCCTGACGCCAAACACGCAAGGTGACTGTTATATTCTTTTCTGCCATTGTGGTCTTCGTTTTTTAGTTCTTGTAATTACGTGTCTGAACCTTTATTGCCTCATAAACGAGTGGCTCTTTGATAAGCTCTGGTGCCTTGTCGTCGTCACCCTGGTAGTTCCAGCAACCAACGTAGAAGAAGTTCTCGTCGTTACGCTTTGCCTCTCCTTCTTCTGTCTGATGCTCCTCACGGAAATGACCACCGCACGACTCCTCGCGATGAAGGGCATCGTTTGCGATGAGCTCACCCATAAGGATAAAGTCCTTCAGACGGAAAGCCTTGTCAAGCTCGTTGTTCATTCCCTCTTCTACGCCTGGAACAAAGAGCTCTTCCTCGAACTCCTTACGCACACGCTTAAGCTCAACAAGCGCCTTCTCAAGACCTGCCTTGTTTCTGCCCATACCGACGTACTCCCACATGATATGTCCGAGCTCCTTATGAATAGAGTCTACCGACTTGCCATCCTTGCCCTTTGGATTCTTGAGGAGTGCCTTCTGTGCCTCGATACATGCCTTCTCTGTCTCAATGAACTCAGGAGCATCCGTAGAGAAACGAGGAACCGTAATCTGGTCTGAAAGATAGTTCTGTATTGTATATGGGAGAACGAAATATCCATCCGCAAGACCCTGCATGAGAGCCGAAGCACCAAGACGGTTTGCTCCGTGGTCTGAGAAGTTACACTCACCAATAGCAAAGAGTCCCTTGACTGATGTCTGGAGCTCATAGTCAACCCATATACCACCCATTGTATAGTGAATAGCAGGGAAAATCATCATTGGATTGTAATACTTGACACCATTTATTTCCTTTGCAAGTTCACCAGGATTTACATCTGTAATCTCCTCATACATATCAAAGAGGTTACCATAGCGCTGACGTACTACATCGATACCGAGGCGATTGATTGCCTCCGAGAAATCGAGGAATACAGCGAGACCTGTATTGTTTACACCATAACCCTTGTCGCAACGCTCTTTTGCCGCACGCGATGCAACGTCACGAGGCACGAGGTTACCGAATGCAGGATAACGACGCTCCAAATAGTAATCACGATCCTCTTCAGGAATATCCGAACCCTTCTTTGTTCCAGCCTGAAGTGCCTTAGCATCCTCAATATTCTTTGGTACCCAGATACGACCATCGTTACGCAACGACTCCGACATCAATGTCAGCTTCGACTGCTTATCACCGTGTACAGGAATACATGTAGGGTGAATCTGAACATACGATGGATTTGCAAAATATGCGCCCTTACGATATGCTGCTATAGCTGCTGAACAGTTACAAGCCATTGCATTTGTTGAGAGGAAATATGTATTTCCATAACCACCAGTTGCTATAACCACTGCATGAGCAGCAAAACGCTCAAACTTGCCTGTCACAAGATTCTTTGCAATGATACCTCTTGCACGACCATCAATCATAACGACGTCATGCATCTCATAACGGTTGTAGCTCTTTACCTTACCAGCCTGAATCTGACGATTGAGAGATGAGTAAGCACCGAGAAGAAGCTGCTGACCAGTCTGACCCTTAGCGTAGAATGTACGGCTTACCTGCGCACCACCAAACGAACGGTTGGCAAGAAGACCTCCGTATTCACGAGCAAAAGGAACTCCCTGCGCTACGCACTGGTCAATAATATTGTTTGAAACCTCTGCCAAACGATATACATTAGCCTCACGTGCACGATAGTCACCTCCCTTCACTGTATCATAGAAAAGACGATATACTGAATCACCATCATTCTGATAGTTCTTGGCAGCATTGATACCTCCTTGTGCAGCAATCGAGTGAGCACGACGTGGTGAATCCTGAATACAGAAGTTCAATACATTGAACCCCATCTCAGCAAGTGTTGAAGCTGCTGATGCTCCGGCAAGACCAGTACCAACAACGATTATGTCGAGTTTACGCTTGTTTGCTGGGTTAACCAATTTCTGGTGCGCCTTATAGTTGGTCCACTTCTCAGCGACTGGACCCTCTGGAATTTTTGAATCTATAATAGACATCTGAGTATTCTTAGTTAAATGTTTTACTTATACATTAAGCACCGCATACAGGACTATTAAACATCGGGAATATACCAAGTGCAAAGCCAAGTACTACGATGATGAAACCTGCACAAACAACTGTTGCAAATATCTTTGAGATGCACTCCCAACGCTCAATCCATATGTTGTTGTTCCAGCCAAGTGTCTGAATGGCACTCCAGAAACCATGTGTGAGGTGGAACCAAAGAGCAACAAGCCATACAACATATACCGCTGCTACTGCTGGCTGACCAAACCAATAAGTTATCCACGCTGCACCATCGGTAGCTCCAAACTGATTCTCCATGCCTGCCAATTCAGCAAACATCATCTTATACCAGAAATGAGCAAGATGCAGTCCTATACCGACAACTACGATGATGCCAAGTACAAGCATATTCTGTGACGCCCACTCCACATTCTTCGGCTTTGCTGTGACAGCATACGAATTATTACCGCGTGCCTTGCGATTTCTGATGGTCAAGATGAACGCGTAGATAATGTGAAATACAAAACCCAAAGCAAGAACAGCTGTAGCCGCAAGAGCGTACCAATTGGTACCAAGGAACTCACAGACAGCATTATATGCTGGGCCTGAGAACGCTGCCACAAGGTTCATGCTCATGTGGAACAGCAAGAACAATACGAGGAAAAGTCCAGTGATTGACATCACCAACTTACGCCCGATTGACGATTGAAAAATACCACTCATAAATTTTTTTTTAGAACTATTTTGTCGTTTTGGTTATGTTTAAGAAGTCTTTCAACTCCCCAGAATTAAAATACCTGTTTTAAAACGCAAAATTAACGTCAAAAGTTCCACCCTGCAAAACAAATAAAGAAAAAATTCTTTATTTAGATAGTTTCTTCGTTAGACAGGAATCTCCCCTCGCGGCAAACGGTATTTTGCTATGGCTTTTCAATCAGAGGTTCCAACAACAAATTGACTCTCTTACCTGTCCAACGCGCCGCTCCGAATTTTTTGACTATGATACTTCCGTCTTTGTCGAGCAAGACTGAACTTGGTATACTATTAATCAAATCCATCGTCAAGCCACGGTCTCCGATGTCGAAAACATCTTCATTTTCAAGGTATAACCTCCTAAAGTTATATTTGCGTTTTTCTATATACCTCTCAACTTCATCCCGCTCCTCTGTAAAAACTACATATAAATCGACATAATCGCCATATATCTTTTCAAATAGGTTAAGCGATTTCATCTCTGCACGACTCTGTGGACTCCACGTTGCTGCAAAGTTTATCAGAATCGGTCGCGACAGTGTGTCAGGAAGAGTTACGACTCTGCCATCTGAATCAGAAAAAACAAGCCATGAAGGAATCAACATCTTTGTCTGCTCAATGTAGCGCTGGGGCTGACGAAGCGTTATCCTAATGACATTGACCATAACGCCCATTCTCAAGGAAGGAACTAAAAGAACTACCACTGCAACAAGAATCAGAAAATCAAGTACTATCCCGACTCTTGTTTTTCTATTTCTATAGGATTCCCATGCTCTTACAAGCGACATAAGCAGAGGTATTACTTAAATTTAAATGGTTGTGGCAACGTACTCTTGGTTTTTCCATTACATTTTACTGCTACATTGAGTGCCATCATATTGCGCAAATCACTATTCAAGTCAAATAGCCGTTGCAGTGAGACCGTGACCGAGTGACTTGTCCTGCTCTGCAATGTCATGGGAAAATCATTCACCGGCATCCTAAACCTACGCTTACCACTCTTGCCAATAAACTCCACCATAGCCTCACTAACCTCAACAGGGCTCTTTTTGTTGTTCCTGACATTAAGAGTAAAAACTATCCTCCCCTGCAAATCCTGCCACATCTTTCCAGAGACATTGACACCTATAGGTAGTTTTCCAAAACGATATAAGATATACAGGGCAGCTGCAAGTAGTATTATACACACAACTATCCATACCCAAGCTGAATAAGAGGTCTCTTTAATGGGTATCTCAACACTGTTGGAAATGCTCTTTTCCACCTTATCTACAAGGGTTCCACCATTAATTATCCGCTCTCGCAATTCTGATATTGCACATTGTTGCATAATGCATACAATTAATAATCCCATGCAGATGGAACCCATATACTTTTTGACAAATGCCACTACACTTTTAAAGAATCTACTCATAATCAACAGATTGCTATTAAGACTTTATCAGCCACAATAAATGGTTAATCCTATAAACAAGTGTAAAATTACTCAACTTACGCCAAAAGAACAATTTTTTTGAAAAAAGTCTTGCACAGTTCAAAAAGACAACATAACTTTGCACTCGCAATCAGGAAGAACATTATTTGTTTTCGGGTTGTGGTTTTAAGGTTAAGTTGATTCTTCTTTAGCTCAGTTGGTTAGAGCGAATGACTGTTAATCATTAGGTCCTTGGTTC
>JABUTU010000021.1 GCA_021443545.1 Marinilabiliaceae bacterium | reverse complement strand
TGGCGTGGGGATGCACGGCGTGGGGATGCGTGGCGTGGGGATGCACGGCGTGGGGATGCGTGGCGTGGGGATGCACGGCGTAGAGACGCACGGCCGTGCGTCTCTACAATCCCAATCCCAATCCCAATCCCAATCCCAATCCCAATCCCAATCCCCAACCCCGTCCCACCCGCAATTATACCGCGCACCCGAATCGATATCGTCGTTTGTGGCGGGGTTCAAATCGGCGGCGGTAAATCGCGTGGATGATTGGATTGATTCGCGTGGCGTTGAGACGCACGGCCGTGCGTCTCTACAAATCGGCCGTGCGTCTCAACAAATCGGCCGTGCGTCTCAACAAAAATTCAATAAACAAAATCCGATGTGGCAGGCCAATTATCATGATCATATTATCCGCAATGAAACGGAATATCGCCGTATTGCGGAATATATCATTAACAATCCGATGAAATGGGCCGCGGTTCGACGTGGATATTGATGATGGTGTGTTCGCCGAATTTGGCGCGTAATTCGCGTTCGATGATTCGTGTTTTGTCGTGCGATTCGTTGAGTGACATATTACCATCCATGCGGACGTGCATGCTGATGACGTAGTCGACGCCGATCTGGCGTGTCTTGAGGTTATGCATCATGCTGACGCCGTCGCACGAGTGGACGATCTGCTCTATGTCGTCCTCCACCTCTTTAGGGAGGCTGACTTCGAGGAGTTGGTTGATGCTGTTGGAGAGGAGGAGCAGGGCGACCTTGAAAATGAAGAAGCTGACGATGATTGCGGCGAGGGGGTCGAGGATGGCCCATTTATCGCCGAGGAAGCAGGCGGCGCCGATGCCGACAGCGGTGCCGATGGATGAGAATGCGTCGCTACGGTGATGCCAAGCGTTGGCAATGAGGGCATCGCTCTTGAGGTTCTTACCCTTGATTATTGTATACTGGTATATACCCTCCTTGAGGAGGATGCTCAGCAGGGCAGCCCAGAAGGCGAGCCAGCCAGGCGATTCGAGCGTCTCGCCGTTGATGACACCGTATATCTTAGAGGCGCCGCTCCAAAGGATGCCACCGCCGACAACGAGCAGGAGCAGGCCTATGATGGAGGTCGCGAGGGTCTCGTATTTACCATGCCCATAGTCGTGGTCCTCATCATGCGGTTTGCTGCTGATACGCATCATGACGATGACGACAAAGTCGGTCATAAAGTCGCTGAAGGAGTGGACAGCGTCAGCAATCATAGCTGAGGAGTGAGCCATGAAACCCGCTGAGAACTTAACGACAATGAGGAAGGCATTGACAATGCTGCCGATGAGCGTTATGCGAACAATCTTTTTCTCTCTTACTTTGATATCGTCAGTCATAATTACAAATCGATTTTGTATAAAGTCGTTCAATTGTAAAATATAAAGGTATATCTTTTTCCTGAAAAAGAGAATTGTGGGCAAAATATGTAACTTGGCAAATAGACTTTAATATGGCCATGACGCATGAATAGAGCGGTGCGAGAGGAGCGGAAGAAGAGCCAATCAGAATGTCGCAAACACAGAGATAATATCCGTTTGTAGCGATAAAAGCTTATTTTGTTGAAAAAATGAGATACCATTCAAATCAATGATTATTTTTGCAAGCTGAAAAAGTACACGTACACAAATATGGAATCGATAGACATTAAAGAACTCAACGAGCGCATCAAACAAGAGTCGTCGTTTGTTGATTTGATTACATTAGAGATGAACAAGGTGATCGTCGGGCAGAAGCACCTTGTTGAGAGTCTGCTTATAGGACTTTTATCCGACGGACACATACTACTTGAGGGTGTTCCGGGTCTGGCCAAGACACTTGCCATCAATACACTTGCCAAGGTCATAGATGCTGATTTCTCGCGCATACAGTTTACGCCCGACCTCTTGCCGGCCGACATTCTGGGTACGCTCATCTATTCACAGAAGAGCGAAGAGTTTCAGGTCAAGAAGGGCCCTATCTTTGCGAACTTCATCCTTGCCGATGAGATTAACCGTGCTCCGGCTAAGGTACAGAGTGCCTTGCTTGAGGCAATGCAGGAGCGACAGGTCACGATAGGCGACAATACCTATCCTATGGCGAAGCCCTTCTTAGTTATGGCGACGCAGAACCCTATTGAGCAGGAGGGAACCTATCCTCTTCCAGAGGCGCAGGTCGACCGTTTCATGCTCAAGGTGGTCATTGACTATCCGAAGAAAGAGGAGGAGCGACTCATCGTTCGTCAGAACTTAGCCAAGTCGTTTGAGCAGCCCAAGGCCATCCTCAAGCCAGAGGACATCGTACGTGCCCGTGAGGTGGTGGGAGAGGTCTACATGGACGAGAAGATAGAGCGTTACATAGTTGATATAGTCTTTGCGACACGTTATCCGGACCAGTATAAGCTGGAGCGTTTCCAACAGATGATACAGTGTGGAGCATCGCCACGTGCCTCTATCTCGCTTGCGCGTGCAGCCAAGGCCTATGCCTTCATCAAGCGTCGTGGCTATGTCATCCCAGAGGATGTGCGTGCCGTGTGTCATGATGTTTTGCGTCATCGTATAGCCCTCTCGTACGAGGCTGAGGCAAGCAACGTCACGACAGAGGAGATCATATCGGAGATACTCAACCAGGTTGAGGTACCTTAATCGGATTATTGACGTGTAAGATTCTGGGATAATGGATGCTACAGAATTACTCAAGAAAGTCCGACAGATTGAGATCAAGACGCGAGGACTCTCGAACCACATCTTTGCAGGAGAGTACCATTCGGCCTTCAAGGGGCGAGGTATGGCCTTTGCGGAGGTGCGTGACTACCAGTTTGGCGACGATGTGCGCAATATCGACTGGAATGTGACAGCCCGCATGGGGAAGCCCTACATCAAGGTCTTTGAGGAGGAGCGTGAGAACACGGTGATTCTGCTCATCGACGTCTCGGGTTCGCGTGAGTTTGGTACGACGCAGCGATTCAAGAAGACTCTCATCACAGAGCTTGCTGCGACATTAGCTTTCTCGACGATACAGAATAACGATAAGGTGGGAGTGGTCTTCTTTTCCGACTGTGTTGAGAAGTTCATACCACCACAAAAAGGCAAGAAGCATGTCCTGCATATCATACGTGAGCTGTTGACCTTCGAGCCAAAGGGACGAGGGACGAACCTCAGCGAGGCGTTGCGGTACCTGACGGGAGCCATCAAGAAGCGCTCGACGGCATTTGTCATCTCCGACTTTATGCAGCAGGAGGGGCTGGAGGGGGGCAATCCCATTCAGACCGACCGTGACACGACACCCTTTGAGAGGGCGTTGCGCATCGCATCGCATAAGCATGATGTCGTAGCCCTGCGCATCATGGACCAGAGGGAGGCACAGCTTCCGGATGTCGGACTGATGCTCATGCTCGATGCCGAGACAGGCGAACAGCGATGGGTCGACACGTCATCGTCGTCGGTACGCAAGAGCTGGGAGGAGAGTTGGCGAGGGCGTAACGAGGCCCTGACGCAGACCTTCACACGGTGTGGCATCGATGCTGTCGACATCATGACCGACCAGGATTATGTCCTTCAATTGTTGAAACTATTCAAACAAAGAGCTTAAACGAAGAGTAGCATAATGGTAAAAGCTATATCCATAGTCGTACTGTTCCTCGTCGGGACAGTTGTCACGTATGCGCAGAGAGCGCATGCCGAACTCGACTCAATGTACATCTTCATAGGAGGTCAGGTCGGACTGGACCTGACAGTGGAGTATCCCAAGACGCTTGAGGATGCACAATTCATGCCGATACAGGGCGACACGCTATGTGCGCAGATCGAGATTGTCGACCGCATGAAGCCCGATACGACGATTGCGGGTGACATCGTGCGCATACACCAGCGCTATTTAGTGCAGTCGTTCGATAGCGGACTTCACTACGTTCGTCCCATACCAGTCCTTCACATCGGCGGAGAGGATGGCGAAGATGTGGAGTGTGATATACCAGCCCTCAACGTCATCAATCCCTTCCAACAGATTGATGTTGATGAGCAGACGGGAGTTGCCAAGATAACCGATGTGCGCGATGCCATGGATGCACCGTTCAACATCGATGAGCTCCTTGCCTATTGGCCTATCCTCGTGGGAATACTCATAGCGGGAATACTGCTTTTTGTAGGCATCTGGTACTACCGTCGCTACAAGGCAAGGCAGAACGGAAATGTCGTGGAGAAGAGCAAGCCGTCGGAGCCATGCCACGTCGTGGCGTTGCGTGAGTTGGAGCGATTGAAAGAGGAGAAACTCTGGCAACACTCCAAGGTCAAGGAGTACTATTCGCGCTTGACCGACATCCTGAGGCTCTACATCACCGAGCGATATGACGTCAACGCCCTTGAGAGCACGACAGACGAGACACTCGAGAAGCTGCGAGCCATCCCCGATGTCGACATGGCCGATACGGCGCGTATGCAGGATATCCTGCAGATGGCGGACTTTGCCAAGTTTGCCAAGCATGAGCCGTTGCCCGATGAGAATGATATGGCAATGCGCAAAGCAGTTGAGTTTGTAAACAATACATCATTAGTTAATTGCGAAGTGACGGTCGAGAAGGGCTAAGCCCGACGAGCCGTCAACAAAAAGAAAAAAGATATGTTCTCATTTCTTCATCCTGAATATTTCTGGCTGTTGCTTGTTGTCCCCGTTTATGTTGCGTGGTACATCTGGCAGCACAGACATCTCGATGCAACGATACAGGTCTCCTCGCTGACCCCGATGAAGGGAGTCGGAAACTCGTGGAAGAGCTATCTGCGTCATCTGCCTATGGTGCTTCGTATGCTGGCATTGGTATGTGCCGTTGCCGTCATAGCCCGTCCGCAGTCGACCGATAGCTATCGCGATGAGAAGACCGAGGGAATAGATATCGTCATGACCATGGATATATCGGGATCGATGCGGGCCATGGACTTCAAGCCCAACCGACTGGAAGCAGCCAAGGACGTAGCGATAAAATTCATCAGCGGTCGCGAGAACGATAACATAGGACTTGTCATCTTTGCTGGCGAGAGTTTCACGCAGTGTCCGATGACGACTGACCATACGACGCTTGCCAACCTCTTCAACGACATCAAGACCGGCATGCTCGAGGATGGAACGGCGATAGGGTCGGGATTGGCGACATCCATCAGCCGTATCAAGGAGAGCAAGGCCAAGAGCAAGGTGATCATACTTCTGACCGACGGCGTCAACAACCGAGGCTCCATAACACCAATCAAAGCAGCCGAGATAGCCCAGACATTTGGCGTCAGAGTCTATACAATCGGTGTCGGGACACGAGGCACAGCCCCATTCCCCGTCGAGACAGTCTATGGTGTACAGTATCAAGATGTTGAGGTCGAGATTGATGAGGAGCTGCTGACACAGATAGCCGACATGACAGGAGGCAAGTATTTCCGTGCGACCGATAAGAAGAGTCTGCAGAGCATCTACGAAGAGATCGACCAGCTTGAGAAGACCATCATGGATGTGCGTGAGTATACGAAGCGGACTGAGGAGTTTCTGCCATGGGCCATTGCGTGTGCGTTGCTCATGCTCTTGGAGCTTCTTCTGCGAGGCACCATACTGCGTACGTTGCCATAACCAATAATACCGAAACGGAGAATCAGTAACAATTCCCAAAAAACGAATAGATATGCGTTTTGCTAATCCATATATGCTCTATCTGCTACTGCTCATACCAGTGGCCATCATCGGGCATCTCTATTTCAACCGCAGGCGGCGCAAAGCCCTCGACTCCTTTGGCGAGAAGGGTTTGTTGAGCCATCTCATGCCTCTGTATAGTCCGTCGCGTCAGAATGTTAAGGCGTGGCTACTCATCATAGCCTTTGCCCTGCAGATACTCGTCCTTGCACGACCCCAGTTTGGAGCAAAGCTCGAAACGATGAAACGCAGTGGTATTGAGCTTATGATAGCGCTTGACGTCTCCAATTCGATGAACGCCATGGATGTGAGTCCGTCGCGTCTTGAGGTGGCTAAGATGGCTGTTTCGCGACTTGTTGACCAGCTCAATGACGACCGCATCGGCATTGTGGTCTTTGCCGGTCAGGCATACGTGCAGTTGCCTATCACCACAGACTACCCATCAGCCAAGATGTTTCTCTCGTCCGTGACCACCGGTATGGTGCCGACGCAAGGTACCGACATAGGAGCAGCAATCAGGATGTGCATGAGTTCGTTCACCTCGCAGGAGGGCATCAACAGGGCGATAGTGGTCATCACAGATGGAGAGAATCATGAGCCACAGCTCGAGGAGCAGCTGAGCATAGCCAGGGCGGCAGGCGTCAGGATCTATACCGTCGGCATGGGAACGGCTAAGGGGTCGCCCATACCAGTGACGCCAGGTAACACCCGTGACTTCATCAAGGATAAGGAGGGGACAGTCGTAATCTCTAAGATTGATGAGGGACGATTAGCGGAGATAGCACAGGCAGGCAATGGAGCCTATATACCCGCTAATAACATACGCAACGGCATCAATGCCCTCGTTGCTGAACTGGGCGAGATAGAGAAGACGGAGTACGAAGCAAAGGTCTATACGCAATATAACGACCGCTTCCAGTACCTGCAGGTGTGTGTCATCATACTGCTACTCATCGACCTGCTACTCCTCGGACGTAAGAATACACACCTTGCACATTTCGATATCTTCACACGCAAGGAGAGTGGTAAAGACCTGTTTAATAATTGATTATGACCATGAGATACTACATATTAACACTCTTCATTGTTGCATTTGCAACGATGGCAAAGGGGCAGAGCGAGCGTAAGTATATACGTGACAGCTACAGGCATTACACCGGAGGTGAATATGCCGAGGCGCAGGAGTCGAGTGTCAAGGCTATGTCGGAGGCGCCAAACTCGTACGAGGCAAACTATAACTATGCCAATTCGCTCTTCAAACAACAGAAGTTTGACGAGGCCCTCGAGAAGTACACACAGATGGCAGAGGGAGAGAAGGATAAGGAGCGTCTGAGTCAGCTTTACCACAATATCGGTGACTGTCACTATGCCAAGCAGGAGTATGACAAGAGTGTCGACGACTTCAAGAAGTCGCTGAGAGCCAACCCGAACGGTGAGGAGGGGCTCAAGACACGCTATAACCTTGTGGCGGCGCAGAAGATGTTGCAACAACAACAGAATCAGCAGAATCAGCAGAATCAGCAGAATCAGAATCAAGACCAGCAGCAGCAACAGCAGCAGCAACAGCAACAGCAGCAGCAACAACAACAACAGCAAGAGCAACAGCAACAACAACAAGAGCAGCAACAAGAGCAGATGGACAAAGAGCAGGCAGAGCGACTCTTGGATGCACAGCAGCAGGAGGAGGATAAGCTCCAGGAGGAGCGAAAGAAGATAAAGGCAAAGGCCAAGAATTTGGAAAAGAATTGGTAATTTCGTGGCATTATGATAGCAACATATAAGCATAGAATCGCAGCGATATTGCTGATGTTCGCGGGCCTGTTGATGACGGGCACAGCGCTCAGGGCAGATGATGCGACATTCACGGCGCAGGGGCCCAGTACGGTCAGTGTCGGACAGACATTTCAGTTGACCTACGTACTCAACGAAGAGGGGTCGGACATACGACTGGGCGAGATGAACGGTGTGACCATACTATATGGTCCGTCGACGCAGGCCAGCTCCTCCTATAGTTGGATTAACGGACAGGCCAAGACGACACGTCAGTATTCATATACCTTTGTGGCGCGAATCGATAAAGAGGGCGACTACACCATATCGCCGGCCACCATCACCTGCAAGGGCAACCAGCTGAAGAGTAATGCGCTGACCATAACAGCCATCAAGGATGCTACGTCGGGTTCAGGCTCATCGTCGCAGGGCAAGAGCAATGGTCAGAGTCAGCAGAGAGCCGCATCGGGCGTTCAGAACGACGAGATAGTAATCGTTCAGAGTCTCAACAAGAGCTCCGTCTACGAAGGCGAGGGGGTTATTCTGACGACCACGATATATACGATAGCCGACCTGAATAGCATCTCGGATGTCAAATATCCGGCGTTAGACGATTTCCTCACGCAGGACCTGATGGAGGATGGCAGGTTGCAGTTCCAGCTCACGCAGCTCAATGGAGTGAACTATCATGCAGCCGTCTCGGGGCGTCAGTTGCTCATACCGCAGAAGAGTGGCAAGATTAAGATTGACCCCGTCGACTATGAGTTTGTTGTCAAGAAGCGCATACGCAATGGAGGCGGAGGCTTCTTTGGTGGCTTCTTCGATGATGTGCAACTCGTCAAGCAGAGAGCCCGAAGCAAAGCAGTCGAGCTGACCGTCAAGCCATTGCCACAGCCACGACCAGCTGGTTTCAGTGGTGGCGTGGGCGATTTCAACCTGAGTGTCAGCGTATCGCCAGAGGAGGTCGAGACAAACAGCAGTCTCCAGGTCAAGGTGGCAGTCAGTGGAGAGGGCAACCTCAAGATTCTGACATTACCAAAGCCACAGTTTCATCAGGATTTCGACACCTATGATCCGAGTGTCAACAACAATATAACACCGACAGCGACTGGCTTCAAGGGGACGCGTACGGCAGAGTATCTGCTTGTACCGCGACGCGATGGTGATTTCGAGATACCACAGATTTCGCTGACCTATTTCAGTCTCTCGCAGGGCAAATATGTCACTAAGACACAAGGCCCCTTCACCATACACGTCAAGAAGGGAGCCAACGACAATCAGCAGACCACGACCATACAGGTAGGACATGGCGAGGCGGTGCGATATATCAAGGATTTGCGGTCGTTGCATGTCGGCAATAGCACCTTGCGCGAGAAGGATGACTTCTTCCTCTTCTCATCGCTCTTCTGGCTTGTCACGCTCATGCCGTTGGCCCTGCTCATAGTGCTCTTCGTTGTCTATCGAAAGCGACTCCGCGACAGTGCCAACATCCTTGCGGTGCGTCAGCGTCATGCTGGTAAGGTAGCGCGCAAGCGACTCAAGAAGGCAGCCTCCTTCATGAAGAGAGGGGAGCGTGAGCAGTTCTTTGATGAGGTGATGCGAGCCCTATGGGGTTATCTGAGCGATAAGCTATCGTTGCCGTTGGCATCATTGACAAAGGATAACGCACGGGAAGAGATGACAAAGCATGGCATTGCGGAAAGCGATATCGATGAATTCATCAAGTTGCTTGATGCCTGTGAGTTTGCACGCTATGCACCAGCCGAGATATCCGATAAGATGGAGGATATATACGAACGAGCAGTTGCAGCGATGAAGAATTAAAAGAGAGGAGATAGGGATATGAAATATATATATGTTATAGTTCTTGGTCTTATGATGATGCTCACGCAGAGCGTCAAGGGAGAGACGACAGTTGCGTCGCTTTCCGACTCGCTGAAGGTCGCTAATGACATGTGTCGTGACGGACAGATGGCGCAGGCCATCGATACCTACGAGATGATATTAGAGTCGGGATACAGCAGTGCTGAGTTGTATTACAATCTTGGCTATGCCTATTTCAAGCAGGGCAGTCTGGGTCGTGCGATACTCAATTTTGAGCGTTCGAAGCGACTCAATCCGACAGATGAGGATGTCCTGACCAACCTGGAGTTAGCCTATTCGCAGACCGATAAGCTGGAGATAGAGGAACCTTTCTTCATCGTCACCTTCTGGCAGGGCATACGCGACTCGATGGGGTCCGACGGCTGGGCTTGGCTCTTTGTTGTGCTCTTTGTTGTGGCACTCGTTGGGGTGGCCCTCTTTGTTGTCTCAGCCTCAGTTGCGATGCGCAAGGCAGGCTTCTTCTCGGCCTTAGTGCTGCTGATATTAGCTGTTATAGCCCTTGCCATATCGATGAATAAGCGGTCCGAGATACTTGATGGGTCGGAGGGTATCATACTGAGTTCGTCGGTATCGCTCTCGACATCACCCGATAAGAACGGCAATGAGATGGCCGTTCTCCATGAGGGCACCCACGTTACCGTCATATCGACCTTAGGCGAGTGGAGTGAAGTGCGACTAAAGGATGGCAATGTCGGATGGCTCAAGACCGCCGATTTCGAGAAGATATAAGATTCCGAATGACAGTTGTTCTTTGCGAGTCAACTTATTTTAGGAAAAGACTTTTTGGACATACGCATTATAAATTTACCATATCATACCTGAAGGCTGTCGAGCAAACTGGCAGCCTTTATTTATTTTTCTCTTGTCCATCCGACAAGGGTAGAGCTACGTATGGACTACGAGCAGAATGAGCTTTACAACTTAGTCAACAACAGGGTTAATCGCGATTTTGGGTAGGGTAACGCATGACGAAAAAAGGAAAAACGGGGGGTGTGCCACATTAGAATGGCACACCCCCTGCAAGTATAAACTATTGTATGAATCGGTTTTTAGTAGGGTAGGTTACCGTTGCCGAAGAGCCAATCCTTCTCTTTTCCGAGTTCCCAACCAGGTGTCTGAGTGAGCACGCCGTTTGAGAGGTTAATCTGGATATTAGGGATTCGCTGGAAGCCGCGTGTCTCGGCGTATCTCTTCTGCATGCCGTTGCCTGTTATCTCCTTATAACCGCCAGGAACGGTCTTACCACGATACTCGATGAAGCCACCGACCTGGTTTTTAGAGATGATCTCGCCACAGTCTTGAGGATACCAGCGGCGCAGGTCGTTGAATCGGACACCCTCGAAGCATAGTTCGTAGCGGCGTTCCTTCTGGAGGCGTTCGAGAGAATAGCTGTCGTAAGGCTTCAGGCCAGCGCGTTGGCGTAGCTGATTCATACCCGTCACAGAGCCCTCGAGTTCGTCGAGCATGAGGAGCACGTCGGCGTAGCGGATGAGGACCACGTCGTTGCGGTTGTCGTACTGGTTGCTGTTGCTTCCGTTGAAGCCAGGCAGAGCATAGAAGAAATTGTTGTAAAGACCGGATTTATCAGCGTCCTTCCATGCAGTGCTAACCATATACTTCTTATTGTGGAACATTGATTTCTCCACCTCTTTTGAGTCGTTACCCTCATGAGAAGCGAGTTCGCAGATACAGCCACTGTTCCACCAGTTGCCGCCATCGCCGCCGCTATAGATCTCCTCTGCATTATCGACAGCGAAGATAGAGCCCCAGAGACGCACGTCGTCAGTACCATAGTCGGGGTCGCATACCCACTCCTCGACCATCTTAGCATTGACCGAGCCGTTAGTATAGCCGATGCCGAAGGGGTAGCACTTATAGTCGGCCTGAGAGCCAGGGTTACGCAGACCATAGTATTCGCCGAGACGGTTGTAGCCAGCCGAGCCTGTTGCATACCATACATAGCTGAAGTGGACGCCCCAGATGGTCTCCTTGCTTCTGTTGCCGACCCAATGGAGGTCGTTCTGAGCCGAGTAGGTGTCGAAGCTTGTGCCGTAAGCCAGACCACTTGAGTATTCATTTGTGTAAGGCCATATCTCGCGAGGGTCGTCCTCGAGACCGAACTTAGAGTTGTCGCGGACATCCTTGAGCCATGCTGTCACATCACTCTTTGACACGCCGCACATATCGTTCTTGCCGTAGAATCCTGTGTAGAAGAGCCATATACGAGCCATGAGAGCTTCAGCAGCGTACTTAGTAGCGCGACCGCTCATGCCAGCCTCTTGCGAGTAGCCGTATTTAGCTGGCATCAGGGAGATGGCCTGCTTGAGGTCGTCAGTAATCTGAGCGTATATCTCATCGACAGGAGTGCGAGGGATGTTAAGCGTACCGGGTTCGGTCAGGAGAGGGAAAGTCTCGAAGTTATTAGCCAACTCCCAGCAGTACCATGCGCGGAGGAAGTAAGCTTGTCCGAGGAGGTGGCTTTTGCTCTCAGCGCTTTTGAAGACGCCATCGTTGAGAGCGTTAATAGCCTGGAGAGCGAAATTGCATCTGAAGAGCCCCGCGAACCAGTCCTTCCAAGCCGTCTTCATGAAGTCGGCCTCCTTAGTCATGAGGCGGTCGAACGACTGAGCGCCGGTGTTGGATGTAGAGCCTGCGCCAATCATATCATCGCCCATCATATTGTGAGTGAAGACCGTTCTGTTCTCGATATCGTTATCGGTGAATACAATCAGAGCGTTATAGCAAGATGTGACCAATTGCTCAGCGTCGGTTTCAGTCTGAGGGAACGATGAGGTATCAGCCTTTTCGTAGTTCTCCCTGTCGAGGAGGTCGTCGCAGCTGGTGCAGAGAATTGTGCTTACTGCGATTATTATTATATATGATAACTTTTTCATAATTAGACCAGATGTTAGAATTTAAGACTCATACCGAACATATAGCAACGAGGGTTAGGATATGTACCGAGGTCAATACCTGAAGCCCAAGAGTGTGAAGCACCATAGCCGACCTCAGGGTCCATACCGTCGTACTTGGTGAATGTCAGCAGGTTCTGACCAGTGAAGTAGATACGGCATTGCTGAAGAGGCATATTCTTGAATAGCGACTTGAAGTTGTATCCGAGAGTGATGGTACGAATCTTGACGTAGTCAGCATCCTGGCACCATATATCGCCGACGTATCCCTTAGCGTAGAAGTTGTTATGCTTACCGTAGGTGAAACGGGGGAACTTATTTGTAGAGCCCTCGCCAGTCCATAGGCGGTCGACGAAGTTGGTTGTATAGTTCTGGAAATCGCTGTTGGCGAATGAGCGGTAGCTTTGGAGGATCTGATGACCGAAAGCACCTGAGCCGCTTATTGCGAAGTCGATGCCCTTCCACTCGAGGTTGATGCTGAAGCCGATATTGACATCAGGGTGAGGGTTACCAATCTCTACGACATCATCGTTATCGTAAGTACCATCGTTATTCTGGTCGATCCAGATGACGTCACCCGGCTTAGCGTTCTCGTAGCCATCCATGAATGTATAATTCTTAGCGTTGTATTCGTCAATCTGCTTTTGGTTTTGGAAGATACCAGCACTTGCCAGACCGGTGAAGTAACCGATAGGTTTACCTGGGCGAGCCTCGTATGTCTCGTATGTCGAGATATTCTGAGCGATTACGTTGGTAGCACCGCGCAGGATACCATCGGCGTTATCGATGTAGAGCACCTCGTTCTTATTGGTTGAGATATTGAAGTTAGCGCTGTACTTGAAGTCGCCAGCATGGTCGTTCCAAGTAAGACCCAGTTCGACACCTCTATTGCGAACCGAACCACCGTTGATTGTAGGAGAGCCAGTACCATATGAGGCGAGAGCGGGAGCATCGACGAGCCAGTCCTTAGTCTCCTTGTTGTACCAGTCGAAGGTAACGCCGAGGCGGCTGCTGAGGAAACGAGCGTCGATACCTATATCAGTCTGTTCTGTTGTCTCCCATGTGAGTTCAGGGTTCGGGATGATATCTGGATAGGCACCCGTCGAAGTTGATGAGCCCGTGCTTGTGAAGTCGTATGGAGCCGAGAGCGACACCGTTGCTGCATATTGGAAAGGAGTAATCGAGCAGTTACCATTCTGACCCCAGCTTGCGCGGAGTTTCAGGAAGTCGAGCCAGCCCGATGTATTCTCGAGGAAACTCTCGTTAGAGAGCACCCAACCAGCCGATACAGAGGGGAAGAAGCCCCAGCGTTCGCCCTTAGCGAAGTTAGATGAACCATCTTCGCGCATGATGAGAGTTGCGAGATATGTCTCACGGAAGTTATAGTTGACACGACCGAAGAACGATACGAGGTCGTTGTATGGGATGGTATTGCTACCGCCGATGCTGACATTCTCAGAGTCGATATCGCTATCGGAAGAGCCGAGGTTAGCCGATTCCCACTTATGGAATTTGGTTTGTTTGCGTGAGCCGTTGAGCGACTGACCCCAACCGGTGCCCTCGATAGAGTTACCGAGGATAATATCGAGGCCGTGTTCGTCGAACTGATGTTTCCACGAGATGGTATTCTCCCAAGTCCAGTGGCTGCTTGCGCTTGAGCTCTGGCTTGCCCTGTCGTACATCTCCTGGCGGTTGCTTGAGAGAGCGTAGGCAGGCGTGTAGCTACGGTTGTTGGTATTGTGATAGCGGAATCCGTATGTAGAGCGGAATTTCCACTCCTTGTGAGGATTAATCTCAAGCCATACATTACCCTGAATTCTGAGGTTCTTATTCTCCTGTTCGCCGAGAGCGTAGTCCTCGAGGAGGTTGTAGGCACCTTCCGACTGCTGCCATCCGTCGGCCTTCTGGTCCTCCCATGTGTAGAACGAGCCGTCCTTCTTGTAGGCAGGGAGGAGAGGCGTATAGTTAAGAGCCGTGTAGATGGTATTGTCATAGATATTACCCTGACGGACTCCGTTGCTTGAGTAGAGCGAGAGTGTGAAATTCTCAGCCAGCTTAATCATGTCGAGGTCCTTAGCCCTGAGGAGCACGTAATCGGAGTTCATACGAATCGTAGTACGCTTGTAGTAGGTCTCCTTAGGATAACCGAGAGTACCATCGGTGTTGGAGTGCGAGATGCCGAATGAATAGTGGCTTGTCTCGTTACCGCCAGCGATGGTGAGAGCGTGGTTATAGGCATACGAATCGGGGTTGATTGATTCGCGGAGCCAGTCGGTCCCCTTGAAAGTACCAGCCTTCATCTCCTTCCACTGAACAGGCATGATAGCCTCGAGGTTGAAGTAGTGCTCTTCGCTATTGAACTTAGCGTTGTTGCTACGCATAGCCTCATCGACGAGTTCGATATATTTCATTCCGTCGACCGCTTTTACGCCATTGAACTGAGGTTTCTGGATTGAGAAATAGCCGTCGTAGCTGATATGAATCTTATCCTTGACGCCCTGTTTTGTTGTTATGAGGATGACGCCGGCAGAGGCACGGGCACCGTAGATAGCGGCTGATGCAGCATCCTTGAGGATATCGATTGACTCGATATCGGAGGGGTTGAGGGCACTTATATCGCCACCAGCCACGCCATCGATGACGTAGAGAGGTTTTGAGCTACCCGTCGTGTTCAGACCGCGGATTGTCACCTTATAGTCGGCGCCCGGCTGGCCGTTAGATGCAACGATGTTGACACCAGGCACAGAGCTGTAGAGGCCTCCGATGGGGTTTGTTGCGTTTTGTTTCACCAGTTCATCGCCCGACACCTGAATTGTGGCACCGGTAACCAGTTTCTTCTTTTGAGTACCGTAACCCACGACAACGACCTCCTCGAGTGATTCAGTATCCTCCGTGAGGACAACCTCGTTGAGAGTGTTAGGGACAGGTACAATCTCCTGAGTCTGATAACCCAGATACGAGATGATGAGCGTAGCACCCTGACCAGCTTTGATGGTGAATTTACCATCGATGTCAGTCACAGTTCCGTTAGTAGTACCTTTTTCCAGGATGCTAACACCAATGATTGGATCGCCGTTTTTTTCCTTAACGATACCATTCACTGTCTGAGCCTGAGCATAAAGAGATAGACTCAGAATGCTCAATACAAATGTAGCCAGACAATGTCTCCATGTAGATTTTTTTGGCATACTATAATTGTTTTATGTGTTAAAAGTTGCTATGATTTCTAAAAATCATCGCAAATATGCTACGAAATGTGAAAAATTGGGGTGTAAAATCCTACATTTAGAGGTTTGAAAAGCTACAATATTAGAAAATTGAGCTACAATTTACGTAGCTGGCTTGGTGATTGGCCGTAGAATTTCTTGAAAGATATACTGAAATACTTTGTGTCGGAGAAGCCGCACATGAGGGCTATTTCAGCGATAGAGTAGTCAGTTGTTGTTATGAGTTCCTTAGCCTTTTTCATTCTGCAGTTACGGATGAGGGCGGCTGGAGAGATGCCGAAGAGTTTTTGTATTTTGTTGTAGAAGAGGGTATGCGACATAGCAATCTCCTTGGAGAGGTCTTCGACGCTGAGGTCGGAGCGTGATATGTATTTATCGATGACCGCCATGAGTTGAGCCATGAACTGGTTATCGAGTTCGCGCTGAGTATTTTTAGGGTTTTCGTTGACAGATTGAGATGGGCGGGGTTGTTTCGGGTTGACCTCGAGTGTGTGCATATAGTAAGTGCGCAGGTGGTGTCGTGCTTCGAAGACGTTACGAATCTTCAGCAGCAGGACGTTGATATCGAAAGGTTTGATGATATATTCATCGGCGCCATTAGCGAGGCTGTTGAGGCGGTCGTTGTATTGCGACTTAGCGGTGAGCAGGAAGACAGGGATGTGTTCTGTTTCGAAGTTGTTTTTCAGCTCCTTACACCATTCATCGCCCTGCATTCCAGGCAGTACGATATCGCTGATGATGAGGTCGGTCGAGTGGTTCGACAAGTAGGCTTTGGCATCTTCGACCGATGCGACGGCATGGACGTTGTAGCCCACTTGCAGTCGGTCGGAGAGGTATTTCCGCAGGTCGTTGCTATCTTCGACGATAAGGATATCATGACGGTAACCCGAATACATATAATGTGAATCGATGGGGAAAGAGAGAGGCGAAATGTTGGTTATTTCGATAGGAGTAGCCTTGTCATTAACGGGCGTTGTCAGAGGCAGGGCGATAGAGAAGGCACTGCCTTTGTTTACCTCGCTTTGGCATGAGATACGACCGTTCATCTTCTGAATGGCGATGTTGCTGTACATCATACCGAGGCCGAAACCCGATATATTCTTTTGTATTGCGTCCTTACCCCTGAAGAAGTGGCGGAATAGTTTTTTCTTCGTATCGTCGCTCATGCCGATACCCGAGTCCTTGATCTCGATGATACCATATTTGCCCTGTGCGGCGACAGTGATATGGATGCCGCCCTGAACGGTGAATTTAAAAGCATTACCGAGGACATTATCGCATATACGGATTAGAGAGGCCTCGTCAGCCTCTACCCATACTTCGGAGTCGGGAGTTGCGATGTCGAGCGAGAGCGACTTCTGGTTGGCCAAGGGGTAGTAGGCTTGGTAGAGCGAGCGAACCAGTTCGCAGAGCGGTATTGCTGTCAGGCAGAGCGTATTAGAGGAGCCTGGTGAGTCGTTGAAGAGTGATAGCTGGTTTACGACATTTGCGAGGTGGTTGATGTTATGTTTGAATACCGGCATGATGTTGGCGGGCGTCTCGGGCGAGAGGAACTGCTCAATCTCCGAAGCGGTGGCAGTCACCAACGAGAGCGGCGTGCGAATATCGTGAGCAACATTATTGAAGAAGCGTATTTTCTCATCGGCTATATTGCTCTTTATATGTTTGATATATAGCATGATACAGCCGAATATAAAGCATAGAAAGAGAAAGACATACAGAATGATAGCTGGCGTTTGCAGCCAGCGTGTCTGGAGGGCGTTTATGCTAAACATCTTCACGAAGTGCTCTCCATTGCTTGAGGTGCATCTGATGGTAAGATGGTGCAGACCGACGGGCAGCGAGAAGAGATTCAGCTCACGTTCGTTATTCAGGGGGGTCCAGTTCTCCTTATCGTTATCGAGCAGATACTCCATGAGCAGAATATTCTGATGGTATATATCGTCGGTCGTAAAGCGCAGACGCAGCGATTTTTCGCCGTAGGGCAGGTTTATGTTAGATGCAGAGTGAACAGGCTCCTGCAGCACATCGGGGTGTGACAGATGCGATATTCTATTCTCATTATCGATGCCCACCTCAGAGAGAAGGATTGATATAGAGTGGTTATCGTTTGGGATATTGCTTGATGAAATCATCTCCACGCCAAGTTCTCCACCGAAGAAGATATTACCGTTGGCATTAGTGGAAGAGGAGGAGAAGAAATAGTTGCTATGGAGAGTGGTGTTCGGCAGGCGGTTGTCGACCACTTGGGAGTTGGTGTCGAACGAGAAGATACCGCTATTGTCGGTGCTGACCCAGATATGGTTGTTACCGACATATTCGATGGACCGGATGTAGTTGCTTGGCAGGTTATGCGACGAGACAGTGAAGGGAGTCATCGTCTCCGTCAGCAGGTCGAATAAGATTACCCCCGCGCCGTCAGTTCCGATGGCTAAAGAATGGTCCGACAGTGGTGCGAGCGAAGTGATGAAATTTGTGCAATCCCACTCCCCGATGATATTACTTGAGAGAAATTCACGCACGGAGTTTTGTATTGGGTTGACGATGAAGAGTCCGTTGACAGCGCCAGCCACAACCGTTGAGTCGTTGAGAATAGCGAGGTCATTAACCCTTGAGATAGGATATTGCTTGATATCGTCGGCATCGGGAGCGGTTCCGATGGGTCTTCCGATGATATTACTTATGCGTGAAAGGGGGAAGTTATGACCGCCCACCCACAGATTATGGTTGTTATCCTCGCCAATGGCGTATATGCTACTATTGACGTTGGCGTGGGAGAGAGAGGCGATTCTGTTGAAGTTGCCTGAGGCTGGGTCGAGACGGTATAGACCTGAGTTATAGCCACCACACCAGACCGAATTGTCGGAGGTCTGCTTTATGGTCAGGAAGCTGGTCGACTCGTTGAGGAAGAGACGCGGTTGCGACTGCGCATTGGGATAGTGACATATACATCTGTTGTAAGCCGCCCATATACCATTGTTTGAGGTGCAGTCGAGACCATGACAGAAGATGTCGGATTGCAGGTGATTAGTGGGGTGTTGGAGAATATTTGAGATGACAGTTGTCGATAGCATGATGAGACCGCAGTCGTAGGAGGCGAGCCAGATATTATTTTTATCGACGAAGACATTCTGAATGGCGACAGAGGGCAGACGGGATGAGGCATTCAGGGATGCGTCGGTGGCTGAGCGAAGCGAAGAGATGAAGATACGGGATGTCACCAAGAGACCATCGCCGTCGACACCCACAAGGAGCTGACTGTCGGCATAGGGCGCGATGCTGGTGACGATGGCGTGTTCGTAGTTCTGTATTTGTTTAATATCAGTATTATCGAGACGCATAGTCCATAGCCCTTTACCCTTTGTCCCGAGCCAGATGCGCTGCTGTTCGGCGTCGTAGTAGAGACTTATGATATCGAGTTCCGGGCAGGCGATGAGTTCGCATGATTTCTTTGCGAGGTCGAGCAGATAGAGCCCCTTCTCGCTACCCACGAGATAGGTGCCGTTGATGAAAGAGATGATGCATCGTATGTTAGTATCGCTGCATAGTCTTGAGGTAATGGTTTGGGTTGTTCTGTCGAAGATGACGATACCATTATAAAGACCGAGAATCAGACAAGAGGGCTCGATAGAGAAGGCGTGGAGACTATGTCCGCCGAGATGTTCAGTGAAGCAATAGAGCTCCTCGAAGGCATCGGTATCCTCGTTATAGAGAAAAATCTTTCCAAGGTCGGAGTAGACATAAATACCATTATCTGTATTAGGAAAGATATCGTAACGAACACCCTCATCGGAGAGACGCATATTACTCTTGGTCAGCGAATAGTGCTTGAAGTGGAGACCATCGTAACGGTCGATGCCGAGACGCGTGGAGACCCAGATAAAACCGTGACGGTCCTTGACGACAGAGAACGAGACGGGACTGGCAATGCCATTAGTCGTGTCGAGCGTCTGCACCGAGAACGAGTCCTGCTGACCGAGAGCGGAGGCAGCAAAGAGGAGAGATAATATGACGATGATTATGATTTTCACGAAGTGCGAAAGTAGTCATTTCCCCTTAATAGATTTGTCTATGTGTTAAAAAATATTGAAATTTGCGATAATTAAACACAAAGGAGTATGAAGCGATTAGTCTATTCGTTGATGGCAGGAGTACTTATGAGTGCCTGTGCGGGCAGTAAGATGCCCGAAGATAAATATGATATTCGAGTTGATGAGCTCTTGCAGCGCATGACGCTTGAGGAGAAGATTGGGCAGATGAACCAGCTCAGTGCGCTTGAGAGTCTCGACGCCATGTCGGAGGAGATACGACAGGGCAGAGTGGGCTCCATATTCAACGAGACCGACCCACATCGTATCAATACCTTGCAGCGGGTGGCGCGTGAAGAGACTCGGTTAGGCATACCGCTATTGATGGCGCGGGATGTCATTCATGGTTTTCGTACGATAGCCCCCATACCGCTTGGTCAGGCGGCATCGTTCGACCTTGAGGCAGTCGAGGCAGCGGCGCGAGTGGCAGCTATTGAGGCGTCATCGGCAGGCATACGATGGACCTTTTCGCCGATGATAGACATCGCGCGTGATGCACGCTGGGGGCGCATAGCAGAGGGTTATGGCGAGGATACCTACTTAACCTCTATGATGGGAGCCGCCGTTGTCAGGGGCTATCAGACAGATAATCTTGCAGACCCCACAGCCATAGCAGCATGTGCCAAGCATTTTGCAGGATATGGCGCTTCAGAGGGAGGACGTGATTATAACTCAGCGAATATTCCTATCCGACAGCTTCATGATGTCTATCTGCCACCATTCGAGGCAGCAGCCAAGGCAGGGGCAGCAACATTCATGACATCATTCAATGATATAGATGGCATCCCATCGACAGCCAACGGCTATCTGATGCGCTCACTGCTGCATGAGGAGTGGGGTAGTGATGCTATGGTGGTGACCGATTGGTCGTCGGCAACCGAGATGCTCGCTCATGGTAACTGCCGCGACACGCTTGATGTGGCACTGCAGACAATAAATGCCGGAGTCGATATGGACATGGTCTCAAACGCATATATACGTTATCTGCCGAAACTCATGAAGGACGGCGTTATACCCGAGATACTCATCAACGAAGCTGTACGTCGCATTTTGAAGCTCAAGTTTGACTTAGGGCTCTTTGACAATCCGTACGTCGACGAGAGCAAGCTTCAGGCCTACACACCAGAGGCCCTGTCAGCCACGTTGCGCATTGCGACGGAGAGTGCTGTTCTTCTTAAGAACGATAATTCGCTACTTCCATTAGGCAAAGAGGTGAAGAGCGTGGCGCTCATCGGTCCGTTGGCAGATGATACGTATGAGCAGTTTGGAACATGGGCGTTCGACGGAGAGCCAGAGCATACCATAACACCCCTCAAAGCCATGCTCTCGGTCGATGGCGTAAAAGTCATCCACGACAAGGCATTAACGCATTGTCGCGACCTGAAGGGAGATGGCATCAGGCAAGCAGTGCAACGGGCCAAGAGTGCCGACGTGATAGTCTGCGTCGTGGGTGAGGAGGCCATAATGAGTGGTGAGGCGCATTGCCTTGCCGACATCAACCTCTATGGCAAGCAGAAAGAGCTTGTTGCAGAGCTTTCGAAGACAGGTAAGCCCCTTGTGACAGTGATTATGGCGGGACGCCCATTGACGATAGCTGATGAGGTTGAGAAGAGCGATGCATTGCTCTATATGTTCCATCCGGGCACCATGGGCGGACAGGCCTTGGTTGACCTTCTCTTTGGCAAGGCAGTGCCGAGTGGTAAGTTGCCAGTCACCTTCCCGCGTATGGTAGGGCAGATACCTATATATTATAACCATAAGAATACGGGTCGACCAGCCGAGGGCAATGAGTTGCTTATAAACCAGACCCCCGTAAGGGCAGCGCAGACAGCATTAGGATGTCATAGCTATTGGCTCGATGCTGGGTATGGCCCTCTCTTTCCATTCGGCTATGGACTATCGTATACGACATTTGCATATAGCGATCTGAAGCTCGATAAGGACAGGATGAAGCTTGAAAACGATTCGATTGAGGTCTCGTTCACGCTGACCAACACAGGGAATGTCGAGGCGACAGAGATATGTCAGTTGTATGTGCGCGACCTTGTCGGGAGTGTCTCGCGCCCTGTCAAGGAGCTGAAGGGATTCCGACGTGTCACGCTCAAGGCCGGTGAGAGTCAGAGAGTGAGCATGAAGATATTTGTAGAGAACCTACAGTTCTGTGGACTTGACTACTACACCTATCAAGAGCCAGGAGAGTTCCGACTGTGGGTAGGGTGTAATTCCGACGACAATCGTAATGAGGCAACCTTCTATGTCGACTGATTAATCCACGAGACGAGCATTTCAGAAGCGTAACAGAACGAGATAAATGGGGATTCGCAGGAGTCCCCATAAGTGAATTACGTAATAATCTACGTCATTTACGTAATATACACCTATTATTAGTTTGCGAGAGAATTTAAGGGATAACTTTGCTCACACTAAAGAAAACAAAAACAGCTAATAATAGAAAAAATGGCAAAGTACGAAGCACAGATTAACGAGTTCATGACGAAGATTATCGCCAAGAACCCAGGTGAGAGTGAGTATCATCAGGCAGTAAAAGAGGTTGTAACAAGCCTTATGCCTTTCATTGAAGAGAATCCTAAGTACAAGGCAGCAAAGATTCTTGAGCGTATGGCAGAGCCAGAGCGCGTCATCATCTTCAGAGTACCTTGGATGGATGACAAGGGTGAGATGCAGTTCAACCGTGGTTTCCGCGTACAGATGAACTCAGCGATTGGCCCATACAAGGGCGGTCTTCGTCTTCACCCAACAGTAAACCTTGGTGTCCTCAAGTTCCTTGCATTCGAGCAGGTATTGAAGAACTCACTGACAACACTTCCAATGGGCGGTGGTAAAGGTGGTTCAGACTTTGACCCTAAGGGCAAGTCAGACAACGAGGTAATGCGTTTCTGCCAGAGCTTCATGACAGAGCTCCAGCGTCACATCGGTGCTGACACCGACGTACCAGCAGGTGACATAGGTGTAGGTGGTCGTGAGATTGGTTATCTCTTCGGTCAGTACAAGCGTCTCCGCAACGAGTTCACCGGAGTCCTCACAGGTAAGGGCCTTGGTTGGGGTGGTTCACTCATCCGTCCAGAGGCAACAGGTTACGGTCTTGTATACTTCGCATCGGAGATGCTCAAGACACAGGGCAAGGACTTCAATGGTAAGACAGTAGTTATCTCAGGTTCAGGTAACGTAGCACAATACGCTTGCGAGAAGGCAACACAGCTCGGTGCTAAAGTTGTAACACTCTCCGACTCGAATGGTTATATCTACGATGCAGAGGGTATCAACGCCGACAAGCTTGCTTTCGTAATGGAGCTCAAGAATGTTAAGCGTGGTCGTATCAAGGAGTATGTAGCTAAGTATCCATCAGCACAGTACTTCGACGGCGAGCGTCCATGGGGTGTTAAGTGTGATGTAGCACTTCCATGTGCAACACAGAACGAGATTAATGATGCAGATGCTAAGAAGCTCATCGCAAATGGTTGCTGGTGTGTTGCTGAGGGTGCTAACATGCCTTCAACAAACGAGGCAATCGAGGTATATCAGAATGCAGGTATCCTCTATGCTCCAGGTAAGGCATCTAACGCCGGTGGTGTTGCAACATCAGGTCTTGAGATGACACAGAACTCAATGCGTCTTCCATGGACAAGCGAAGAGGTTGATGCTAAGCTCCATCAGATTATGATCAACATCCACGCTACATGCCAGAAGTATGGTACAGAGAAGGATGGCAAGATTAACTACGTTAAGGGTGCTAACATCGGTGGCTTCGTAAAGGTTGCTGATGCAATGATTGCACAGGGTCTTGTTTAAGATAAGTTTTTGGTAATATAGAGAAACTCCGGTGGTTGCTTCGGTAACCATCGGAGTTTTTTTTGTCCTATCGGTTTTTGTTTTCCCAAAGTAAAACAGTATATTCGCATATGGAATTAGTTGTGTAGATAGTCCGTGAGGTGCGGACGATTAATATTATTATTCGGATTTGGCATAGTTGCTTAAATGTTTATATTATTAACTTAATCTATACAAGTTATGCGTTTGTTTTGTATTTTATCATTACTCTTCGTTGCTTTGTCTGCTGTGGCGCAGACTGATTACAGCCTCTTTTGGCGTAAGGATAGTGTTCAGATAGAAGAGATAATCAGTGATGAGGCCGTTCAATATAAGAAAGTAGGTCATCATGGACCAGCAGTTGAGAATAGCTATATGGCTTTGCGACTCTATTTCAATGATTCAGGAGCTATCGACATCTATTCGAAGGCCAATCCGGGACTTGAACTGCGTAAGTATCTGTGGTATCCAACGAAAGATCAGATAGCTGCTGGAGCAGGTTGCGACGAGTATCGTGTCGGCAAGAGTGTCGGATTGGGCGGCATCAGCTTGTGGGACACACGCGAGAAATGTGAGGTCAAACTTGTTGCGACGAAGGGCAGAGAGGCTCGTGTACGTCGTATTGAGGGAGGCGCACAGATGGAGATGCTCTCGAAGGGCGTTGCCTACATGGGCGAGATGGTTGATATCAGAGTGCGTGTGACCGTGAGGGATAATGACCGGACAGCATTGATTGAGGCCGACTGCGTCAGTGGACAGAGCGTGCAGTTCATGACAGGCGTCAACCATCATAATGGGCAGCAAGTCGACATCAAGCTGTCGCATAACCTCATTGGGAGCAAGCCCGGACTGATAACCGTCTGGGGTGTTCACCCAGCAGACGTTGTTGAGAATCCGCTGCCCATTGGAGCTGCCCTCCAGTTCAATATGCGTGCATGGAATGCTCTTAAGCCGTGCGTCGAGAAGACCGATGATATGTGCCGTATAGTGAGCAAAAAAGCTACCCACGCCGAAGTGCAGGTCATGGCAGCATGTTCGCGTGAGATAGGCATAACCGATGCTGAGTTGTTTCAGCATCTTGCCAAAATGACTTTTAAATAGATTGCAAGAAAACAGAGGGTGAGAGCCTTACCATAAAAATTTGAAATATTAATCAGATGAAGTTGAGAACAATTCTTTCCGTCGTTGTTGCGGGTATTGTCGTACCGACCTTAAGTGTTCGGGCGCAGAGCCTTGAGACGTTGCTACTTGAGGAGTGGCGTTTTCATAAGGGGGTAGCAGAGGGAGCGCAAGCGAGCATATACGACGATTCGCAGTGGCAGAGAGTGACAGTGCCGCATGACTGGGCCATAGCCGGACCCTTTGATAAGGATATAGACAAGCAGGTTGTTGCCATCGAGCAGAACGGAGAGCGTGAGGCCACCGAGAAGACGGGTCGCTCAGGCAGTCTCCCATGGATAGGCGAGGGGTGGTACCGACGCGAGATAACGATACCTGAGGGCTATCGCTACGCCGAGCTTATCTTTGACGGAGCCATGGCAGAGCCACACGTGTGGGTCAACGGAAAGGATGTGGGCTATTGGGCATACGGATATAATACGTTCCGTCTCGATATAACAGAGGCAACCAGCAATTGCAAGGCAGGTAAATACAATCTTGCCGTGCATCTTCAGAATATGGAAGAGTCGAGTCGCTGGTATCCTGGTGCGGGCATCATACGTCCTGTGCGCCTCGTGCTGCATAAGGAAAAATACCTAACTACATGGGGCACATTTGCTCGAACCACTATGGTCAGTGGTATAACGGCAGATGCGGAGAGAGCCTCAGAGGCACGCATCAGGGTGACAACAGATGTGGCAGTGGAGAGAGTCAGTGGAGTTGCTGTCGTGCAACGGCTGACTGATTCAGAGGGGCATATCGTAGCTGAGCAGACATCATTGCCCTCCGATGCCAAGCAAGCCGAGTCGGTTCTGATTGTCAGAGACGCTCGACTATGGAGCCCGGAGCATCCTGTTCTCTATACCCTCACGACAGAGTTGAAGGAGGGCGATACGCTATGGGACAGCAGAGAGATGAAGATAGGCATACGTGAGATATCATATTCATCAGAGGGATTTCGTCTGAACGGACAAGTGCGTAAATTCAGGGGGGTCTGTCTGCATCACGACTTAGGGCCACTTGGTGCGGCATTCAACAAAGCGGCCTTCCGGCGTCAGGTGCGTCTGTTGAAGGATATCGGATGTGATGCCATACGAACAGCTCATAACACACCAGCGCCATGGCAGATGGATATATGTGATGAGATGGGTATGATGGTGATGCCCGAGTCGTTCGATATGTGGGTATATCCGAAATGTAAAAATGGCTATTCTCGTTTCTTTGAGGCTGTCGACACAGAGAGTCCTAATAGCGATGGTAAGGCATGGTGGGAGCGCGACATAACGAATCTGGTCCTTCTCAACCGCAATCATGCCTCTAATGTGCTCTATTCAATCGGCAATGAGATACCTGAGCAGAACGATGCTGTGGTTGGACTGACCTATGTGCGACGTATGCAGAGCCTCATACATGAGCTCGATGGGACACGTCCCTGTACGCAGGGAATGGACAGGGCAGAGGGGCCTATGATGAGTGGCGTGTGGCAGGAGATGGATGTTCCTGGCTTCAACTACCGGCTGCATGTCTATCAGAAGGGATATGAGCAGTCGCCACGCGGCTTTGTTCTGGGCTCCGAGACGGCCTCGACAGTCTCGTCACGCGGCGTCTATAAGTTTCCAGTGACAGAGGAGCGAGGGACGGCATACGACGATGGACAGATCTCGAGCTACGACCTTGAGGCATGCAGCTGGAGTAATCTGCCTGATGACGACTGGATGTGGCAGGATAAGATGCCGTGGGTCATCGGAGAGTTTGTGTGGACAGGATTTGACTATCTTGGAGAGCCGACGCCCTACGATGAGTATTGGCCGTCGCGCAGCTCCTATTTCGGTATATATGACCTTGCGGGATTGCCCAAGGACAGAGCCTATCTCTATCGTACCCATTGGAATAAGGAGAGTTCAACACTGCATATCCTGCCCCACTGGAACTGGAATGGGCGCGAGGGAGAGGTGACGCCAGTCTTCGTCTACACCTCCTATCCCGAGGCAGAGCTCTTCGTCAATGGCAAGAGTCAGGGACGTCTGCGACATGCGGAGATCAGTATGGAAGATTATTTAGCCAGTCGTGTTGATGTCACGATGCCGTGGGGCGATGTCTATCAAGTTCCCGACCCATCGAAGAGCCTTGAGTGCAACCGCCTCGACCGCTACAGGATGCGATGGAATAATGTTGTCTACGAGCCTGGCGAGGTGAAGGTCGTTGCCTATGACAATCAGAGCAATGAGGTCGAGAGCAAGGTAGTCAGAACATCTGGCAAGCCTCACCACATCGAGCTGATAGCCGACAGAGGCGTGTTGACAGCGACGCCCGTTGGAGCAGATGGTATGGCGTCGGATTGTCCTGATATGGCCTTTGTGACAGTGCGAGTTGTCGATAAAGAGGGGAATCTCTGTCCCGATGCCGCCAATCAGCTACGTTTTGCCGTAAAGGGAGCAGCGCGTTTCAACTCGTGTTGCAACGGCGATGCCACATCGACCGAGCTCTTTGTCAGTCCGACCATGAAGACCTTCCATGGCGAGTTAGTCGTTGTCGTTGAGGCCGGCAAGACGCCAGGCGAAGCGCAGCTCACCGTGACCGGCCAAGGCCTGAAAAGCGCCTCGATGAAAGTAGAAGTCAGATAGAGGTTTAATAGCGGGAATAGCGTTAAAGAAAATTTTTGGTAGATAGGATTTAGTTAAGTGGTAGCAAGCGTAGTTAACGATGGATAAGAAGGAATTATTAAGATTTTGCTGTCAAACCAATGAGAGATAGACCTTGGACATTTCGTGAGGGTAGTCTCATTGGTGCTGGATTGATTATAATAGGCGAGATTCTGCAGCTCACAATGGGTGAGGTGAAGTGGGACCTCATAGCCTATCCGCTAAATGTGCTATTGGCGGTAATTTTTGTAGTAATCATCACCATAGCTTTTCTATTATCAGAAAAGTTTAGTTTCTTTCGTTGGTGCACTACCATCACTGCGGCCATACCTACAATGTTATGGTGTGCTGTAATGACATTGGTGATGGGCGTGACAAGCTGGATGAGTATGTTGCGCTGGTGGCCTATGGTGCTCTGCTACACCTTTATGCTCTTCATACTTGGCATGACCAGTCTGAAGCACATCTCGCACTTCCGGATTAAGGATATTCCGTTTCTGCTCAACCATGTTGGACTCTTTTTTGCCCTGTTGGCAGGCGCCCTCGGCAATGCAGATGTGCAGCGAATGAGGATGGAGGTGGAGACAGGAGGAACAGCACGGATGGCCTTTGATGAGACGACCCATAGGGTGAAGGAGCTTGACATGACGATAGAGCTACATGGCTTCAGCATCGATGAATATCCGGCAAAGCTTATGTTAGTTGACAATATGACGGGCCGAGCCGTCCCTGACGGGAACCCCGAGCAGATGGTGCTCGAGGATAGCATTGTGAGGTGTCGGCTGCTCGATTGGGAGATTTTCGCCGACAGCTATATGGAGATGGCAGCACAAGAGAGTTCAGCAGATACAATCCGATATGTCGAGTGGAAAGAAACGGGAGCAACCACAGCTGTGCATGTCGTGGCAAAGAGCATAAATACGGACGTTGAGCGCGACGGGTGGGTGAGTTGTGGTAGTTATATGTTCCCATACCAGCTGCTGAGGCTCGACGACCGCTATAGTCTTGTCATGCCCGACAGAGAGCCGAAACGATTTGCGTCGGAGGTCACCATCTGCACAAAGTCAGGACTAATCAAGGAGGGAATCATCGAGGTTAATAAACCACTTGAGGCAGATGGGTGGAAGGTCTACCAGTTGAGTTATGACGAGAGTATGGGCCGGTGGAGCGATGTCAGTGTTTTTGAACTGGTGCGTGACCCCTGGCTGCCATTCGTCTATGCTGGAATAATCATGATGCTGACGGGAGCCATCTGCATGTTTGCTACGGCAGGAGTCAGAAGAAAGGAGGAGCGGCTATGAACTGGGGGTATTTTGTCTATTTTGCGCTTGCGTCGATTCTTTGCTGGACTATGGCATCGTGGATAGCGATAAAGAGAGAGACAGCAGTTGATATAGAAAAGCAGTTGGTTCGAAAGCCATTCTTTTCGGTCGGTCTGCTCACAATAGCAGGTTTGGTTATCTTCTTCACATTCATCATCGGCATGTGGGTGAGTCTTGAACGACCACCATTGCGGACGATGGGCGAGACGCGGCTATGGTATTCATTCTTCCTTCCTCTTGCCGGACTTATAATCTATCTCCGCTGGCAGTATAAGTGGATACTCAGCTTCAGCACCCTCATGTCGGCGGTCTTCATCGGCATCAATTTGTTTAAGCCCGAGATACACAGTAAGACCCTGATGCCAGCGTTGCAGAGTCCGTGGTTTGCTCCGCATGTCATAGTCTATATGTTCTGCTACGCCCTGCTTGGCGCAGCATTCGTCATGGCGTTGTATCTCTTATTTTGCAGAAAAGGCTTGGATATAAGGAGAGAGATGATAACGACAGATAATCTGGTGTATGTTGGTCTGTCGTTCATGACCTTTGGCATGCTGTTCGGAGCCCTTTGGGCGAAAGAGGCGTGGGGGCATTATTGGTCGTGGGACCCCAAAGAGACGTGGGCTGCCGTGACGTGGTTATTCTACCTTGTCTACTTGCATTTCCGTATTGTCAGGCCAGATAGAAGGCGTACGGCATTGGTTATGCTCTTGATTAGTTTTTGCTGTCTGCAGATGTGTTGGTGGGGCATTAACTACCTGCCATCGGCGCAGGGCATCAGCATCCACACCTACAACCTCGACTGACCCTAATCGGGCTAATCGAAAATAGTGTCATATTATGACGGAGTTTTCGACTGCGGAGAGTAGAACATTTCTCAGAACTGCAAAATTCTAATCGGAAAATGTGTCATGTTGTGACAGAGTTTTCGATTAGGGGGGATGTTGTTGGATTAGATACTGCTAATTTGTTCCTTAGTCAGATTGGTTATTTCTAAGACCACCTCAAGA
>JABUTU010000004.1 GCA_021443545.1 Marinilabiliaceae bacterium | reverse complement strand
AAAAGCAGCACTTACTCAGCCTTCAAACGAAGGAGGAGATAGACGAGTATATCAAAACTATTTATGGCGTAGCGTTGTAAATTTCTACACTATGTCGGAGAAAGAGAAAACAAGTATTTTATGACACCTATTACACTCTTATTAGTCCAGTTCTATACAACATTGAATTTTCTCACAATGCTGTCCCTATGCCTCACTCTTTGCTGCTCTAATTGGCGAAAAGTTGCAAAATCGCCTTGCAAGACTGGGCGAAAAGTTGCAACTTTACCTCTGAAACATTGGAAAAAAGTTGTAATATGCTCAAGCGAAAGATAACAGACAAACTGGAATCATGGTGGCAATCAGGCCATTACAAAGCACACTTACTATTTGTATGAAACAAATCATTGACTTTCTGAAGCGACTCGGTGCAAACAATAATCGCACTTGGTTTCTTGAGCACAAGGCTGAGTATCAAGAGGCAAAAGAGAGGTTCGACGCCTTCACTGAGGAGCTGATTTCAAGGGTTGCCGCTTTCGACCCGACCATACGAGGCCTCACTGCGAAAGATTGTACATACCGAATATATAGGGATGTTCGCTTTAGTACCGACAAGAGCCCTTACAAAACCCATATGGCTTGCTATATATGCCGCGGAGGTAAGAAATCGGGCTACAGTGGTTACTACTTTCATGTCGCTGCAGAAGAGGGTAATAGCTATCCGAAAGGTCATATGCTGGCCGTCGGTGACTACTGCATGGAGCCAAAAGCTCTGCAGATTCTCCGAGAAGACATTATGGATGGCGATGGCGATTTTGAAAGAATCCTGATGAAAAAGGTTGATAGTTGTTTCATCCTCGACAAATCATTTCAGCTGAAACGTCCCCCAAAGGGATATGATGAGAATACTCCCTACATCGACCTTATAAAATACAAAGCCTTCTGTCTGTGTTATGAGCCACAGACAGAAGAGATTCTTTCACCCAATATTATTGACATTGTTGCTGAACGCTTTCGGACAACTAAGCCCTTCCTCGACTATATCAACAGAAGCATCGAGTATGTTAAAGATGGAAACTGCGACTGACAGGTTAGTTTACACGTTTAGCCATTCCCTCATATTTTGAAGCCTTAGATTTAGGCACATAGATATGCAGTTTTTGACCAACACGTATTATATTGCGACGCACGCCATTCCAGTAATTGAGGTCGGAGGCTCTGACTCCGAATTTCTTTGCAATACTACCAGGCACATCTCCCTCTTTAACTATATAGACTAAGTGGGCGCTGTTTGCTGGAGTATAGCCTCCGTACGTAGCTTCTGAGACTGGCACAATCTTATTGTCGGGGAAATACTTGGCTCTGTTATAAGCATATACCGAGTCCTCCTGTTGTGCGAAGGAGAGTGTCATTTCAACTGGCAAACGCAGTGGATAGCTCTTTCCCTTCTCTAATGCTGGAATTATATCACGACGATACTGAGGGTTCAATTCTCGTATCACATCGATATTCAGATTAAGCACTTTCGAGACCTGTTCGAGGTGTAATGGTTGCACCACCATCACCGTATCTGCTGTCAGAGGCAAGAGACTCTGCGTTGGATGAATCTGATGCTCTGAGGCATACGACATGGCGTATGCTGCTGCGATAAATGCAGGGACATACCCACGGGTCTCACGTGGCAAGTGATAATATATCTTCCAGAAATTACGCTGTCCTCCACTACGTGCTATAGCCCTGTTCACATTTCCCGGACCGCAATTATAAGCTGCTATAGCAAGATACCAGTCGTCATAGATAAGATATAGCTCCTTAAGGAATTTAGCTGCAGCCTGCGATGCCTTATAGGGGTCGCGACGCTCATCGACGAATGACGTCACCTCCAACTGATATCGCTTTCCTGTGTAGTACATGAACTGCCACAATCCGGACGCTCCAACCCTTGAGAGAGCACGTGGATTGAGTGCGCTCTCTATGATGGGCAGGAATTTTAGTTCGAGAGGCATGTCATTGGCATCCAGAACCTCCTCAAATAGTGGAAAATAGTACTGCGACATTCCAAGCATACGCTGCACCTGCTCGCGACGGTTTACCACATACAACTCGATGAAACGCTTTACTTGAGCATTGAAGGTCATTGGTATAGGCGACTGCAATGCTTGAAGTCTTTCCACAAAGATTGAGTCTGGAATACCCGTGATGAGACTGTCGGCAACTGCCAACGTGTCGGGGACAAGGTCATTGGTTACCACGGTAAGTGCCGAGCGGCTATTATACCACTGACCGAGGAGACTGTCGAGCTGCGACGACTCGTGTTGTCCTTCATAAACGATGCTGTCGCTCTCTACCTCAAAATACTCCGCCTCGGTTACGGTCTCTTGTCCTGTTACAAGCTGTCCAAAAGCAAGCAGACAGCTACATGCTATTATAGTTCTTCTTGATATCATCATTTTCTAATGTTCAAACAATTGTGTCTGTACAATATCTTTGTACGATTTTCCGATTGGCAGGTACTCCTGAACGCCATCCACTTTTAGCTGGTTTCCATAAAGAGCCCTGATATGGTCGATACGAACAATATACGATTTATGTATTCTTATAAATTTATCTGAGGGGAGAGTCTCCTCAAGATTTCGTAGGCTCTCCAATGCGATGATGCGCTCACCCGTCAATGTAAATATGGTAATATACTCCCTTAGTCCTTCGATATACAGAATCTCATCGAATGATATTCTGTGTATCTTATGATCCGCCTTAACCAACAGCACATTCGAAGTCAGTGGGTTCGCACCTTGCGTTGCAACTTCACCTGGCTGGTCTGCTGCAATCACCTCTGGCGCCATGACACTCACTGTTGAGACTGTCGAAGTCTGTACGTTAGCAGCATTTCGCTGAGCGAGACGTTCCATTGCCTTACTGACCGACTGCATAAAGCGGTCGAATGAGAATGGTTTGAGAAGATAGTCAAGTACATCAAGCTGGTAGCTCTCTATGGCGTACTCAGAATAGGCCGTTGTAAAGACCACAAGAGGCTTATGAACCGACAACATCTTAAGGAAGTTTACACCTGTTATATCGGGCATCTGAATGTCGAGGAACATCAAATCGATTCCTCCCGCCTGAACAACTGGAAGTGCTTCGAGTCCGCTTTTATAGCTACCGACCAGCTCCATGTTAGGCACTTTATCTATAAACTCCTTCAGCAATATTCTTGCAGGAAATTCATCGTCAACAATTATACATTTCATAGTCAGTTATTTTTTAGGTATCTATCTTCATGTAGACTGCGAAAGCACTATCCGTAGTCTGTATATTCAACTCGTACTTATTGGGATAGAGTATGTCGAGACGTTTTCTCACATTCTCGACACCAATACCACCTACCACATCCTTATTGATTGCTATTGACGGCAGCGAGTTCTTGACCTGGAATATCAGAATAGGGCCTAACGTTTTGACTTCGACTTGCAGCCATCCCTTCTTAGCGTTGTCGATATTACCATGCTTAAAAGAGTTCTCAATGAAAGGAATCATCAACATCGGCTCGATGAGCAATTCGCTGTTGCAGTTTGAGGTATCGACAACTATATTAGGTTCGCTATCCATCTTGAGTTTCTGAAACTCAATGAAGTTCTGAATATATTCAATCTCTCGTGCGACCTTAACCTTCTTACTCTCAGAGCCATAAAGCGTATAGCGCAGCATGTCCGACAATTTAAGAATCATCTCAGGCGTCCGCTCGTTCTTGATGACGGACAGGGCATAGATATTATTAAGCGCATTAAAGAGGAAATGAGGATTAATCTGCGACTTAAGGAATTTCATCTCAATCTCGATATTCTGATGCGTTAGGTCGATCTCGCGTTTCTGGGCTTTACTATCTTTGTCGCGTCCTAAATAAGCGAAGACCGACAAGGCTATTACTGTGCATGATAACTGCACAACTGTAATAACCGTTCCGTAGAGGCTCAGAATCAAGGGAACGATAAAAACCAGCATAAGAATGCTGACTATCACTATGCGTATTGCAGAATGGCGCATACGGATATGAGATTAATCTTATAGAGAATGCTATTCCAATAAAAAGAGGGTGTGTTAAAATTTTCATTTTGACACACCCTCATAGTGTTATATCTTCTATTAGTCCTTAGGCTCGTATGGCTCGTAAGGACGGAAGTAATAGTTATCTGTATAGAACTCACCACCAGAACCTGTCATAGTGATATCAGATGTAGTACCTGTTGTAACGAAAGGAACATCGATTTTGCCTCCGTTAACCTTATCGTCGAACTGCAAAGTGAACGACACTGCGAACTTACGTGCGGGGCCCTCGAAAGAGGTCTTCTGCAACCAATAGTCGTAGTAAGGATTGTACTCCCAACAGAATGTGCCAGAACGTCCGACACCACCTGTTGCAATGTAAGCACGCTGCCCCTCATAGTCATTACTATTCACGACAAATGCCGTCGAGCCATAAATGGAAAGGTTCAGATAGTCATCATCAAACTCATAATTGGTCTTGTCTGCCATCTTATTCATCATCTCCCATGAGTTTGTCAATGCGTTGTAACGATAGAACCAATAGCACTCACCATTTGAGTTACCACCAGCCACATATCCGAACTTCTGAAGATTCTCCTCTGAATGAACACCATCGCGATAGCCCCATGCTACGAAAGCAGAAGCCTGAGAACGTTCTGTACCGATTGATGGCACATTATCATATGGTGCGCTATCCCAATTCTCGCCATCGAACGAGTGGAAGTCTGCCTTCTTAATGCTTAGGTAGTCCTCGCCTGTTCCGACGAAAGCACGATCCTTACCATCTTTAGTATACTTACCCTCGATAACGAAAGCCACAGCATAACGACATGTATCACCAGGATAATCAGCTATGCGAGTCCACTTACCCTTACATGTTCTTTCAACGCCATATTCGTCCTTGACGAGAGATGTTCCTTGTGGGTCATACTCCCAAAAATCCTTCAGATATGTTGTTCCGTCGTAACCTGTTCCGACATAGCCCTTTCCGTTCAGAGCGAAGGCAACAGCGCCATTACGTTTTGCTGACTCCACTGGCATTGGTGCAACCTCGTAAGGTGCTGACCATCCGAGACCACCATCCTCTGTTGGTGTGCAATAGAAGAAATCGCGAAATCTCTCACGATCCTCTGTATTCTTGGTATTGGCACCTGTACCCACATAAGCCTTATTGTCAATCACAAAGCATACTGCACCACCGCGCGGTGTTCCAGGAAAGTTGATACCCGACTCAACCCAGTTGCCCATGAGCGACTCGTTATCTTCATCTTCACACGATGTAAAGCACGCTACTGCCGTTGATACCAAGGCCAAGAGTGTGCAATACTTTAAATATTTTGTCATAATCTGTTTGTTGTATTTTCTAATTATGCTACTTTCTTTCACGATGCAAAACTACAAACTTTTCCCGTATTGCAGATAAATAATTTTACAAAGGTTCATTTTTTTTCTACGAACTATCACAATTTCAATTCGAAGAGTCCTGATATTCCCTTTTTCCTGCCGAAATAGTAGGTCAAATCGAACATCGGCAGTACAGCGGCTTTATTCTTCACCCCCTCGAAATTGCCGAAGCTGCCCATCACTCCCAATTTCGCGGAGAATGCTGGGGTTAGGAAGAACTCAGCCTCGCCTCTTACCTCAGCCGACAATGGGTGAGTCAGATACATTCCAGCCTGTATCCACAATCCGCCATGGGCAACCAGCCATGAATTGACGTAGCCATCAACCCACCCCTTGAGGTGTCCCCTGAAGCCCCAATCGCATGCCGTTGACTTACGTTGTGCCACGAAATGATAGTAAACAGGTCGTATGGGCGAATCCGAGAAATTCACCCCCCCATAGGTTCCTATTCCTATGGTAAGGACCATAAAGGGTTTTCCTGTCGAACAATTCGGGTCGTACGACCAGATATGAGAGAAGAGTAACTCATTTCCGATTTCGAGGATGTAAGGTATATCAGCATCTGCATCAGCTACTTCCTCTATCTTCATTCGCTGCCCCAGGGCAAACATTGGGTAATAGGTTCCAAAGTTGACCTTCATCGAGAGAAAATTGTCCTTGTTATACTCCTTCAATTTGCGCTTTCCAAAGAGCATAGGACGAAAGGCGTCTGTGGCAAGGCATGTTGACAATTCCCACGTTGACAATCCATAACGGGAATAGCTAAGCAACGATACATTTCCATTATTCTCGCGCGTCACATAGGCACTCTCGGAGTGAAAGAGCTGGTCCTCGCGGAAGACACTCGATTTTCTTCCTTTCTTGCCATCCAGATCCTTGTTATACTTATACTGCGACTCCTGGTCGAAGTACATACTCTTGTTATCCTTGGATGCATCACCGTCTTTGAATTGGGCCAAAAGGCTACTCGACTCCCCCGATATGAGAAGGAGCAACATTACCCCATATTTTATATGTCCTACCATTCAATTCTTTTATTTATGGCATAGAGGGAGCAAATATATGAAAAAAGCCCATAGCATCAAAAACGATGCTATGGGCTTTATATCGACCTATGGGGATGATTATTAATCCTCGTCCTGTTCGCGACCCTGAATTACGAGGTATTTCGATTTGCTCCAGAACTTAGCCTTATCCTTAATTACAATTGTTATGATGCCAGCGGCATCTTTCTTCTCTGTGTAGCTATTCTCATCATGTGTTGTTATGATTTTGATTCGCTTGCAGTTGGTTGGAATCTCTGTCACCTCCGTAAGATTAATCTTTGTGAAGAGAGCTTCATCAGCATCGCCTGACACCTTCTTAGAGAAGAGACCACTTGATTCTGTGATTCCCTTGCTCCTCAATTCGCTGCGTGAGCCGACAACATAGTATGCTGTATTCTTCTCATCTGTGAGTTGTGCGACATTCTCGAGAGCTTGATTGGCAACAGTCTTTGTTGAATCGACTGCTGTCGACAACTTGATAACAGCGTTATTGAGGAATCCTATCTCAACATCTTTGTCAGTCAGTATGGCCTGTAGCTTCTGAATCTCTTCGTTCTGCTGAGCTATCTGCTCCTCCAGGACCTTGATGATACTCTCAAACTCTGAGTTTTTCTTTGTTGCTTTACGCAGTTGAGCTGTCAAGTCCTCTACCTTCTTTTTGTTTTGTTGAAGAAGATCATTGATGGCCTGAATGTCATTTTCAATCTGCTCCTTTGTTGTCTGCTCACCAGAATTGACTGCTGTAGCAACTATCTTCTCACGCTCTTTTATTGCTGAGAGATTCTCCTGAATACCTGCCATTGTAGAGGCAAGAAGTCCCATTGTCTGGTCCTTGACATCAACAAGACTCTGGATTGAGTCGAGTTTGTTCTCGAGTTCTATCTCACGCTTACTCTTACCACATGAAGCGAGTAATAATGCTGAGACTGCAACCACTAAAATTGTCTTTTTCATTATATTATATTTTGGTTTTTGATTCTAAATTCGATAGCTATTCACTCCTCATCCTCTTGCTCATCATCGTCCTGTTCTCCTCGTTTGGCAGTTTTGGTTCTGTTTCCCTCCACTACCATCACGATTTCCCCCTTCGGAGGAACCTCAGCGAAATGACTCGCCAGCTCCTCTAAAGTTCCGCGCACCGTCTCTTCATAGACCTTACTAATCTCCCGCGAGACTGACGCTCTTCTATCCACCCCTAAGTATTCGCCCAATTGTTGCAGAGTCTTGACCAACCTGAAAGGCGACTCGTATAGGATGAACGTTCTCTTCTCTCCTACCAGCTCCTGCAATGCCGTCTGACGACCCTTCTTATGCGGAAGAAAACCTACGAATGTAAATTGGTCGTTAGGCAGACCTGAGTCGACCAATGCTGGGACAAATGCCGTTGCTCCAGGAAGACACTCTACCTCAATACCTGCGTCTATGCAGTGACGCACAACAAGATAACCTGGGTCTGATATGGCTGGAGTCCCTGCATCCGAAACCAAAGCTGCATTCTGACCGCTCTCAATGCGTCGGACCACGCTCTCCACAACTTGATGTTCATTAAACTTATGATAGCTCACAAGCTGATTCTGAATATCAAAATGTCGCAACAGATTGAGGGTCGTACGCGTATCTTCTGCCAGAATAAATGAAGACTCTCTGAGAACATTCAATGCTCTCATAGTGATATCATCAAGATTTCCGACTGGTGTTGGAACGACTGTCAGTTTTGCCATGACTCACCAATTATAAGAAACGACGATGAACAGCTCGCATGAATGCATCCACGATAGCATCTGACTCGTCCCAACCGAAGCGGAGCAGGAGACTGTGCGCTTCATCATACGAGGATGCATTGTTTATTTCATCGAGAGTCTGATTCATCAGATTGACATCCCCTCCGAAGAGTTCTCGACGATAGAGAAACTGATCATTCAAGCCTAAAGCCCTGCGTACATTCGAAACAGGTGTTCCATAGTTTATCGTGTCAGATGCCGACACTGGAGCCGTTGCAACGACCTTTCGATTTGAGCTACCATCATCTAAATGATTTGCCCCTCGTTCTTCTCTTGGCTTAGCAAAAACTTTAATCTCGTTTATAGACTCCTCTTCGACGCCGACCTCGTCTCCGTACGCCTTAGCAGGACCAAACGGAGTATTTTTCGACGCATCTATTACGACCTGTTCAATCTCTGGCTGTTCAATCTCTACCAACTCCACCTCGATATCAGGTTCCTCCTCAACTTCCAGCGACTTATTATCCTCGTCATCCGACTCCTCCTTGCTCTGCACGAAAGAGGTCGTCTCGCCATCGGCCCAGAAATCCAACAAGCGAACCTCACTACCCAAAGCCTCATACTTACACTTAAGCAGGTCTAAGAAGGGCTGCGGTATCTTCTCACTGTCGTCCAGTGTCTTAGCGAGTTTTGCTATCTCCTCAGTAGTAGATAGTATGATATCTATGATTGTCTCTTTACGCATAATGTATAACTTTGCAACAAGATGCAAAGTTATAAGCATCTACACATAAATGACATAATAAACAGAATATTTTTCAAATATGTTTCTCGAGCATATAACACCTGGTGTTGATTTAGGATGGATTGAGGTTGTCACAGGTTCGATGTTTTCGGGCAAAACGGAAGAGTTGCTACGTCGACTCAGACGTGCTTGTTTTGCGCATCAAAAGGTCATGCTCTTCAAGCCTCGCATCGACACACGATATAGTGCTACGAATGTAGTATCACACGATTCAAACGAACTAAGTGCCATGGCCATTGATGAGGCCTACAAGATACTGGACCTAAGTGCCGACGCACAAGTGATTGGCATTGATGAAGCGCAGTTTTTTGATGTATCACTCATTGATGTGTGCCGCAATCTTGCTTCAAGTGGCAAGCGAGTTGTCGTTGCGGGTCTCGACATGGACTTCCGGGGCGAACCATTTGGTCCTATGCCTCAGCTTCTTGCCATAGCTGAGTTTGTAGATAAAGTTCATGCAATATGTGTAAAGTGCGGGCGACCGGCTCAATACTCCCACCGTCTGACCAAGTCGAGCGACCTTGTCTTGCTTGGTGAGACCGACCGCTACGAACCACTATGTCGTCACTGTTTTGACGGACTAACCGACAATAGGAATAGATAAACTATTAGTTAATACACACACACTTTAAGAAGATAGCTATACCCGCAAGAGACGGAATCGTAGACAACCATAAAAATAAAAATCCGCACCAGCGGAGAATTTACTCTCACTTACTGGTGCGGAAATCACAGAAAAAAGATCTTTCTTTACTTACCTGCTAAGCCATCTGCAACACCTGCATAAGCTGGCTTACGCTGATAACCCTCAGTCCACAGACCGATAGGTTGACCACCTCTCCAACCGCTACCGGCTGGGCTATCCGTTGGGCTCCACAATGTGATGCCATAACGCTGAGATGCTGGAACATTCTCAAAGTATGCTTTGACAATGAAGTTATAGAAGTCCGACATCTGAATCTCTTGATCGACTGTGATATCCTTCGTCATAACTGGATCACCATTAGCATCGACATATCCCATATCAAGCTCAGAAATCTTGACAAGTTTACCTGTCGCTGCCATGAGCTTGAACATATTCACGATATGCTGTTTCTGAGAATCCATAACACCCTGACGAACATCGTATGATACGTGCATCTGTGTGCCGATACCATCAATCTTAATAGTATCATTCTCCCACTCATTGCACCATGCTATGAGACCCTTCAGTTTAGCATTGTCATCCCAGTGCGACTCGAGGTTGTAGTCGTTGATGAAAAGCTTCAAGTCGTCTGGGTTACCACCATACTGCTTGTAGTACATACGGGCGCGAGAGATAGCGATACGAACATAATCTACATCGCCAAGATAATCCTGCCAGTAGAAGTTGTTCTTCTTGTCATCGTCAGAAGCTGTGCTTGCATGTTGCAAATCATACTTGCCATCGCCATCGCCATCGAAACCTCCTATTGGTTCGTTGACAACATCCCATGCCTTAACGCGACCAGCTGTTACCTCCATCATGCCTTTGATCCACTTATCCATAGCCCATGTCAGGGTATCCTTCTTCTCCTCAGGAGTCAACTTGATAGTCTCCGTTCCCTCCTCCTGTTTTTCGAATACAGAAACCTCCTCTGGCTTAGAGTTGACATCAGCCTGCTGATAGATACGAGTAACGAAACTTGAGAAGTCGTCGCCTGTCAAATCGCCGTTGTTGATGAGATCCTTACCATTCAATGTCCACTTAACATTACGTATATAGTAATCATTAGCATCAGCAAATTCACTCAGGTTGAATGCGATAGTCTTCATTCCATCTGCTTCTGATGGAACAGTGAAGTCATAATCAAAATCCTGCCACTCCTTAGAGAACTGAACATCACCGATAGCAAACCAGTGCATATATGCACCCGGAGCATTGTGGCACTGTGTAGATGCCTTTGCAGCAGCTGTTGCCTTGTAAGTGAATGAGATATGAGTTGCAGTACCTGCTGGCAACGCTTCATTCGAAACGATGAAGAACTGGTTATCCCAAGCTTGCGAAGCCTTAGCCGTTGCATGTACAACAATTGAAGGGAAAGCTATTTCCACAATCTGAGATGGATTAGGACCAACAGTCGCAACAGTAGAGAAGAAACAAGAGTTATCGTCACCCTCGCAATTACCATTCACGATACACTCAACGCCGCCAATTGTCCACGACCAGTCATCGAAATAGTAATCATTCTCCTCAGCAAAGTCATTCAGGTTGAAAGCAATAGTTCTCATGCCGTCACCCTCTGCTGGAATAGTGAAGTCCATATCGAAATCCTGCCATTCATCGGTAAATGCTACATTTCCGATAGCCATCCAGTGCATGTAGCTACCAGGCTCGTTATGGCACTGTGTTCCGACTGAAGCGGCCTTTGTTGCTCTATAGCGGAATGAGATATGAGTTACATCGCCAGCCTTAAATGTCTGAGTAGAGCGGATAAAGAACTGGTTATCCCAAGGGTTTGTAACCTTAGCTGTTGCAGGAACCTTGATTGCTCTGTAGTTAGCACCAGATGCCTTGTTAACGCCCTGACGAACGAATTTGTCATTAGCGAACAACGATGCGAACTCAACTACAGCTGGTCTAAGAGACATGCTCTTGTTACCACCGATAGCCTTCTTAATCATTTGAACATTATCGAGGAAGAGCGAGCCCTCAAAGTCACCCAAACTGAAGAGGAATCTGTTGACGCCCTCTGATGCTGTCGTAGAGACACGTACATCAGTCCACTCAGTTGTGAACGGCATCTCAGGGAAGTCGCCACAACCAGCGTAGTTAGAAGAGTTCTGGAATCCAGCACGAAGGACACCATCAGACGTTCCCTTAACTTTGAATTTAAGAACATACTCACGATTAGCCTCATAAGCCATATCGACAGCAGCCTGAACACCATAGAATACAACAGCAGATGGATTGGTAATTTTGAGGCAGTTTGTGCCATCAACACCCTCTGCAACAACTTCGAAGGTAGCGCTGTTACCCCAGCCGCCGAACGAATTGCCATCGTCGAAGGTGAAGTTAAACATCTCCTCGTCAGTAGCACCGACGCTGATAACCTTGTCGGCAATCAACTTATCGAGCCATTTCTTAGGCTGCTGAGAATGCCATGCTAAGGTGTGACCATAGACTGAGAGGCCAGCCTCTTCAGCTGCATCTACAAAGCTCTCAACAGTGCTGTAGTCCATATCACCTTCAGCAGATACAACAGATGACATCTTCATCGCATTGCCAGCCGTCAGCTCATCGTAGTTATCATTAGCCAAGAGGTATACACCCTGCTTCTTTACGTAATCACTAACAGTTATGCCAGTACCCAATTTAAAGTTCGGATTTGCCGAACGATCTACATACGTCTTCAGTGCAGCGTATTCATCAAGATTCAGACTTGAATAATCCTTCACTGGAGCGTATTTTTCGAGGTCATCAATGGTCGACTTGAACACATCATCTGCGCAAGATGACAAGACCAAGAGCGTAGTTGAAAGACCTGCGAGTAATATGCTTGATTTTTTCATATTAAAAACTCTTTTTAGGTGTTAACTCTTTCAGTTGGCCCATGCAGAGCCAACTGAAAGATGTTGTACATCATTTTCCTGTATAGACCATTTCAAACTCTTCAGGCATATTAACACCATGATTACGCCATACGAGAATATCCTTCGATACTATCTTAGTGCCATCCTCGTACTCAACAGTATAATCAAGATGCATACCATCACGATCTTTGTTACCCCAAGCTAACTTCTCAGTTTTGGTACCATAGTATCCTGAACCTGATATAGTAACACCTGATGTACCACTTGTGATTGTACAATTGTCGTTATCATCAAATGTCAGGATAAGATTGTAGTTGAGGACCTTTTGGTCAACACCTTCCTCACCAATCTTGATTTCAACAGGATACTTAACCTGATTTGTGAAGATTGTTGAAGTAGAGACAATCTCATCGTCAGAGCCACTATGTGAAACTCCGCTCATAAGAGACTGCGCGCGTTCCTGTTTAACAGTCTTACCATTGTAAGTCACCTGATCTTCACCGAGACGTACATAATAAGCATGATACTTGCTTATGTACTTAACAGCATAGAGAGTATAATCCATTGGTGCTACCTTCCAGTCTTCAGCACATGTTCTGACTGGGTTCGACACGTTGTCGGCTGCCTCACCTGCGATGACATGGTCTACATTAGCCGAAGATACAATGCGAACAGGTATCACATAGTTAAGAGTGCATGACTTAGGATCGCGGAAGAAGTCGTCAGTAAGAGAGACCACAACTCCAGCCTTCACGTCGCCTTTGAAATCTATGCTACTTGACTCCAACTGATAATAGTTAGATGGCATGAGGACTACAGGCTGACCAGTAGTCTTAAACTGCAGATTGTCAATGAGAGACTCATCAACAGTTATACCCAGATTAATGTCACGACCAGAGTACGAACCTCCCATTGTAGCCATAATCTTGAACTTATGCTGGTGATCTAACTCTACAGCTCCCTCATACTCATCCGTTCCGAGTATGAGTGTTCTTATAGGCGTCTGATATGGGAAGTATGCCGAGATACCACCATCGTAATCGGGGAAGTCGACATCAGCATTCTCACAACCAGTCATGAGCGTTGTTGCTGCCAACAATGCAGCGAACGTCATTTTCTTTATTGTTTTCATTTTCATTGCCAAATTTCTGTGATTAACTGATAATCATTTCTATTTGTTCCAACCAGCATTCTGTTTGAGATTTGAATACTTGAGAGTCTCGCCATAAGGTATAGCGCCGAAACGCTGATACTCTTCGTAGTTCGACTTTGCAACCTCTACCACTTTATAGTTCAGTGAAGAACCAGAACCAGAGATCTCCATACCATAAAGGGTTGCTTGCAATGGCATGTTCCAACGACGGATATCGTAGAAACGCTGATTCTCGAAACAGAGCTCAAGGCGACGCTCGTTGCGTATCAAGTCACGCATCTTGCCCTGATCACCTCTGATGCTCTCGAGATATGCATCATCTACGATGCCACAACGTGTACGAATCTTCTTAACGATATCGTAAGCTGACATGCTATATGGGCCCTTAGCATCTGGACCATATACCTCGTTTGCTGCCTCTGCATAAGAGAGGAAGATCTCTGTCCAACGAATACGTGAATAGAAGTGCTTCATCGAGGTTTTTGTTGTTGGATCAAGGTTGATAGCACTGATATACAAATGCTTCTTGAGGTAGTAACCTGTTGTTGTTGAACCCTCGTTACGGTTAACATTCATACCGTCGTTTGTTGGGCTATCGATCTGTGTATTGATAACCTCATCATTAACACCAGCCTTGTCACCATTGCAGAGGATAGCCTCTTTCAAACGTGGGTCGCGGTTAGCGTATGGATTCTGTTCATCGTAACCACTATTTGGGTCGTCGATAGGATAACCATTAGCCATTGGGAAGGCGTCAACAAGGTTCTGAGTAGGGTTGATACGACCTTTACCATACAATGATGGAGGGAAGTTATCAGCCTCCCAGTTGTTTGAGTCGACAGTACCTTCACGCCAAATGACACCGCTTGGATTCTCGCGGTTACTCATTGTGTGAATCTCTTCGTAGCGAGAGTACCAGTTCCACTCATCCATTGGAAGTCCATCAAGCATACCAATCTTCTCAACTGCAGCAGCTGCATATTTTGCAGCATCTTCATAAGTCACGCCTGAATATGCAGCAAATGCAGGACTTGCTGCCCAAAGAGCAACCTGAGCACGGATAACAAGAGCGAGCTGACCGCAAGCCTGTCCGATGTGGCTATCGCCGTTAGCGTTGTTATAATCAACCTCCTTGGCACCCATCTTGAGGTACTTTTCAGGAACGGATGTTGGAGCCCACTTATTACCTCTGATATTACCGAAGTAGTATGGGAGGAGATCGATAGCCTCGTTCAAGTCCGACATAATCTGAGCCACACAATCCTTAAGAGGTGGACGCGACTGGTTGAAATCAGTAGCACCAGTCTCTTGTGTTATGTGTATAGGCAAGCCCACAACACTGCCATCACCACCCTCTTCTGGTCCTGCGTGAGTACGGAGAAGATAGAAGAACTGAAGAGCTCTGTGAACCAATGCCTCACCTCGGAAGTGATCCTTATACATCTGGTTCAATGCATCGCTTGATGTATCCCATACGATTAAATCGATGTTATCAAGCAAGATGTTAACATACTGTATAGCATTGTAGCTATCCACCCACTTAGTCGTTGGGTCGTTCTCCTTAGACCATGCTGTAAGCATCTTGATATAAGCGTTATCAGATTCATTGCTATACGCATCATCACAGGCAAGGTCCGTAGAATTCTGAGGACGACTCCAGATACTCATATATGGCAACTGACGATATGAGTTACCAATCATACCATAAGCGAAGTCAGGCTTCTGGTACATGATAGCAACGTCCTGAAGGTTCTCCGGTGCTGGCTCAAACATGTCTTCACAACTTGTCATCACCATCGCCGTTGCCGCCAACATTAGTGCTATTTTATGATTCAAAATATTCATTTCTCTTTCCTTTTTAGAATGTTACTTTGACACCTATGTTGTACGAACGTGTTTGTGGCGCACTTCCAACATTCATCTCCATATGCTCACGCTCTTTAGCGAATGTCACGAGGTCTGTTGCATATAAGTAAACCTGAGCACCACTAAGAATTGTTCCGCCAATCATATCCTCCGAGAAGTCGTATGTCAACTGAACTCTTTCAATATCGAAGCGATCTGCCTTATATGTCCAGAATGTAGATGTCTGGAAGTTGTTTGTTCCCTTCTTGGTTGTCAGACGTGGATACTTAGCAGTATTCTTTGTCTGCTCGGTCCAACGGTCACGAACGACAGCAGAATACTTGTTGTCGCCAGCCACCCAGTAGTATGAGCTATTCTTAACACCCTCAGCACCGAAGTTACCAGAACCAAGAACGAAAAGGGTGAATCCCTTGTACTTAGCAGTAAAATGAGCTCCAAGTGTCAGTGGAGCACCACCGCCACCTTGATTTACTCCATCTGTACTATCCCATACAGTGCGAGAAAGGAGAATCTTATCTTTCTCATTGATTACACCATCATTATTCTGGTCTTTGTACTTGAGGTCACCTGGACGAATATCCTCGCCAGCGAGCTCCTTCTGATTAGCCCAACCTTTGATTTCCTCTTGAGAGTTGAAGAATCCGAGGCACTCATAACCCCAGTTTGCATAGAGGTCTTTACCAGACTTCTTACGATAATCTTCCTCAATCTTCGAGTCGTCACGCTTAGTTGATTCAGCATAGTACCAAACACCATTTGCACCAAACTCAAATTTCAAGTCGCTGTTTACAGCCTTCTTGTAGTTGACGCTGAAGTCGAAGCCATAACGAGTATCCTCATTATAGTTAACCTGCGAGTTGAATGTTGCCTCTCCCTTTGTGAAGTATGAAGGGAAGAGGAAGTCCGCAGAGATTATACCACCGTTATACTCATTCTTGAAGAAAGAGCCTTCAAACGAGAGAGCCTTTTCCATAAGTGAGAGCTTCAAGTTTGCCGAAATCTCTTTTCTGTTGATATAATCAAGATCTGGGTTAGCACCATTTCGTGAGTTTGTAGCCTTTACACCTGTTCCACCATCCCAGTTCCACCAGTCGTCAGAAATCTTGAAGTTACCTGCATAGAGGTAATACTTTGTGATATCGAGGTCTGTATGAATTGAAGAATAAGCGGCACTTACGATAAGGTCGTCAAAGATACTACCCTCGAGGATGCTCTCCTTAGCTGCATTCCAGCCTAACTCAACTGAATATCCAGCCTTTTTACGATTATCCTCATGAAGCTTAGCGGTATGAGTCACACTAACGCCAGCATTCAAATAGTAACGATGAGCGAAGTTATAGTTAACTAAGGCTGCAAGGTTAGCTGCACTCTTTCTGTGATACTCACCAGTCTCTGTCAACTGATCACCATTAGCAACAACGATAGCGCTGACATTGTGGTCACCGAACGAGTTGTTATAGTCGAAGTGAGCATTAGCAGCCATCAGGAGGTTACTCTTACTATCGCTTACATTCTCAGCTGTTGCAGGAGAGTATGTTCCGAGAGGCTCAAGACCCAAGACTTCGTCCTTGCCGTTCTGCGTCGACCATGTTGGTTGATATGTCACATACTTATTCTCATACTTTGTTGTGAAATTGGTCTGGTAGTCCAAAGCATACTTGATATGGAATGAGAGGCCCTTCAAGAGGCTCGAAAAGTCGAAATCCAAACCTGTATCGAACTGCATCTGACGGCTTGAGAACGTCTTGTTACCAGAGACATAATAGTCAGCGAAGATGTTTGACTCCTGCTGAGTCTTAACACCGCCGAGGATGTACTTACCATCAACAGGACGTGCTGTTATCATTTCAGTAGCAACACTTGGAGATGAGTAGTTCAAATACGAAATTGGAATGAGTGGAGCCACACGGTTTGGACGGAGTTTTGAAGCCTCATCCCAATAATTACCCGTTGTAGGCGTCTGGTCATTGTACAATGCTACGTTAGCATTTACATATGCTGATAGCATCTTAGAGAAGATCATATCCACATTACCGCGAACATTCAGACGATTGATAAAATTATCCTTCGCCTCTCCGAACTTGAACTGAGAGCCCATGTGATAATAGCTCACATTGGTGTAGTACTTAGCGCGCTCGCCACCACCAGAGATTTCCAGCGAACCCTCTGTTCTGTTGTAAGCTTTCTTGATAAACTCGTCAGAGTAGAAGTTGACGCTTGGATACCTGTAAGGATTCTTGCCGAGACCTGAATTGTAAATATCATCGTTTGAATAGTATGCTTCTTCACCCTCGTTTGCACGAGCTTCATTGTAGAGAACCATATACTCAGCAGAACCTAAATACTCTGGATATGCCTTATGTACTCTCCAACCAGTGTTTACACGAGCCTGAATCTTAATAGCTTCAGATGAATCGCCACGCTTGGTTGTTACAAGAACAGCACCTTTAGCAGCATGCGAACCATACAAAAGCACGGCTTGTGCACCCTTCATGAAGGTGATTTCAGCAATTTCGTCAGGACGGATATTGTTGAGTTCACGTCCAGGTACGCCATCAATAAGAACGAGATAATTATCGAAGCCCCAAAGGAATCCTGTGCTTGTCATACCAGGAACCAAAGCTTTCATTCCATTCATGGCATCTATTGCAAAACTCTTTTCAGTGAGATCTGCAACATTAACATAGTTGACTCCACCAAGAAGATCCGATGCTAACATCTTGCGGAATGCAACATTGACTGTCGTAGAGTCTTGACTCTCAGCAGCCGTATTCGCACCTCCTACGCCCTCGGTATCCTGTGCCGAAGCAATACTGCCCAGACAGAATGCAAACAAGAACATAGACAAGAAACGAATGTGCCCTTTCTGTTTATTATATTGTACGTTCATTTTGTTTCTTTTTCAATGATCATTAAATGACTCTTGATTACCATCCTGGATTCTGTGCAAAATCCTTGAATGTGTTAACATCCTCTTCGCGGAGTGGAAGCCAATAATGACGCGCTGTATACTTACGTTCAAGTATGAGCTCCTCATGGAAGTTGCTTACTTTAGCTATACGTGGGTCATCAGCCTCATCTTCTGCATAGACTGGACCAACCTCAGCAACGTCATTCTCTTGCTTGAACGAGCTGTCGTCACGATAGAACTCCTGACTCGTCTTGATTGTATAAGGATACTCTGACAAGAGCAACCAGCGCTGAAGGTCGTTGAAACGGAATCCTTCAAATGCCAACTCACAAGCACGCTCACGACGAATCTCATCCATAAGACGGTTTTTATTTCCAACATAAGCTGAATTAACTCGGCCAGCACCAACACGATCACGAACAATATTCAAAGCCTCCTCAGCGCTCTTGCCAAAGCTTGAGCTCTTGTAGTTGTTGCCATCGACTGCACAACATGCCTCAGCGTACATCAAATAGAGGTCTGCTAATCGCATATATGAGATATATGCCTGTGGGCAACGACCATAGTCGTAATACTTGTCATTTTGATTACACTGGTGAGGTACAAGTTTCTGAGTAAAATAACCTGTACGAGAACCGAGCTCTGTATCCTGTCTCATATTACCACCTGTGTACAACTGGCAATACTGGTATGGGATACGGCTCTCATCATCACGACCAAGCATATACTTGAATCGGTCGAACACGATATCGTGGTAGAAACGTGGGTCACGATTGTCGAAAGGATGTGTTGGGTCGAAACCAGAATCAGGTACAAGGTTACCCTCTGCATCAATGATAGGCATTCCGTTAGCCATACCATATGCATAGTTCACATAATTGGCTGTTGGCATGTGGATAATCTTATCATGCATAACCATATTATTGAACTTAGGTCCCCATGTATATGAGTGGTTCCAGACAGCACCACCGTTGTTACCGAAAGCAGGTCCACGGAAAATAGCCTCTGTTGCACCAGGCTGCTCCCAGTTCTTATCTACATTGTAGAAGAGGTCAGAGTAGCAGTACTTAACACCCTCAGCCTTCTTGTGGTCATACACCTTCTCGAAGTTGAACTCTACAAAGCTATATGGGGTCTCACCCTTCTCAACTAATGCAAGAGCCTTGCCGAAAGCTTCAGCTGCACGTTTTGCATACTCATCGTTATACTCGTATGTCTTACCGCTCTTGAGACCACCGAGCTGTGCACCATTCTCCATCAATGGAGATGCCGCCCAGAGAAGAACTCGACCTAAATAACCAAGTGCTGCGATTTTAGTTACACGAAGGCCATTATAACCTTTGGTAGCTTTACCAGGAGCGCACTTATCCCAATCCAATGGGAGCAACTCAGCTGCACGCTCAAAGTCCTGAGCACACTTCTCAGCTGTCTCACGGTATGAAAGACGAGGTAAATCCTCTGGACCTTCAAGAACCGACTCTACGTAAGGGAGACCACCAAAGAACTGAATCATCTCTTCATGATACCAGGCACGGAAGAAAAGCATCTGACCCTCAAGAACATTACGTTCCTCCTTAGTTCCAGGGAAGTCCTTAAGATGTTCCAAACCGAGGTTTGCCTTACGGATTGCGTACCAAGCCTGAGTCAGGTTCTTACCCTTCTCATTGTTATCGCGATAGGTAGAAGAGGCACTCTTCAACCAACTCTGATTGTTCTGGTACCAATTCTTGAAGTTACCTCCATCAAACTGATAGGTCACGTGGTTATTACCACCACCAGTGTTCATGATTTCATCCTCACCCCAGTTGAATGTCGAGCAATAATTAGCTGCTGCCTTATGAGGAACATACAGATACAATTCCTCTACGAAACCCTGAAAATTGTCGAAGGTCTCAAACGCAGTCGTCTCGTCTACGTCAGTACCTGGCTCTTTATCAAGGTAGTCCTCGCACGATGAGAATCCAAGCAAAGCAGCACAACTCATCGCAATTAAGGAGCTATATTTATATTTCATTTTCATTTTATTTCTATGGATTAAAGACTAAATCTCAAGCCAAAATTGATACGACGAACTGTAGGATATGCACCACTACCTGCGCTAAACTGCTCTGTATTAGACTCACGGTCATCAGGCAAATTAGACCACAAGCAAAGGTTGTTACCACTGACGAAGAGTTTCAAGCTTGTGAAGTTAATCTTCTTCATAAAGTTAAAGTTCTTGTCGAATGTATATCCTAACTCAGCATTCTTCAAACGAAGATATGAACCATCGCAAGCGAACTGTGTTCCATATCTGTAGCTTGGTGTTGAGTTGTAAGGCTCTGTAATCTGATCTGCCCCTGTTGGATTCTCGCTCCACCATGTACCTGTATCATAAACACTATGGTTGTGCTCATAATAAGAGGTCATGGTAACATCACGTGTTACATTTGATACACCATAGAACTGTACGAAGAAATTCCAACCCTTCCAATCAGCTCCGATTGTAGCGTTGTAGGTATTTTGTGGCGACCAAGAGTAGCCGTAAGGAGCCTGGTCGTTTGGATCAATCACACCATTGCCATCGAAGTCCATGATATGGTATGAACCGATGTTCTTCATATTATCCGAACTATCATGCTTTGTTGTACCATACAAGTCATCGTACGACATAACAAAACCATTGTCGATGTGGTAACGCGACTGACCAATTGCATAGCCCTGTGACTTGCGATAGTTAGGATAGAGCTCATAATCACTGGTCTTAACAACCTTATTCTCTGCATGGTTGTAGTTGAAGTTACCCCAGAGGTGAATACCATTATTAAGAGTCTTGTTAAGACGAAGTTCTATTTCGTATCCCTTAACTTCACCTTTACCCAAATTCATCTTAGCTGTTTCGGTACCTACATAAACAGCAGCGATTGGACTGATAATAATATCTGAACGCTTATCCTTGAATACCTCGACAGTACCAGCAATCAAACCATTCAGGAATGCATAATCCACACCGAAATTGAGCTTACGAACAACCTCCCAATGGATATCAGGGTTACCCTCCTTTGAAATATAGTATGTTGCATAAGCACCAGTTTCTGAAGCAGGGTTGTTAGGGTCCATGTGAGCCTTACCACCCTTTGCCCATGTTGTCTGATAGAGGAATCGGTCACCAGCGCTATCATCACCAATTTCACCATAACTCAGACGCAACTTCAAGTTGTCAATTATACCTTTCTCCTTGAGTGTTGACATGAAATTCTCTTCAGAGATTGTCCAACCAAGGGCTCCTGAATTGAAGAATGCAAAACGATTGTTCTTACCATACTTCTCAGAACCGTTATACGCACCATTGTACTCGAAGAAGTATTTACTCATGAAGTCGTAAGTTACACGGAATACCCAGTCCTCACGATAACTTGGAACCATGCTACCTGAAGCGTTCTGACGGCGGTTGAATGCACCCATGGCACCAACTGTATGATTATCGAACTTACGATTCCAGTTAAGCTGAACCTGATAGTTCAAGGCACGAGTAACACCCCAGTCACTTACTGAGCCTGACTGAATACCCCAGTCGATAGCCTGTGTTGCCTGGAAGTGGTTTGTAGCATCACGGTTTGTCTCATGGATATAGTCACCTGAATCAGGGTTAACCCATGTTCTGATTACATCATGGTACATATCGTTTACACCACGACCCTGCTCAATAAAACTGTTATCCCACGCTACCATAGCGTGAAGCTTCAAGCCCTCCGTAAGGAATGACAAATCCTGATCCAAGTTGAAGTCGGTACGAATCGATGTATTCGTTCTGTTAGAATAACCACCAGTCCACAACTTTTGAGGTGAGTTTGTCTGATTCTGGAACTCAGCCGAGAAACCCCAGCCTCCATCAGAATATTTCGGAAGAAAAGCATCTGGTGCCAAACCATAAACCGAAACCCACTGCTGAGCAATCTGGAAGTTATCACCCATACGGTTCTCGAAAGGAGCCTTCTGGAATGCTGCAGAACCTGCAATACCTACTTTGAAGAGAGTAGTCTTTGTGAAGTTGAAGTCGAGGTTCGCACGTACATTGACACGATTGTAAGAATAACCACCTTCGTAATCACGTCCTGTGCTATACTTCTTGAAAAGGTCACCCTCGTTAACATAGTCAACAGAGGTAAAGTATCTCACGAATTTATTACCACCCGATACATTTATATTAGCGTTGTATGACATCGCATACTTCTTGAATGTAGCATCCTGCCAATCGACGTTTGGATAACGCTCCTTCTGCTCGATTGTGGTCTGGTTACGATAGTTATCAATGAAGTATTGTGGACGCATATTCTGCCATGACTCAGGGTTGCTGTTAAGCTCATGCTCCAAAGAGGTGTTGAGCGCCATCAATGCATCGTAAGAATCTAACTTGTTAGGAAGTTTAGAAGGCATCTTCATGATTGCATTAGCGCTAACATTGATTTGCGCCTTGCCTTCACGACCACGTTTTGTTGTAATAAGGATTACACCGTTGGCACCCTCGACACCGAACACTGCTGTTGCAGAGGCGTCCTTCAAAACTGAGATACTCTCTACTGAAGCCATATCCACAGTGCTGAGACCATCATCACGTTTTACACCATCGACAAGAACGAGTGGCGTAGATCCGTTCCATGATGAAGCACCACGAACGATGATTGTAGGGTTCTCTTCACCAGGCATACCTGAAGAAGCAACCGTTACAACACCTGGCAAGTTACCAGTAAGTGCAGCACCAAGGTCTGAGATACCAGCAGCTCTCTCGAGTGTCTCTCCTGTTGTTTGTGTAATAGCTCCGACTACGGAAGCCTTTTTCTGTTGTCCAAAACCAACTACGACAACTTCCTCCAGATCCTGGAAGGCATCCGCCATAGTTACGTTGTAGACATTCTGTCCTGCTGCGACTGTCACCTCCTGGTTGTCATAACCAATGAAGGAGAAAACAACCTGCGAACCAGCAGGAACGACGATGGAATAGTTACCGTCGAAATCAGTTACTGTACCTGTTGTGGTACCACTGACTGCAACAGATACGCCCGGCAGAGGCATTCCTGTCTCGTCGACGACCTTTCCTTTAATGGTTTGAGTATTCTGCGCCAACACCGACATTGCCATTCCGAGGAATAGACAAACTACAGCGAAACAGCGATGAACAGCTCTTTGCCATCTTTCATTTAGCCATTGCATAAGTTTTGTTTGTGAATGTTTTTGAGGTTATTGAATTAAAATTTGCTTAACTATTTCCCCAGATGATCAAGTAAACCTCGTACATACTCTCACATCTAAAGATTTTTTCGGTTTTCTTTTTCTGTCTGCTTTTTCGTTTTTGGTTTTTTCTGTGATTAATAATACTCGTTACATTTATTAAGCGAATATCGCAACTATATAACAATTGCCTTTTGCTATTTGTTTCAAATTATTTCCATTTTGTTACATAAAAACACCCTGAAAGAGATACAACATCACGAATTCATACAATATTAATTAGTCATTGTAAATGTGCATTTTAGCTTGTTTACACTTTTCAAATTCAAAGAAATATGTTTCATATATTACAGGTCTAAATGTTATTCTTCACTATCAAAATGTGTCAATATTCGAGATTAAATGTGAAAAAATGTTCAAGTGGTAATTTCAAGCTAATTTACAGAACACACAACTTAGACTCGATGACATTTCATAATGTTGCTTAACATGAATTAACATTCGAAAAATAACAACCACAAGAATATAACATCTGAGAGTTATATCTTAGTCGAAAAGTATTTCAATTCGTGTTTCTATTGATTATCTTTGCAACACGCCATTACGAGGTTTTAGCTCAACAAAAGAGAACACCTCATGATTGGGGCTGCTCAGACTTCGTTTGGCTCTATGCTTGCTTATTAGTAACTTCGCAGATATTAACATACAAACAAATACTTTAACGCAATGCTTCTTCAACGACTACCTTTCATAGTGTTATTGGCGACACTTCTGTTTTCTTCTTGCAAAGAGAGATTCAACACATCACAAAGTTGGGAACTGAATTCGGGCGACTCCCTCATCGTCGAAGTCATTTCAAACAATGCAGTAAGAGTCAGAGTTCTACCTAAAAACCACAACGAATCGTATGTAAATTTCTACTTACCATATAACAACACTGAATCGACAGAGATATCATTCTCCTTCAATATGGAGGATGAGTGTCTGACATTCTACGATGCCAAAGGAGAGGTTATCTTGAGAGAAGCCAACTCAGGCAGGACATTCAAAAGCATAGACGATATGGGCAATAATGCCTGGTCTGTGTCGCAAACATTCATATCTCCTGACGACGAGTTTCAATATGGTACTGGGCAATTCCAAGATGGCAATCTAAACATTAAAGGACTAACGAGACGTCTGACACAGGTCAATACGCAAATCGCTATTCCTATGATTACATCAAGTAAGGGTTATTCGATACTATGGAACAACTCTGGCAAAACTGAATTCAATCCTTCGGAGAACAGTCTGCAACTAACCAAAATTGGCGAAGCAGGCGATAGGGAAATTGTCAATGCCACAGGCACTTCCGGAAACAAAAAAGAGGAACGACGAGGTCAGGCTTTCACAGGAAATCTACACATCGAGGAGGATGGTGATTATGCGCTTCTTCTCGATGTCGGACAGAGTATGGCAAGACGACACTATCTCGAAATTGACGGCACGACTCTCTATGAGGCTAATAATTTGTGGCTTCCTCCGACAGCTGCACTGAAGAGTTCTCTGACAAAAGGTGACCACTCAATCGTTGTCAGAGGCGAAAAGAATGACCAACCAACTCTATACTACAGCAAGATAGACTATAGTCGCACCACATTTGCTTCGCCTGTTGCCCAAAGCATCGACTACACGATAATCGCTGGCAAAGCAGATGAAATCATCTGCACATACAGAAAACTGACAGGAGAAGTTCCTATGATGCCGCGCTGGGCATTCGGATATCTCCACTGCCGTGAACGATATGTATCGCAAGAGGATGTCCTCAACAACGCTACTGAATTCCGTAAACGTAATATTCCTATTGATATAATTGTTCAGGACTGGCAATGGTGGGGCAAGACGGGGTGGAACTCAATGCAGTTCGACGAAGAGCTATACCCCAATCCTAAAGCTATGACTGATAGTCTCCACAACATGGATATAAAGCTCATGCTGTCGGTATGGGCGAAAGTGGATAAGAACAGCATTCTTGGAGAGGAACTCGACTCTAAAGGAGACTACATCCCCAATACCGACTGGGTTGACTTTTTCAATAAAGAGGCGGGTGATGACTATTGGAATGCATACAGTTCAAAAATTCTTCCGTCAGGGACTGACGCATGGTGGCAGGATGCTACAGAACCTGAGAATGATGATCTTGCAAATCGTATGGTCGACAAGGGCAGATTATCTGGCAATGCTGTACGCAACATATTCCCATTCGCTGTTAACGATGTTGTCTATAATGGTCTTATCAAAGAGAGACCAAACGAACGTCCTATGATAATGACACGCAGCGCCTCACCTGGCATTCAGCGATTTGGTGTCCTCACCTGGAGCGGTGATGTCGGAAATGACTACACTACTCTTGAACGCCAGATAACAGGTGGACTGGGCCAGATGGTATGTGGACTTCCCTGGTGGACTTACGATGCAGGTGGCTTCTTCCGCCCATGGGACCAATACGCCAACGAAGATTATCAGCTGCGTATGATACGCTGGATACAGAATGCCGTATACCTACCCGTCATGCGCGTTCATGGATACATGAGTCAGACTGAACCATGGAGGTATAGCGACAAGACATACGAAGCATTTGTCAAGGCAATAAAAAAACGCTACAATCTATTCTCATATATCTATAGCGAGGCTTCGCGGGTAGTCCGTGAGGGTAGCACATTAATGCGACCATTGGTATTTGACTTCCCGAACGACAAAGAGGCACTGCTTCAGAAGTGCGAATATATGTTTGGACATAATATATTGGTCTCTCCAGCTATCTCAGCCAACACCGACGAACAGTCACCATACCTACCAAAGACAGAAGGCAACTGGACTCGTATAGATGATGAAATACATGTCTATGCCAAAGCCGGTAGCATAATACCATGGAACGAAATAGACGACAATGTTAAATCAACTTGCGAGGTAGCTAACAGCGAAAGACTCACAATAAGAATCTTCCCAGGTGATGATGCCGAGTTCTCTCTATACGAAGATGACGGTGTAAGCCTCGACTACCAAAATGGCGAGTTTTCTACTATCACATTCTCATGGAAGGATGCAGATAAAACTCTAACCATCTCATCAAGGAAAGGCTTCTTCCCTGGAATGCCTCAGAATCGCATATTTAACGTGACACTACCTGACGGCACATCTCAAAACGTTGAGTACAAAGGAGAGTCTATCGACATTCAGTTTTAATATTTAATGACTATTAATCAACAAAACATAGCATGAAAAAATATCTATTACTAATCAGCGCATTGCTCGTATCCTACAGCATATCAGCGCAGACAGAAGTCAATGTGGAGTGGTTTACACCAACAATTGTTCACATCTCCAAACCACTTCATACCAATCAGAATACTCCTGACAAATCAGAGGTTGTCATAGCAACACCTCAGAGCGTTAAGATCAAGAAGAGCGAGAAGAATGGAGTTGAGACGTACTCATCGGGAGAACTGATTGTGACGATTGACAAAAAGACCCATTCGGTGACATTCTCGACACCTAAAGGTGAGGTTTTGACCATGGAGAAGGGATGCAAACAGAATCAGACTCAGAGTAGCGCTGGCTATGCCATCACATCCGCATCACAATCGTGGAGCCTCGATACTGAAGAAGCAATATATGGTCTGGGCATCCTCCAAAACGGCAAGATGTCGCAACGTGGAGAGAATCGAGAACTATGTCCGAACAATACTGAAGATGGAATGCCATTCTTCCAATCTGTCAAGGGTTACGGCATCTATTGGGACAACTACTCAAAGACCATGGTCAAAGACGAGGATAATACTATTTCATTTGAAGCCGAGGTGGCTGACAAGATTGACTACTACTTCATATACGGAGTAGATGCCGATGGCGTCGTTGCTGGCATGCGTCATTTGACAGGTGATGTCCCTATGTTTCCTTTGTGGACATATGGCTTTCACCAAAGCAAGGAGAGGTACAAAACACAAAAAGAGACATGTGGTGTACTTGACAAATATCGCGAGTTACAGATTCCTATCGACGGCATTATACAAGACTGGCAATACTGGGGCAACAACTACCTTTGGAATGCAATGGAATTTCTGAACGAAGATTTTAGTCGTCCCGAGGATATGATACGTCACATCCACGAGCAAAATGCACACATATCAATCTCCATTTGGCAATCCTTTGGTCCTCAGACAAAAGCATACCGACAGCTCGATGAGAAAGGCCTTCTGTTCAATATCGAGACATGGCCTCAGTCGGGCATCAGTCATATATGGCCTCCCCGAATGGACTACCCAAGTGGAGTACTCGTCTACGATGCTTATAGCAAAGAGGCACGCGACATATATTGGGAAAACCTTAAACGTCTTTACGACCTCGACCTCGATGCCTGGTGGATGGACAGCACCGAACCTGACCACTTCAATCATAAGCAAAGCGATTTTGAACACATGACGGGAATGGGCAGATTCCGCAATGTAAGATGCATATTCCCATTGATGTGCGTAGGTGGAGTATATGACCACCAACGAGCAGAACCCAATGGGTCCGAAAAGCGTCTATTCATCCTAACTCGTTCTGGATTTATCGGACAGCAGAGATACGGCTGTAACGTATGGAGCGGTGATGTTGTATCGACATGGGATATGCTTCGCAAGCAGATTCCAGCAGGACTGAACTTCTGTCTCACTGGCAATCCTAACTTCAACGCTGACCTTGGAGGTTTCTTTGCTGGCTCATATAATGGTTCGTGGGACGGGCTACCAGGTTATAAGAATCCAGCCTATCACGAACTATACGTCCGTTGGATGCAGCAGGGAGTATTTACACCGATGATGCGTAGCCATGGTGCCGATGTCCCTCGTGAGATCTTCCTTTACGGCAAGAAGGGTGAGCCTGTCTACGACGCTCTTGTTGGTGCCGTCAAGCTACGTTATATGCTTCTTCCATACATCTACAGCACAGCATGGCAAGTAACTAAGAACAGGTCGACGATGATGCGCGCATTGGTCATGGACTACCGTAGCGACAGCAACGTACACAACATGAATAATGAATATATGTTCGGGCAGGCAATTCTTGCCACCCCTATTCTCAATGCGCACTACACACCAGAGGTCATACGTCATGACAACGATGCAAATGCTGGATGGGATTCAAACACTGGCAAGACCAAAATGCAGACAAGCGATGTCGACTTTACAAAGAGCTCAGAAAACGAATTTTACCTTCCTAAAGGCAATAAATGGTACTACTTCAATTCAAACGAAATATACGATGGCGGACAGACAGTAAAGAGAACAACACCTTTAGGAGAAATACCATTCTTTGTAAAGGCTGGAAGTATTCTGCCTATAGGACCTGATGTCCAGTACTCAACAGAGAAGAGCTGGGACAATCTTGAAATCAGAGTATATCCGGGTGCAGATGCCTCATTCACTCTTTACGAAGACGAATTTGACAATTACAACTACGAGTCGGGCAAATACTCGGAGATTCCTTTTATTTGGAATGATAAATCCCGCACATTAACCATAAATGCACGTCAGGGCTCATACAATGGAATGATTATGACACGTACATTCAACATTGTCATGCCCGACGGCACAACAAAGAGCGTAAATTATCAGGGCAAAAAAGTAACTGTAAAACTATAACCATAACTATAACTAATGAAACAGACTCTTATTTTAAAACTCGCTGTTGCCACAATTCTTGCTGCATATCCGGGTATAGGTAGCATGGCACAACAATCGAACATCAACCTTAGTCACAATCCTCAAAAGGATACCGAGGGACTGATACCCTTCAGTGCCTCGCTGAACTCACCAGAAGTGAACGACGACCAGACGGTTACGTTCCGTGTAAAAGCACCTGATGCCAAGGTCGTAGAACTGAGCGGAGCTATGCTGACTGTCATGCACGAACGCAAACCTATCCCGTTCATCAAGGGAGAGGATGGTATTTGGACGCTCAAGATAGGGCCGTTACCTGTTGATATGTACCAATACAACATCCGTATCGATGGAGTCAGCATGGCAGACCCTAATAATACACAAGCGGCATTCACAGCTATGCCGCCATACAGTGAACTCATCATCCATGGAGATGGCCCTCAATGGTACGACGCTAAAGAGGGCGAGCATGGTAGCATCACACGCCATATATACCATAGCTCTGTAACAAATGGCGAACGTGACATGTACGTTTATACCCCTCCATTTTACAACCCCGAGAAGGAATATCCTGTTCTCTATCTGATGGGTGGCAGTGGTGAGCTACCTTCGAACTGGATGTATGATGGGCGAGTAAACTTCATCATGGATAACCTCATTGCAGAGGGTAAGGCGGTCCCGATGATCATTGCCATTATCAACAATCAGGTTGTTCACAGAAACCATCCTCAGCACGCCGACCTGACGTTTGACATTATGGCACGAGAACTCAAAGAGGTTATAGTCCCATTCGTTGACAAGCACTATAAGACCATAGCCAACGCACATGGCCGGGCTCTGTCGGGACTATCAATGGGAGGACGCCATACAATGTTCAGCGGCATGGAGAGAAATCTTGATTTGTTTGCTAATTTCGGGGTATTAAGTGCTGGCGACAATACTGCGGAGGAGACACTTAAGACATTTCTCAATGACCCGAAGGTAAAAGAGAAGGTTGACTATCTGTTTGTAGGACAGGGCACAGAAGAGCAGTCGGGTTTCTTCAACGTGAGGGTTAAGGGATTGATAGATGCGCTAAACGCCCATGGCATTGAGCATGAGTATTACTCAGGCGGTCATGGTGGTCACGACTGGTCGACATGGCGACATCTGCTCTACTACCGCTTCCTACCAAATCTCTTTAAGAAATAATCCATAACAAAAGGAGGGTGTATCAAATATGATACACCCTCTTTCTTGTTGTTTTGACGAACTGTAAGCCCGACTCAATGACCCAATGAATCAATGAATCGAATGCGGGAGACAAGTTCACTTTTTAGTCCTAAGCACTGCGCGGACCGAATAGCCTTTGTAGCGAGAGCTGTAGCCAGTCCAATAAATATCCTCTGAGTCCATACTCAGACAGCGCGCACCTGTACCATCTTCGCCTAAAGCGTCGTAAGCCCGAGCCGACCAGATGCCAGCACCACTATCCTTGAGCTCCGAACCTTTACGGTAGCCAAAGGGAATAAACAGAGTGTTACCATTTTTTCCATAGAAGAGACGGCCTTTTACGTTATTGATTTCTTTATATTCGCTTTCCAAGTTCTTTAATTCTATTATTTCATCGAATGTAGGCATACTCCAATTCTCGCCCCAATTGGCAGTTGCTGCATCATATTCTGCTGTAAGGTTACCCTTATCATCGATTACACCTTTTTCTTTTAGATAATCTACTAATTTGCCATGCCAAGTGCTGTTATCCTCTGTATATGTCTCTTTTTCTGTTGTCTCACCCCATGCGAAATATGAGCCTCCCTCTTCAATACTACTTGCTCCGACATTGTATCTAGCCCAAAGGGTTCCGCTGTCAAGTCCGAGATCGACAACTGGATATCCATATCCATATTTATAGACGTAATAATAATCTATTAATGTGTCGCACTGTTCTTTAAGGTCATCAATCTCTTTCAAAAGGTCAGAATAACCTTTAACCGTTGAGGCTTCT
>JABUTU010000065.1 GCA_021443545.1 Marinilabiliaceae bacterium | reverse complement strand
ATTGATTGATTGATTGATTGATTGATTGATTGATTGATTGATTATCAATATTCATCAATCCTCCAAAAATATTTTGTAGTATTTCGTATCTTTCGTTCATTGAGTTGGATTAACAATGACGAAGGTAGAAATTATTTTTTGAAAATCACAATCCCATCAATTAATCTTTCTGATCTTCAAAATATTCGGCGAGTTCACGGAGGTGGCCGTAATGCTCGTTGTGTTGTGTTCTGTCGAGACCCAGTTTCTCACTCTCTTCTGAGACGCGCATAGGAACCATCTTATTAGTCAACCAATAGAGCGCATAAGAGACGATGAAGGTATAGCCAAAGACTATTGCTACAGCCACCAAATGTGAGATAAAGAATTGTAGGTGAGAAACACCCTCCTCAGCGAGTTCTGGTTCATACTTATAGACGAATATGCCAGTAAGAATTGTTCCTACGATACCACCCATACCATGAGTAGGGAATACATCAAGCGCATCATCAACAGAGGTGTGGTTTTTTATATGACATGCGATGTTACAAATAATCGTTGTGATAGTTGCAATAGTGATACTCTCGCCCACAGATACCCATCCTGCAGAAGGCGTTATGGCAACAAGTCCTACCACACCACCTATAGCAGCACCCATAGCTGAAGGTTTGCGACCGCGAAGACAGTCAAAGAAAATCCACACAAGCATAGCAGTAGCTGCAGCAGTATTTGTATTGAGGAAAGCCTTTACAGCCATTCCATCAGCGTGCAAAGAACTACCCGCATTGAATCCGAACCATCCAAGCCATAAAAGAGCAGCTCCAAGAATTACATACGGAACATTTGCAGGCTCTGTACCCTTCTCCTTTCGCTTGCCTAAGAAGAGAGCACCTACGAGAGCTGCTACACCAGAAGAGGCGTGGACAACGATTCCGCCAGCAAAATCCTTGACATGCATCTGGCTGAAGAGACCATCAGGGTGCCATGTACAATGGGCAAGCGGACAATATACGAAGACGCAGAAGAAGACCATGAATATTAGGTATGCAGAGAAGCGAACACGCTCAGCAAACGAACCAGTGATCAGAGAAGGCGTTATTATGGCAAATTTCATTTGAAAGAGAGCGTAAAGAGCAAGAGGGATAGTCAGCCCCATCTGCACAGAGAAATTATCGGATGCACCACCACCGACACCATTCATCATAAAATAGGTTATAGGATTACCTATCACACCCCCAACATCATCTCCAAACGACAAAGAGAAGCCGAATACAACCCAAATTACACTGACAACACCCATTGCTATAATACTCTGCAAGATAGTAGATATGATATTTTTTTTACGGACCATACCTCCATAGAAGAAAGAGAGCCCTGGAGTCATCATAAGAACAAAAATCGTTGCTGTAATCATCCATGCCACATCAGCTGCAACAATATTGTCGCTCAGGTCGAATGTCCCTGACTTCTCATCGATAAAAACACCGAGAACAGCCAGTATCAGCATAATAGTCGAAAAAATAATCCAACGTTTTTTCATAATCCTAATCTGTTAAGTTTTAAATTGATTGATTATTGACCACAAAAGTAACAGGTTGTAACTACATATCAAACTTTTAGTTGCTATTTAATCTTAAATTTGATACATTTGTGTTAAATTGAAATTTTATGTTTCTGTTATATTCTTAAAGCGCATATAGCAACTTATAGAGACAAAAAGCGCTGGCATGTCAGACATGTCAGCGCTTTTATACTATTGAGTTATTAGAATCAGATAATCAGCATAGCATCGCCGTATGGTCCGAACTTATAACCCTCTTTGATTGCAACTTCGTATGCATTCATGACATTTTTATATCCGCCCATTGCGCATACCATCATCAGCAAAGTAGAGTATGGCTCGTGGAAATTAGAGATCATAGCTGTTGGCACTTTAACTTCATATGGAGGAAATATGAACTTATTAGTCCATCCGTCATAAGGCTTGACGTGACCAAAAGTAGAGACAGCCGATTCGAGAGCTCGGAAGACAGATGTTCCGACAGCGCATACCTGTCGTTTATCATCTTTGGCTGCATTTATAATATTACACTCCTTCTCGTTGATGAACATCTCCTCGGAGTCCATCTTATGTTTCGTCAAGTCCTCAACCTCTACATTGCGGAAGTTACCCAGACCGATATGAAGCGTAAGGTTTGCGAAATTGATACCTTTAATCTCGAGACGTTTCAACAATTCGCGACTGAAATGCATTCCAGCTGCAGGTGCAGCTACGGCGCCCTCGTTCTTAGCGTATATAGTCTGGTAAGCCTCTTCGTCGGCTGGAACGGGTTCTCGTGTTATGGATGCTGGCAGAGGAGTCTGCCCAAGAGAATAAAGAGTCTTTTTGAAATCATCACCCGACCCATCATTCAGGAAACGCAGAGTGCGTCCTCTTGATGTAGTGTTATCGATAACCTCAGCAACGAGAGAGTTATCCTCACCGAAATAGAGTTTATTTCCGATGCGAATCTTACGAGCGGGATCTACGAGAACATCCCATAGGTGCAATTCATGGTTGAGTTCACGGAGTAGGAAGACCTCGATACGAGCCCCGGTCTTCTCTTTATTGCCATACAGACGTGCGGGGAATACGCGAGTGTCATTGAAAACCATAACATCCTTGTCGTCAAAGAAATTGACAAGGTCCTTAAAGTAGTGATGACCTATCTCGCCTGATTTTTTGTTGAGCACCAACATACGGGCCTCATCACGATTTACCGGAGGGTTTTGCTCAATAATGCCCTCAGGCATGTTGTAACCAAATTCTGACAGTTTCATATTTGTCCCTATGATTTTTATTTATTCTTTCATTGTTTGTGATGCCTCATTACGGAGTAGCGCTTCGACTTGCTGCATAGTGAGAGCATTATCTGCACTATATTCTCCCGATGCAATACGACGCAGCTCAGTCAGGTGGCCCCCGCTATGAAGAGCCTCACCCAGGTCGCGTGCAATAGAACGTATATAGGTTCCCTTAGAACAACTGATACGTAATTTCAGATTTGGGAGCTTAAAGTCGAGCAACGAAATCTCGTTGATTGTTACGGTACGAGGTTCAATGCGGACCTTATCCTCCGTCTGACCTTTTCGTGCCAGTTCATAAGCTCTTTTTCCTCCAATGCTGATAGCCGAGAATAATGGTGGAACCTGTTGTATTTCACCTGTAAATTCAGATTTTAAAACTTCTTCAACCATATCCCTCGTTATATGTTCGTAGGGGTATGTTACATCTATCTCCTTCTCCAAGTCATATGATGGAGTTGTGGCTCCGAGTCGTATTGTGGCTGTGTAGACCTTATAATGATTCATCAACTCCTCAATGCTCTTGGTCTTTTTCCCAGTACACAATACGACGACACCCGTTGCAAGAGGGTCGAGAGTTCCTGCATGACCTACCTTGATTTTCTTTATGCCCATAATACTCTTCAGCATATAGCGCACCTTGTTGACCACATCAAAAGATGTCCAACCTAAAGGTTTATCAATGACAAGTATCTCCCCAGCTAAAAAATCCATTATGCAAAAATCAGAGCAACAATAGCGATGACAACACAATAAGCTGCGAAATATATTAGCTTACCCTTACGCACTAATCCAATCATCCACTTACAAGCGAGACAACCTGCTACGAAGGCTGCTAAAAAACCAACGACGAGCGAGGTGAACGAGACCTGAGTTTCTGGTGCTGCCACAGAGATGTTTACCACTGCACTGTCAGAGAAGAGGTGGGTAATATCGAGCAACGCCTCGCCGAGGATGGGAGGGATGACCATAAGGAACGAGAATTGAGCAAGCGACTCTTTCTTATTGCCAAGAAGGAGACCTGTGGCAATTGTAGAACCGGAACGAGAGAGTCCAGGCATTACAGCACACGCCTGAGCCAACCCTATTATGAAGGCATGAAGCGGAGATATCTCTTCGCGGATACGCGGTTTTGCATAGTATGAGAATGCCAACAGAGCCGCTGTCAACAACAACATCAGTCCCACAATCGTCAGACCCGAACCGAATATCTCCTCCACAGCATCTTTAAAGAAGAGTCCCACAAAGGCAACAGGAATCATTGAGATGATGATATTGACAAAATAGCGCATCTCATCATTCCACTTAAACTTGAGAATTCCAGATATAAGTTGCCAAATCTCGCGCCATAGCACAACAAGAGTGCTGAGAACCGTCGCAACATGCACCACTATAGTAAAAGATAGATTCTCAGCAGAATCTATTCCAAACAGAGCAGAACCTATTGCGAGATGGCCACTTGAGGATACTGGCAGATATTCAGTAAATCCCTGAAGAAGTCCGAGCCAAAAAGCCTGAAAAGTATCCATGCAAACTTAGAATTTTTTCATTATGGCATATATCTCGAATATGAACCCCGCCACTATTACCATTGGAGCCAGTGTGATTGTTCGGAAACCGTATATCGACTCCTTGAAGACCTCATCATTATCTGTTGCAGGCTCCACCATCAAGACGAAGCCTAAGATTATGATTGCAAAGCCAACAGCAAGAAGGATATAGTTTCTCCGGGTGAGAGCAAAATTCTTCTCCACCTCTTGATTATTACCTCTTGATGAATTTCTCTGTACCATAAAAAGACAAAAATTATACATACAAATCAGCTGTTCTGACATTCAGATAACGATTGACTGAAACAACCGTTGAGATCAATGTAAGCAATACTCCCATAAAGAAAACAAGAGCGAACAGTACTATTACAGTCTCAATATTATCAAAACCTATTACCCCCTCGAGTTCCTTAGCAGAAAGATAAATAACACATGCGAGCAAGATGTTAGCCAGTAACCCGCCCACAAGACCCTGAATGATACTCTGACCAATAAAAGGCCTGCGGATAAAGCCGTTCGTTGCGCCAACAAGCTGCATAGTACGAATAAGAAAGCGTTTAGCGTAAACCATCAGACGCACCGTGTTATTAATTAGTGATAGAGCAACAATCAGCATTAAGGCAGTGAAACATAGCAAGACCAAACTAATCTTATTGACGTTCTCATGGATAAGATTGACAATATCTTTTTGGTAGTATACCTCCTTAACCTCAGGGTATGCCTTAATGAGTTTCTCCACCATTTGCAGCCCTTCAGGGGTAGCATATTCTGCATAGACCTTAACCTCGATAGATGAAAGTAATGGGTTATATCCGATGAGGGGAATGAAATCCTCTCCGAGATCGTTTTTCAGTTTCTCAGCAGCACTCTCCTTATCAACGTATACAGCCGACTTGACAAGCGATGAGGCTTGAAGCGATTTCTCTATCATTCTGACTTCAGCATCACGCGCATCTGTGTTAAGCATGACAGTGATTCCAAGATTCTCCTTCACGTAGGATGAGAGTCGTCCTGCATTAAGAAGCAAGAGTCCTACCATACCTAAAAGAAATAGAACCAACGAAATACTAATCGTTGTGGTAAATTTAGAACTGCGTAGTTTTCGCGATGTTGCCTTATTATTCTGTTTTGACATAGAACTCCGTATATTAGGAGCAAAAGTAATATCAAAAACGGCGAATGATTAGAATTTAACTTGAATTAACATATTGAACTATAAAGTTCTGCTATAGTTTTATTCAGAGTCACCACATTCCAGTCGCCCCACAGTTCTGCTGCAGGACGGAGAGCAAACTCCCTTAGATGCATAAGTTTATGGGGTATGGTAAGTTCCAAAGTGTCAATGTGAATATTGTTACACAGAAGAATATCTATGTCGATGCAGCGTGAGGAATAGGGTTGTCCTGCAACCGTTTTGTGATTTCTCCCTATGACAATCTCTATCTTCTGCAACTTCCCGAGGAGTTTCAGAGGCTCTAAAGGGGAGGCAAGTTCGAGAGCCTGATTTAAAAATATGGGAGTTGCATCAGTCTCATCACCGAACCCCCATGGCTGAGTCTCATAAATTGACGAGACCTTTATCACCTCACCCAGCTCAGCGATGAGCGCCCGAGCCTTGGAGAGATTCTCCCGAACATCCCCGATATTCCCACCTAACAGCAGAAGGTAATGGTGGTTGCTTTGCCCAACAACAGTTTTCATTTATGCTTTTGAGAGAGCTATCTCCTGTCGCAACTGTTTAATCTGGAAGTAAATCATGATAGAGACGGTCACGACACTAAGCATATCCGAAATAGGCATACTCATCCACACTCCATCTGTTCCGAAGAACGGAGGCAGGATGAGGAGCATTGGGATAAGGAAAATAAGTTGTCGAGTCAGAGAGAGGAATATAGCCTTCTTTGCCTTGCCAATAGCCGTGAAAAAGGCTATTGAGACCATCTGGAACCCAACGAGAGGAAAGACAACGACCATGATGTGCATAGCGTGGCACGAATATTCGATGAGCTGTTCGTCTGTAGTGAATAGCTTCACTATGGGTCGTGCGAACAACTCCCCTGCAATAAAAGCCGAGAAGGTAATCAACGTAGCACATATAACACCCAGCTTAAATGTTTTAAGAAACCGTTCAAACTGACGAGCACCAAAATTAAAGCTGACAATAGGCTGAATACCCTGGTTGAGTCCCATAGCCACCATAGCAAAGATCATAACAATACGATTCGCAATACCATAGGCCCCGATATATAAATCACCACCATACTGTTTCAAACTGTTATTAATCAGAAGAACAACGAGACAAGCACAGCAGTTATTGAAAAAAGACGATGCACCGATGCTGATGACTTCACCTGCCATTTTAGACCTGAACTTAAAAATATGACGTTTGAATCGCAGGTATGTATTAGGACGGGAGAAGTGGTATATTATGGCTAAGAGTGCTACTGACTGAGCGCATATAGTTCCTATGGCAGCACCCATAATTCCCATTTCGAGGACGAATATGAAGATATAATTGAAGAGAATATTTATAATGACCGAGAATATGGTTATACCCATAGCCCTCTGAGGATAACCTGTTGCTCGCAAGACATTAGTCAAACCATGATAGAGATGTGTGATAATATTTCCCCATAGCAAGACTATCATGTAGTCGCGAGCGTATGGCAAAGTATTCTCACTGGCACCAAAAAAGATAAGTATCTCATCCAGGAATATAAGAGATACGAGCATAAACAAGGTGCCTATAATGACATTCAGAATAACGACATTTCCTATAGCATATTCAGCACCCTCATAATCCTTCTGTCCGAGACGTATACCGATGACCGTGCTTGCACCCACACCGACCATAGCGCCAAATGCCGCACTGAGGTTCATCATCGGAAAACATATTGCCAATCCCGCGATTGCAAGAGGCCCGCATCCCTGTCCGATAAAGATACTGTCGACAACATTATAGAGAGATGTAGCCAGCATCGCTATTATGGATGGAATAGCATATTGAGGTATTAACAAACGTATTCGCTCAGTTCCAAGCGAAGTAGGATCCCCTTTCTTCATTTCTGGTTGTTAGTATTTCTATTATTTCGACGTGCTATTCTGAAATCATCAACGATCATAAGAGCCTCCTCTCTGACAGGAGCAGGCAGAGCTATATGACGGAGACCCAGACTCTTTAGCCAGCCACTCACCTCATGTTGCTGGAGAGTGAGAAGAACCTCGCGGAACTCTTCAATCTCTGCATCAGAATAACTATCTACATCTCTGCCTCGGTAGGCGTCGAGCTCTTCATCAGAAAAATAGATAATCTCATCCGCCAAAGTCAGTAAAGTCTCCGCTTCACATACATCATGCTCTCCGCAGCACTCGATGTTCTTATCTACAACATTTGTGTGTGAATCCTCATCGTCCGACTTGATGATAAGCCCCTTGTTGTGCATATGCCAAATCAAAAATGCCAAAAAGAGGGCTATAGCTACGACAAATATTAATATCGAGGTTTCTATCATCTGTCTAATCCTTGCTGATTCGCGTGCAAAGTTACAAAAAATCCTCAGCGTAACCATAATGGGCGCTGAGGATTCAGTGTATAAACCTCTATTTATAGTCGTAGAATACGATACTATCTCTTACTTATCAATGAAGCTCCAGATGTTTCAACCTTTCGTATTGAAGGATTTCCCAAATAGCTGATAGAACTTGCACCAGATGCCTCCATTTCGAAGACAATACCATCAATATCACCCAGGACTATTTTTGATGCACCTTGGGAATCACAGCTACCCTCGCCTGTAATCTTCAAATTCTCCGCAAAAATTTTTGAGGCACCAGAACACTCTAAATCAACCGTCCTAGTTTCACCCGATATATTGACCCTTGAGGCACCACTACAATCAACATCTACGTCGTTACTCTTCACAGTTGCTGAGACATTAGAGGCGCCACTGCACTCAACATCGAAATTTTTAACATCAATGGTCTCTTTTGTCTCGAAATTGGAAGCACCAGAACATTGAATGTCCAAATCGTTAATATTCAACGCTGGCAGTATCAGACGTGAAGCACCAGACAGTTCAACATCAAGGTCGTAGAAAGCATTAGCAGAGGGAACTGTCAACTCAACGACAGGCGACTCGTAGTTTCTTTTAGAGATAAAGCTTTTCCCCATATTAATCTTCAGAGTCGACTCTTCAGTGTAGATTCTTACTTTGTTTAAGATCAGGCTATCAGCGTATAGCTTGTATGAGAATGATTCTCCAACGACAATAGAGACCTTAATGGCATGAGAGACCTCAATATCGGTGTATGGTGACAGAGCTCCTGAACGCTCGAGAATTACACCACTGCCATCCTTACCAGTAACAGCACCTGACACCTGGCACGCTGATAGTGAAACTACCAATAATAATACGGAGAGGATAAATCTTAAATTATTCATGATAATAATATATTTTATGTTATTTAATTGTTACAAACTCTTCAATGCGAGCCTCAACATGAGGTTTCTCTCCAAACTGAGCCTTTACTGTTTCAATCATGCTATAGGTATCACCCAGAATAGATTTTGCTACAAAACCCTTGACATCGACCCCCATCTGTTTCATCATCATTTTGAAAGGATCCTCCTCTTCAGGGAAGTTTACAATATTGACCTCCTCATCGATTGAAGCAAGAGCCTTAGCTTTTGCAATTGCGTCATCTATCGAGCCAAGTTCATCAACAAGTCCAATCTTCAAGGCGTCAGCACCAGCCCAGACGCGTCCCTGTCCGATAGAATCAATGTGTTCAGCAGAGCATCTGCGACCTTCAGCACAACGATTTACAAATGAAGTATATACGTGTTCAACCATGTTATGCATAAACTTAGATTGAGTCGGAGTCAGAGGTTCCAGGTATGAGACAGGAGTTTCGTTATTACTTGAAACAGTCTGAGTATGTACACCCAGGTTATTCATCAACTTCTTAGCGCAAGGGACAACACCGAAGACACCTATACTTCCTGTGAGTGTTGATGGCTGCGCGTATATATAGTTTGCGGCACAAGAAATGTAATAGCCACCAGAAGCAGCATACTGACCCATCGAAACAACCACTGGTTTGACTTCCGAAGCAAGTTTAACCTCCCGCCAGATTATATCGGCAGCGGAAGCCGAACCACCAGGTGAATTTACTCGCAACACAATAGCCTCAATCGTCGAGTCCTGACGTGCTTTGCGAATTGCACGAGAAAAAGACTCACCATAGATATTCTCAACATCTCCATCGTTATATCCATCATAAATCTGTCCACTTGCAGTCACAAGAGCAATCTTCCTTTTAGCAAACTGCTTCTCAGGACGGTAAACAGAAACATTGGAATATGTTGTGATACTAACCGTATTGATTTCATCTTTTTCCCCAACACCGAGAGTACCACGAAGTTCCGAGAGGTATTCATCATAATACTTGACACCATCGATTAGGCCCGCATCAACAGCATATTTAGTATAAGCAAAGTCATAAGCATTGGCATACATATCAACCTTCTCCTTCTCAATCCCACGCGATTCAGCTATGTCATTGCTCATCGTGTTCCAAATTTCATCAACATACCTCTGAGTCTGAATACGCGACTCCTCGCTCATAGTATTGAGGAAGTATGGTTCTACAGCCGACTTGAACTTGCCGTGACGGATAATCTGAGCATCCACATTAATCTTGTCGAGAAGATCCTTGTAAAATATTTGCTGAGAAACAACACCATAGACAGGCACCATACCTTCAGGAGCGACGTAAATCTTATCAGCGAGACTTGCCACGTACAACGCACTCTGTTCGATTGATGTAGAGTGATAATAGATGAACTTACCACTTTTCTTGAATTCCTGTAGGTGATTACGGACCTCGCGGATATGAGCTAAAGGAATATTTGCAGAAGAGCCCTCAAGAACAATTCCTTTGATTCTATTGTCAACCGCAGCCTTGTCGATATTATCCAAAAGAGTCATAAGGTTTATAGAAGCCCCATCACTACCACTAAGACGTCGCGAAAGCAGAAGCATTGGATTGTCAGCACCTCTGTCGACAACATCCGTTTCAAGGTTGTAGGTCAATACGCTGTTATCCTTGACAGGCGATTCTTTTGAAGAAGATAAAGCGGAAGCTATAACAACCATAAAAAAGAGCGGAAGGATGGAAAGTATTATACCACCCACGATTACCGCAAGAACTGTTAATAAGAATTTTTTCATACCCTATTTATTTTAAACCCACAAAGAGTTTTTTGTTATCGTTTTTGTTTCGCTAAACTCGCGTTTCAAAGTTAATCAATCGAAATTAAATCCTTTAAACTTTCGTTTGTTTTAGTGTCCTATTTAAATAGTACACTGCAAAGGTATGGTTTTTTTTTTAGATGCAAATAGTTTGTGCCATTTTTCACAAAAATTAAGAGATTTGATATATTCGAAATATTTTAACTCATCGTTTGGTAAATTAAAATAGAGTGCATAAATTTGCACCGCAATTCAGCGAATCATCAATGCCCAGATGGCGGAATTGGTAGACGCGTTGGTCTCAAACACCAATGCTGCGAGGCGTGCCGGTTCGATCCCGGCTCTGGGTACGGAACAAGGGTGTGTCAAAATTCAGTTTTGACATACCCTTGTCTCATTTTGGGGGGATAAAAAGAATAATACAAGATGCACAGATACATTCCAGCTCTGTTCACAGCTATTGTATGGGGCTCTACATTTGTTGCCACAAAACACCTACTGAATGCGGGAGTACAGCCTACTTCGCTAATGATGATGCGTTTTATTCTGGCATATACCATTCTCTGGTTGTTATATCCTAAACACCACCCCATACGTCTGAACAAAGAGGAGTATAAATTCGCATTGGTGGGACTGACTGGCGGGTCATTATATTTCTTGTGCGAATACACATCGTTACTGCATACCTCAGTGATAAACGTCAGTCTGATTACGTCTATTGTTCCCATCATCTCGGCAGCTATAGATCTGACATTAAGGAGGAGGCGACCGGGAAAGCATTATATCTTTGGCTCGCTGACGGCGTTGGTAGGTGTTACATTTGTTGTTCTCTCTCCAGTTCTCGTCACTGGGCGATGGGGAGAATTGAGAATAAATATTATTGGCGATGGCATCGCCTTTGCCTCTGTAGCCATGTGGAGCACATATTCAGTTGTACTTTCTCGGATAGACCCGAGCTACTCCCCGCTCTTTGTCTCGAGGCGACTATTTTTCTACGCCGCCATAACCATGCTACCTATTGCAGCATTTAAGCTCAATATGGGAGATATAACACCCTTTACAGAGAGTGCGACGTGCTTAGGTTGTCTGATTTATTTAGGAATGGTTGCCTCAGCGACCTGTATGTGGCTTTGGAACTGGTCGACAAACAAAATCGGCATACATCAAACCAATTTTTTTCTGTACCTCCTACCAGTAGTCTCCTTCATTGCTGCCACACTCTACGACAACTCCAGTGCCAGCCTCTGGAATCTGTCAGGAACAGCACTCATCCTCATTGGAATTTTTGTTGCAGCAAATCATTAAGTTTTAAGAATACTACATTTAGAGTGTCTCTTTTCCCATTTGGAGATACTCTCAGAAACATGACTTTTCATCTATTTTAGTATCCTTGAGTGAGTAGCCTTCTGCCATCTATAACGTTGTGATACAAATAACGATTACATAATTTTGTTGATATTTGCATTTGAGCATCATACCTTGTCTCTGAGGTGAATGCTTTACGTGAGGAATGAAGGGAAGATGAGTCCAGCTCTATCTTCTCAAATTCCACGAGTGCATACATCTTCGCGGTGGCGATGTTTTTGTAGATATTGGCTGGTAACTCTTCATCTGGAAGGACTACCACTTTGTCAATCACCTTGTAAAGATGTTGGTCTGTAATCTGACCATTCTCAGATTGGTTACCAACGTTCAAAGTGAATTGTACATTCATTATTCTTCAAATTGGGTTTGTTATTCCTGCCATTTCCTTCATCATCTGTGCCTCGAACAAAGCCCCTTCCGAACCTTCGGGGAAGACAGAAGTTTCCTTGTCGCCATCTACTTCTACTACACACATGGAGAGTAAAGCGGCAATGTACGAATAGCGGTCGCATTCGCTACCGTCATACTCATCAGCCCCTTGTGAATAGAAAAGGATATGTTTCTTGCGTTGAGATTCGGGATACTCCTTAACCTCTCTGCAGTCGGTTATTTTTATAGATGTCTTCGTCATACTCTGTTATTGCTGTTTTTGTTTAGCCTATAGCAAATCAGACACTTCTACGTTTAGACAACTTGAAATCTCTATTAGCGTTCAAGATTGGGTTGAAGCAAGTTTGTAAACCATTTTTGAGATGGTTGACTTTGGCTTGCCAAATTGTTCTGCCCGCCTACTATTGGCTATGCGTTTATCCGCAAGCACGGCTTTCAGTCTGTTATTTGCTTATTTTCTTTCTCCATCTTTCAGAATCTGTGTACGCAAAATATAGTATTTATCTCATATATCATTTTTTGTGAGCTTTATTGTTACATATTTTTGCCGAGAACTCACATCTACTTCCGCAATGCACTGGTAAGGGACAATTGCAACTATCTGAAGTTGGGATGTGAATAGACAGACATTCGAGTATCTTGTCTTTTTTCCAAAATTATGCTAATGGGAGTAAAGAACAGACTCAAAAGCCTATACATGATATTTGGAACACTATCTGAGGAGTATGATAGAACAAGCGGTAAGTATAGTGGAAACACAAGAAACTACCCCAAAAACAAGATTCAAAAACAAATGACCCTTCCCATCATGCTAACCACCAATAACACCCTCCAACCAGCCGTCCATTTCAATACAATAGCCCAAACATCCACAATGGAATCTTATTCCCCTGCCCATCTCTATATCCACTGCCAAATAACTGTTCTTTAAATCCGCAATCTGACTAAACTTTTTGTTTCTACCGCCAACCTCAAACGTATACTTTCCGTCCACAATGAAGTCTCCATCTTTTGGCAATGAAACATTATGAATATGACGCAACTGATTTAAAAAGAATGTCTAACGCATATTAGCATAGCACATTCTATTATATTACGCTACAAATTAGTCAAAATACTTTTCCAAAAGCGAATTACGACATAAAATTCACTTTTCTAAAAGCGAAAATCATCTCAGAATGGGTTAACTACATGTTAATTATTAATCTCACGTAGAGATGATTTGAATTTTATTACGGACCTTACTTTCAAAAAAGCCAACAATACAGAAAGCACATTCTATAGGTTTCATTCAGTTGTTATTAATCATATGCCACACTATGTTATATTATGTTTTTTATTTCGTTTATTATCCATTGTTTATTTATTGTAACACGTTGTAGCAATACATAAAATAGAATCTCTTATTTTTTTGTATATCTGTTAATTTAAGTGCTAAATGTTTGCAGTTAAAAAGTTAAATTATTACCTTTGTAGCATACAAAATAAGGATAATAAAAGGTATCAAAAATGGCAGTTTTAAGTCAAGGCATATTTGGAGGGTTTGTAGGTAGGATAGGTGGCGTTGTGGGATACTATAGGCAGGGAAAGGCAGTCGTAAGAGCTCTTCCTTCAAAACCTATGGGAGCACCAACGAGAAAGCAGAGTGAGTCGCGGAAGAGATTCGGGACTTTGCGTAAGGTTATCCCATATTTCATTCCAGCAATGAAGGTCGGATTTCGCTCACAGCTAACTGATAAGATGGTTCACTGTGTGGGTTTCTCGGAATTGTGGAAGCGAGGGGTTGTCGGAGATGCACCTGCTTGTGAGATTGACTATTCGAAGATAGTTGTCAGCATTGGTCATCTACGTGGCCTTAACTATCCAAGTGTTATTCGCGAGGGGAATAAAGCCGTTGGGCTATGGCAAGCCGATACAGACACAGAGCAGACAGATGAAAACGACGAAGTATATCTGTGTGCCTATTCTGAGAATGAGACAGTCGTGAGAATATCAAAAGCCGTCACGAGAAGCAGAGGCAGGATAAGCCTCGAGATCCCAGCAGGCAAAGTGCACTGCTACATATTCTGTGCTTCAGCCACAAGTAAAGATACAAGTATGAGTGAGTACTTTTCTGTCTAACAGAATGTAACACCATTAGCAGTCTTCACTTTAATAAGGACTGTTTTCTATTAATATCAATGGTTGTTTGACAGCAACGAGTCGATATACTCTCGGTTGTTTGAAAGACGAGGCACTTTATTCTGTCCTCCAAGTTTCCCTTTAGAGGCGAGCCAGTCGAAGAAGAGATTATCTCTTGCAATAGTTAAAATAGGGGAAGCTAAAGTGATATCTTTGTATCGCTTAGCCTCATAGTCGGAGTTAACCTTCTGAAGTTCCTGGTCGAGAGTATTACGGAAGAGTTCTATATTAGAAGGCAACTGTTCAAACTCGATAAGCCACTGGTGGCATCCCTGGGTGTTTGTTGCCATAAAGACAGGAGCTGCGGTATACTCCTTTATAATGGCATTTGTTGTCTGGCATGCCTTTAGAAGCGCCTTTTCAGCATTATCAATCATAACCTCCTCGCCGAAGGCATTCATATAGTGCTTTGTTCTACCAGATATGATTATGCGGTGAGGGTTCTTACTTACGAAACGAATGGTGTCACCAATCATATAGCGCCATAATCCTCCGTTGGTTGATATAACCATTGCATAGTCGATACCCACTTCGACATTTTCGATTGTCAATGCCTTCGGGTAAGGCTTACCGACCTCGTTCAACGGCACAAATTCGTAGAAGACGCCGTAGTCAAGCATTAAGAGCATCCCCCTCTGTTGCGGATCATCCTGAATGGAGAAGAAACCTTCACTGGCGTTATAGGTCTCCATAAAGTTAATCCCCTTAGGTGCCAACGCCTTATACTGCTCACGATAGGGGGTGAAGTTTATACCGCCATGGATAAAAAGTTCGAGATTAGGCCAAATCTCATGCAGATTATTCTTACCTGTAACTTTAAGTATGTGCTTTATAAGAATTAGAAACCAACTTGGTACGCCTACTAAAGAGGTGACATTTTGCTCAACAGTATACTCCGTAATCTTATCGAGTTTCTCCTCCCATTTTTCTAATAGAGCAATTGATTGCGATGGCGTTCGGAAGAGGTTAATCCACTTCGGAGTATTGCTGATCATGATAGCCGAGAGGTCGCCTACGACACTCTTTTCGTTCAGAGGACTAATCTGTTTGCTACCTCCGAGAGTAAGGCTTTTACCTGTAAAGAGCTGTGAGTCCTCATGGAGGCTTGTGTATATAGCCATAACATCTCGACCTCCCTGATAATGGCAGTTGTCGAGGGCATCCTCAGTGACTGGTATGAACTTACTCTTAGCATTCGTTGTTCCAGACGATTTAGCAAACCACTTGACGGCACCAGGCCATGATACATTCTCCTCTCCACGAGTCATCCTCTCGATATAGGGAGCGAACTCCTCGTATGTGACGACTGGGACACGTTCAGCAAACTGCCGGTAGTTAGAAATAGATGAGAACTGATGTTCCTGACCGAAAGAGGTTGAGGAAGCTTTGTTGATAAGGCTCTTCAACTGTTCGCGCTGCAATGAATCACCATGCTCGCCAAAAGCTCTTATCGATTTTAGACGCTGCTCAGTGAACATATTAATTATGGAATTCAGTATTGCCATCTCAGTATCTTATTATGCAATACAAAAATAATCAAACTCCACGTTAATACAATAAGTATTGAGTTAAGATAAGAGAAAATAATATGTGAGAGTGCTATAAGAACACTGATTTGCACGGAATTCCGTAAAACATATCATTTATGGCTCTCTACTTTCAGAGAGATAGCTATTGTTGTGCCCTTACCAACTTCAGAGTCTGCTACATAAATAACACCTTTGTGATATTCAACAACAATTCGTTTAGCCAAAGCCAAACCAATACCCCATCCTCTTGTTTTTGTTGTATAGCCAGCAGAGAAAATCTTAGAGGCGACGGATTTCGTCATTCCCTTACCATTATCGCTAATGCATATCAATGCTTTATCATTATATGCTTTAAGTGACACTATAATATCACCATACACCTCAATGGCGTCGAGGGAGTTTCTACAAATATTCTCGATAGCCCACCCTATCAGAGTAGCGTTATGCTTAACCGACAAGTTTTTGGTCTCATTGATGAATTTGATATTAATTCTTGAAGGGATTCTTCGGCGCAGATAATCTACGCACTGAGTAATAGTGTCACTCAAATCGAGATCTTTCAAGTCGGCTTGGCTACCAATTTTAGAGAATCTGTCGGCTATTGTTTTTAATCTCTCCACATCCCTCTTCATCTCTTGTGAAATCATTTTTTTATCGACTTGAGAGCTATCCTCGCCAGATTCGAGAATCTGTTGCCAGCCCATGAGTGCAGAGATAGGCGTTCCCAATTGGTGAGCTGTTTCGCGAGCAAGTCCAATCCACACTTTATCTTGTTCCATACGGCGTGCACGGGAAAATACAAAATAGGCGAAAAGGATGAAAAGCAGACACAGAGCCAACTGCACGAGTGGGTAATACGCCAACTTATCAATCAAACGAGAGTTACTGAAATAGAGTTTCTGGACGATGCTACCATCAAAATCTATGTCGATACATGTGCCATGTTGCTTCATTTTTTCGAGAACGATCTGGATATCAGGCAATGCCATGGTCGAATCATTGTCTGAAATGTTGCGATATAGTATCACATTTGATGCCGAATCAGTAATTATGACAGGAATAGTATTATTCTCTTGGATTATATCCAGCAGTAAAGAGACTGTCTGGGAGTCATCCACGTCGGCAGAAGCCAGAAGCTGCGTTGCCTGTGCCCATTGCCGCACACGTGTATTCTCCTCTTTATTAAGGGAATGGACCATATTGTTGGAGTAAGTGAGAACGAAAGCGAGGATAGCACACCCTATGAGAATGAGAAAGAGGTGAAAATATTTAGCCATAGTCATCATATCTGGTTACTTAGCCACAAAGATAAGTTACATTTTCAGAAGAAAAGAGATATGAGCTATTCTTTCTTTGATTAACTTTGAAAATGAAAATAACATAGTACACAGATATGGAAAAAACATGGCGTTGGTTCGGTAAGAACGACAAAATAACACTTGATATGCTCCGACAGATTGGGGTTGAAGGCATTGTGACAGCATTACACCAAGTGAAGAATGGTGATATATGGCAGTATGAGGATATCATGGACCTCAAGAGATACATTGAGCGCTACGGAATGCGTTGGAGCGTTGTAGAGAGTCTGCCTGTCATGGAGAGCATCAAATATGGCGGTGATGACCGTGAAGAGTTGATTGAGAAATACATCATTAGTCTTGAGAATCTTGGCAAAGCAGGCATTAAGACAGTATGTTACAATTTCATGCCTGTCATCGACTGGGTGCGCACAGACTTGGAACATCCATGGCCTGATGGGACATCATCACTCTACTTCAACCGCACAGAGTTTGCATATTTTGAGATCTACATACTGGAGCGCGAAGGTGCCCGTGACTGCTATTCGCCTGCAGAGCTTGCACGCGTTGATGAGATGCACACCAAGGCAACACCAGAGTTCCGCAACACTCTTGTTGAGAATATAATAATCAAGACACAGGGTTTTGTGAATGGCAACATATCAGAGGAGGACAATAATCCTGTCAAGAAATTCAAGGACCTACTGGCTCTCTATAAGGGTATAGACCGTGATACGCTTCGCAACAATATGAAATACTGGTTAGAGAAGATTATGCCGGTATGCGACAAGTGGGGCATAAACATGTGTGTTCATCCTGATGATCCACCATTCCAGCTTCTTGGCCTGCCACGCATTGTAACATGCGCAGAGGATATCCGTTGGTTCCTTAATGCTGTCCCAAACATTCACAACGGCCTGACATTCTGTGCGGGTTCCCTCTCAGCAGGACTTCATAACGATGTGCCAGCCATGGCGCGGGAGTTTGTTGACAGAATACATTTTGTGCACCTACGTTCGACACAGGCCACACCCGATGGCAATTTCATTGAGGCACTACACACTGGAGGACGTGCAAATGTTCCATATCTGGTAAAGTTCTTTGAACAGAACGCCAAGAGAGACCTTCCGATGCGAGTTGACCATGGTCGTATGATGCTTGGCGACGAGGATAAAGGCTACAATGCAGGTTACTCATTCCACGGGCGTATGTTTGCTTTAGGTCAGATAAGCGGCATGATGTCGATGGTAGACCATTCTGAAACAGTCAAGTAAAAAGAGAGATATAATACAATGAAAACACTTGAAGGAAAAGTAGCCATCGTCACAGGCGGAAGCGGTGTGCTTGGCTCGAATATCAGTCGTGGTCTCCTTGAAGCAGGAGCCACCGTATATATCATAGGCGGTCATCAGAATAAAGTGGATGCAGCCATTGATTCGATGAAGTCGTTAGGAGAAGTTGATGGTTCAGCATGCGACGTTCTCAACAAAGAGAAGTTGGAGGAACTTTCTGCTGCTATAGTAAAGAAATATGGTCACATCGACATATTGGTAAACTGTGCAGGGGGTAATGTGCCAGGTGCTACTATCATGGACGACCAGTCGGTTTTTGACATGAAGACAGAAGATTTGCAGAAGGTCATCGACCTGAACCTGTATGGAACAATATATCCTTGTCTTGCATTTGGCAAGCAAATGGCAAATCAGAAGAGTGGCAATATCATTAACATCTCATCGATGGCTGCATACGATGCTTTGACAAGAGTTATGGGCTATGCCATTGCCAAGGAGGGAGTCATAGCACTCACAAAATGGCTTGCACAAGAGATGGCTATCAAGTACAGCGAAAAGATTCGTGTCAATGCCATTGCACCAGGATTCTTTATCGGCGAACAGAACCGCAAGGCACTTCTCAACGACGATGGATCACTGACGGAACGCAGTCATAAGGTTATTGCCAAGACACCAATGCGTCGCTTTGGAGATATTTCGGAATTGAATGGAATAGTTACGCTTCTCTGCTCAGAAAGTGCCAGTTTCATCACAGGAACATGCATACCTGTTGACGGAGGATTTTCAAGTTTCTCAGGCGTCTGATTCAGGGTATTGGGACTATATGCCACCCCTTTGAGAGTACCTCATCGATGGTAGTAGACAGGGCATAGCGCATTCGTTCCCCAGCCTTTATACTATCATGCATCACAATCACGGACCCGTCACGGAGATAGGTCCGTGTATTTTTTGCCACCTCCCGAGGCGTCAGACGGCTGTCATAATCCATAGGCATAACATCCCAGAAAACCATATTCGTAAAACCTAAACCTGACATCAAAGCTGAGCTTCCTGTCGTCAGCTCACGACATCTCCATGGTGTAATCTGCCCATGTGGAGCTCTGAAAAACCTCATCCTGACACCAGGCAATGCCTTCTGAGCCTCTTCCGAGCATAGACGAATATTTTTGACATAATCTCTCCACGACATCCTAAGCATCTGAACATGATTGAAGGTATGGTTGCCCACTTCGTGACCGCGTGCTACAACCTCGCGAAACACGTCGGGATATTTACGCACATTATCCCCTACAACGAAAAAAGTAGCTTTAATATTGTATTGGTCGAGAATATCCAAGACCCAAGGGGTCTGTTCTGGAATAGGACCATCATCAAAAGTCAGCGAGATACGTGGAGTGTGATGAGACACTTTTTCCGCATCACAAAAAATGTCGTCCAGACGCCAAATCGAATTGGCGAAAGGACGACGTAAGAGTTCGCAAGGTTGGATAATCAAAGATTTCAATACTGCGGTCGGAAATAGTTATCATACCTATCAATCAACGGGTAGAACGAGTCCTCCAACTCTTTTACAAAACCCTCCCGTTCATTTACAACAGCCATATCCAGAATCTGATTGACTATATATAGGTTTCGTTGCAAATCAGAAACAGCCGACTGAATTCTTCCATCACCGAGAGCGAAATAGAATTCAGCCTCCTGCAGATTATCCTTAGCATATTTGCGCAATACATCATCTGCTTTTTCGTTCAGACCAAGACGATAGTAGCATGATGCGATACCGAGGCTGAAGTAGTTATGAGGTATGATACTATCGGGAACCTCAAACGCAAGTTTCTCCATTACTGTGCGAGCCTTCTCATATTTCTGCTCAGCATAAGCGGGTGCATCGTCTTTGCTGATAGGAACATAAAGACCATTAGTATCGACCTGCAATCCCTCGTTAAGAGCAATATCACCCTCCTCAACAAACATCTCGGCGAGACGCGCCAGGTTGTTGCGAATGTTACCAGCCATACGCGACTTATTCTCATCTATATATATACCCTCGCGATTAAAGAAGCCCCAGCGGAATTTGTTCATGATATTATCATACATCCTCTCGGTGTTGACAGTTCCAGGATTACCAGCAGAGCTATTACGTTGCTTCTTGTAACTATCTGGTGCTAAATCCACATATGGTGCTATGCGATAAGCCAAACCCTCAAGACGGAAGTAATTATTCAAACCAACATAGTTCTCACCACCAACCGTTACAGCATAATACATTGGACGCTCCCAGTCGGACGTCTGCAACATATCGAGAACCATCATATCGTTCTTTATCAGCAAGCCCTTAGATATGGATATCTTCATCTTGCTTCTATTGCATGATATCCCTTTGCTGAGGAGTTTTGCCGAATCAACATTCAAGAAATAGGTATTGGATGGAACCCAGCATACGCGTTCATTATAACCCTCGATTTTTTTGGTTGCTGGAGCCTCTGAGCGAATGAAATCCAAAGCCTCCTTAAGCGAGATACCCTCCTTCTTCTTGTTTCTGATATAGATGACATCTCTATCGCCTGTATACTGCTCATGAGTAAATGAGATTGGAAGAGGATCACTCTTATATGCTTTTCGTTTCATCTGGTCGCAATACCACCCAGTCTGCAGATATGAGAGGTTGCATACACGTACGTCGGTTCGGAATCCCTCGACCTCTTGCGCATACCACAATGGGAAGGTATCGTTATCACCATTTGTGAAAATTATAGCATTCTCCTCACATGTATTGAGATAGTTATATGCCAGGTCACGGGCAATTGTAGAACCAGAGCGGTCGTGATCGTCCCAGTTCTGCTCAGCCATCACACATGGAACACACAAGAGACAAAGGAGAGTCGCAGCCGCTGCAGATACAAGGGCAGGAATCTTCTTGATTCTTCTGAATAGTTCCACGATAGAGAGAACACCCAGACCTATCCAGATAGCAAAAGCGTAGAAAGAGCCTGCATAGGCATAATCGCGCTCACGAACCTGCAATGGCGTCTGGTTGAGGTATAATACAATAGCCAAGCCTGTCAGGAAGAAGAGCAACATAACAACCCAGAAACCCTGTTTGCCATATTTTCCTCTGCCGTATTGGAAGAAGAGACCCACCAAACCGAGAATAAATGGCAACATAAAATAGCGATTGTGACCCTTGTTCTGCTTTAGCGAGTCAGGCATCAAGTCTTGATCTCCAAGCATCATATTATCAATAACTGGAATACCTGTAATCCAGTTGCCATGAATCAGTTCTCCCTGACCCTGAATATCATTCTGGCGTCCAGAGAAATTCCACATAAAATAGCGCCAATACATAAAGTTGCACTGGTAACCAACGAAGAACTTGATATTCTCCCAAAATGTTGGGACAGTCACGAAATTCTTTTGACCATACTCGTCAACTACTGGAACAGAACGCCCCTTGAAACCGGTCCACGATTTATACTCTTCGATATGACGTTCATCTGGACTATACATACGGGGGAATAGCATACATGCCTGATACTTATATTCTGGTTTATAGTCGACAATCTCATATTTTCCATCCTTCTGAGTATAGACAGGATTTCCCTTGCCAGCATTCGACATTGCTTGCCTATCTATTGGCGAATCAAAAGACTGTCCATAAAGCAATGGTCTGTTGCCATACTGTTCACGGTTGAGGTAATCAGTCAGGGCAAAAACATCTTCTGGTGAGTTCTGGTCCATAGTCGGATTAGAGACGGAACGGATGACAACCATGGCAAATGATGAATAGCCTATTATAATTACTGTGACTGCCGTCAGGATGGTATTAGAGATGACATGGTTATTCTTGTAAGTCCAATAGATTGCATAGATTAGCAAACCTACCAAGAGGAGCGCATAGAATATTGCTCCTGAATTATAGCCAAATCCCAGCTCATTAACAAAGAACAACTCGAAGTAAGTTGCCATCTTGACAAGGCCTGGGATGATACCATAGAGAATTGCACCGAGAATGACACACGAAAAAGCCAATGCAGCTATAACTCCTTTGCGGGTTACTTTAGGATACTTCTTGAAATAGTATATCATACCTATTGCAGGTATAGCCAAGAGATTCAACAGGTGAACACCGATAGACAATCCTATGAGATAAGCTATAAGAATCAACCAGCGGTTGGCATGAGGCTCGTCAGCAACATTTTCCCATTTCAAAATAGCCCAGAATACAACAGCGGTAAAGAGGCTCGACATAGCGTATACTTCACCTTCGACTGCTGAGAACCAGAACGTATCAGAGAATGTATATGCCAGAGCTCCAACCATTCCAGCACCCATCACGGCTATGATACGCCACAAGGGCATCGTCTCTCCAGAGCAATCGGCCTGTTCATCAATGAAAATCTTTCGTGCGAGATGCGTTATTGTCCAAAAGAGGAACATGATGGTAAAAGCTGAACAGAGAGCCGACATGATGTTAATACTTTTTGATATCAACATCACATCAGGAGCCATTATTGCAAAAAGGCGACCTATAATCATAAAGAAAGGAGCTCCAGGGGGATGACCCACTAAAAGTTTGTTTGCTGTCGAGATAAACTCTCCACAATCCCAGAAACTCGCAGTATCCTCAGTTGTGAGGATATAAGTTATGGCTGATATCACAAATGCGACCCAACCACAGATAATGTTCCAAAAATTGTATTGTTTCATAATAGGTACAAAGTTACGATTAAGTAAGAGAAAATCAAATCCTGCTAAACATAAACCTCGAATCTTACAAAAACAATTTATAGTAATTTCATCTAGTCAGAATTATTTTTGAGGATGCATTACTACAGTACCCTTAAACTCATGGCGTTTACCTGCAGATTGCCATGCAGAAATATAGACAATATACGTTCCTGGAGCCTGTAACTCACCACTATCGTCGTAACCATCCCATGCCAACTGACCCGTAGAGGGTAATGGAATATTATTGTATGGCACGCATACCAGCGAACCGTCAGCCCTGAAGACCTTCATAGTTCCCATCCATAAACCATCGGTAAAGACAGTGCTTATCAACGCTTTATCTGGTTCAGTGTTGGAACCTGGAACAAAGACCTTTACGGTTATCTCCACCTCTTTAGCAACAGGCTTTGTTATCTCACGATACTGAGAGTTGTAACTCGTAGGTGTTGCAAACCCTGCAATAGGAGATGCAGAGGTCCAGTTAGACAACTCCTGAGAGGAGACAGTGGGGTTGATTCTCTCAATACTAACATTTGTGGTTGAAGACAATGCGACACTATACATCTCCTCACTATAAGAACAGATATCAATAATATTGCCAGCGGCATCAGTCAGTGCAATTATCCCATTCTTATTTAAAGCAGGCATATAGATTGAGGCAACTACATTATTGGGTTCCTGAGGATTAAACATTGAAATAACACCCGAAGCATTACGCGTAATCACTATGTACTCTCCTGGGAATATAGTCCGCTCGTAGTCCGTCAGCGCAACCAGCTTATTTATCGAGCCCTCTTCAGTCACCGTTGCAAGACATAACTCAGCGAGGTCAATATTTTTCTCCGACACATTTAGTATCTCAATAAAGTCGCATGTGGCTGGAGATGCTGTTGCCATAATCTCATTTATCACTATATCACCTTCTTTTACCTCCTCTTTGATGCCGACTTTTTCTGTCAGCTGAATATTCGGATTTCCAGCAAGGTCGTAGAATCCATCTATTTCAATTTCGTAGAAACTTCCTCTTACAATGGGCGATGATAGTTTGAAAATCATCCATGAGAAAGTCCTGACATCACATTCATAAAGCGAGACATCCTGCAGTTCGTTATTTATTCTCAACTGATTAGGGATATTCAACGTGTCCATTGGTTCACTAAAAGTGATGCGGATATATTCTCCATTTGTGTCGGCACTTGAAACAAATAGCGAAAAGGGTTGTTGTAAATCGGGGTAATCAGAATACATGGTATTAATCCCGCCAGGAGTTCCGCCAGCGGGATTTTCAGAGAAATCCCAATTCTTTTCATCAATCGTCATGTTAAGTGGGTCCTTACGTTCGAGACTCCATCCTCCGTCAACCTTATAGCTATCCTTATAGTTCTCTTGTGCATAAAAAACGTAGTCGATGACACGTCCATATTGGTCTTCGAGTATCAATTCCTTGCCTGTATCTTTCAGCTCAACCCACGACGAGGTATTTGAAACAGCCGACTCAGACCAGTTCTTCATCACAAGGAGGTTTTTAGTAGAGCAGAGGACCAGAAATCCATGAGGCAGAATAGTACAGTTAGATAATTTTGCCTTACTGCACCAGGTCCAGTTATTCAAGGATATCACCTCATCTGTATTATTGTATAACTCTATCCACTCGATATCAGGCAATCCGAATGTGCCAGAGGGACGATACATGATTTCGTTTATAACCACGTCGCCTCTGTTGCACAACCCCTCTTTCAAGTGAGCCGATTCTTGCTCGCCATTTTGAGACATATTCAACTGACCATATTCAACAGAGAAATTGCTGATGCTATATACCCCTTTTGCCCTTGTCGACGAGTAGTGAATCTCGAATGTCGTGCTGTTGGGACCAGAATAGTCATCTGGCACTATATCCGCCTCACATTCCAGAGCCCTTTGGGCTTCAACCAGAGAGTATACAGAGATGTGATGAGTCCCATCAGGATTAAGACTTCTGACAACCTCAAAATCGGTATCCACATAAGTATATGAACCTGTGACACCCTCTGAAATCTTGCTGATTGTTGATTTTTTACGACATAGCGCGACATTCTTATTCGACCCGCCGATACGGAGCAAAAGCGAATATGTCGCAGATTCTCCTTCAGATATGTCCGATATAAGACTGATAATAATATAGTTAGATGATGAGAGTTGTTCTTCGGATGCTACGTGAAATCTCCATATATTGACACTGTCAACACCCAAGTCCGTAGTATAGATCTGAGCCACCTTATTCTCGACAGATGCATCGAGAATCAAGGTATTATCATCAATCTTTTTGTACTGAGATGTCTCTCCCTCCCATGTAAAGGAGGCAAATATTAACGGGCTATTATTAACTATGGTATCTTCCTTTGATATATTAGACGTTGTGTCGGTTTGAGAAGATAATATTGCACCGCGCTTGAGATTAAAATCGTAGAAAGAGAATGCTTTGTGCGCTCTGGTCTTTGAGAAATACACTTCGAGTGCTGTCGAATGTAACGCATCGTAATCATCAGGTACAATGTCAGTTGAGCAATGCATTATAGTATCTGTATTCTCGACACTATAAACGGAGAATTTCTGTGTTACGTTATCCTCATTGAGCGTTCTTTTTACTACCACTCTTGCATTTTGTGGTTTATCGAAAAAGGTCTCACCTCCAGCCTCCTTTATAGCAGTTATTTTTCCGTTATTCACAGTACATAACTGAAAGTTCTTAGCACTATGACCCATACGAAGAGCGAGAGAGTTATCAACGACAGAATCCTGCACATGAGAGAGCAGATGAAACAGCGCATAATTGCTACTTGAAAGAGCGTATTGAGTAGCAAAACCGAAAGACCATTCACACACACTATCAATATTTTGAATTGTTGTATTTATAGTTGCGGTTTTGATATCTTCATCCAGAGCATCGAGATAAAGTGAATCTACTTCAACAAGGTATTGAGCTGTCTGACCTGCCCATGATATTTCGCCCCACGATATGGGTTCATTCGAGCGAACAGGCTTAGGTGCCGGAGGCGTCGGAGGCGTTGCTTCCTCAACTATCTCAATCTCTCCATATTTCACCTCGAAGTCGGAAAATGAGAATGTCCCTGTAGCACGAGTCTTAGAATAAGTTATCTGAATTGCTGATTGAGATAATTGTTCGTAATCATCTGGTATTATAGATGTTGAACAATCAAATATAGTGTCATTGTCATTGATGTGATATACAGAAATCCATTGTTTTGTATTGTCGCTATTCCTGGTTCTCTTTATTAGGATTCTGATAGATACAGGATTTTCAAATAACGTATCTACACTTGTAGCGCAAGCCATTGCTTTGCCATTTTTAACGTTACAAAGCGACATTCTCTTTGCAGATGCTCCAGCCAATCGCACAGCCAATGAAGAGGTCACCTCCGCATCGGAGACATCAGCCATGATGTGAAAAATTGCATAATTGCTTGTTGAGAGCCCTACCGATGAAGTAAACGTCAAAGCCCACTCACTCACCTGATTGCAGTTTTCAACTTGAGTAGTAATAAGTGCGTTTTTTAGATCTGGACTGGCGTTAAGCCAAAGGACCTCATCTTCAACCTTATATTGCTCAGTCTGTCCTGTCCACACATAGTGTTTAGTAGCTGTGCCGAACTCTATTTGTGCGTTAGCACATAGAGATACTAAAAAAAATAGTATTAAAAATGCTTTCATAATCATTACAAGTCGAGCGAAAGTAATATTTTTGCAACTCATAAACAATAGGATAGAAATTTAAACAACAAAAAGACATACTAATGAAAGTAGCAATTGTAGGCACAAGTGGTGCCGTAGGACAGGAATTCCTTAAAGTGCTTGATGAGCGCAATTTCCCACTTGATGAACTTGTATTGTTTGGTTCAGAGCGCAGTGCAGGTCGCAAATACACATTCAGAGGCAAAGAGCTTACAGTGAAGGAGCTCAAGCACGACACAGACGATTTCAAGGGTATCGACTTAGTTCTTGCATCAGCAGGAGCAAGTGTCTCGAAAGAGTTTGAGAAGGATATCACCAAGTACGGAGCCATTATGATTGACAACTCAAGTGCCTTCCGTATGGACAATGATGTACCGTTAGTAGTACCAGAGGTTAACCCAACAGATGCTCTCAACACACCCCGTAATGTTATTGCCAATCCTAACTGTACTACGATAATGATGGTTGTGGCACTCAAGGCAATTGAAGAGTTAGCCCACATCAAGCGAGTACACGTTGCTACCTATCAGGCTGCATCTGGTGCTGGAGCAACAGGTATGGCAGAATTGGAGCAGCAAGTTAAGGATGTCGTAGCAGGCAAACCAGTTGAGGCTAAGAAGTTCCAATATCAGCTTGCAATGAATATCATTCCTCAGGTTGATGTCTTCACAGAAAACGACTATACGAAAGAGGAGATGAAGATGTACAACGAGACACGTAAGATTATGCATTCAGACGTTCAGGTCAGTGCTACCTGTGTGCGTATTCCTGTAATGCGTTCACACTCAGAGGCTATTTGGTGCGAGATGGAGAAACCAGTGACGCCAGAGCAGGCTAAGGCTGCATTCTCAAAGGCAGAAGGCGTTGTATTGATGGATGATCCTGCAAACAAAGTATATCCAATGCCACTCTTTCTCGCTGGCAAAGACCCAGTGCACGTCGGTCGTGTACGTGCAGACCTCTCAAATCCAAACGGACTCTCATTCTGGCTTGTAAGTGACCAGATTAAGAAGGGTGCTGCCCTCAACGCCGTACAGATTGCTGAATGGCTCATCAAGAACAAGAAATAATCGAAATATGAAGACTCTTTCACTCCTTGGTATTTTGGCTCTTATCTTCACATCATGTGGAACCAAAGAGTCGTCTGCTCCACGTGCAATTGCTCAGGATGCAGAGATTGAAAAGCAGATTAAGGCAGAGTTAGGCAAGATGACACTTCGTGAGAAGGTAGGTCAAACTTGTGAACTGACAATTGATGTGCTTGGACATTTGGAGGGGGAGCATTTTGTTTTTGATGAAGAGAAGATTCTGTCGGCCATCAAAGATTACAAAGTTGGTTCAATACTGAATGCTCCTGGCAGAGCAATAACACAAGAGGAGTGGAAGAATTTGATTCTAAAGATACAGGAACTCTCGATGGAGTACATCGGGATTCCTTGTCTATATGGTGTTGACCAAAACCATGGTACCACCTATACTATTGGTGGCACTCTTTTCCCTCAGAATATAAATTTAGCAGCAACATTCAATCCTGAGCTTACACGTCGCGGTGCTGAGATCTGTGCATATGAGACACGAGCATGTGAGGTACCATGGACATATTCGCCTACAATCGACCTGTCGCGTGATCAGCGCTGGCCTCGTTGCTGGGAGAACTATGGTGAGGATGCCTACTTGTCAAGTGTCATGGCAAAGGCGGCTACATTAGGATTTCAGGGAGATGATCCAAATCATATCGACAGCACGCACATCGGAGTCTCGTTAAAGCATTTCATGGGCTATGGGGCTCCACGCTCTGGGAAGGACCGTACACCATCCAATATTGGACTCAACGAGATGCGAGAGAAACACTTTGCCCCATTTGCGGCAGCAGTACGCGCTGGAGCACTGACCATCATGGTTAACTCAGCCAACAATAACGGAGAGCCACTTCATGCAAGTCATCGTTTCCTGACAGAATGGCTCAAGGAGGGTCTCAACTGGGATGGTATGATTGTCACCGATTGGGCAGACATCATGAATCTTTACAACCGCGATCATATCGCATCGAGCAAGAAAGAGGCCATCAAGATAGCTTTCAATGCAGGCATTGATATGTCGATGGACCCCTATTCGACAGACCACATCACACTTCTTGAGGAGCTCGTTAATGCGGGAGAGGTGAGTATGGAGCGTCTTGACGATGCTGTTCGCCGTATCCTGCGCGTCAAGCACCGTTTAGGTCTGTATGAGCGTTATTCAGATATTGAAGCATGCAAAAATGCATCATACCCTGAATTTGCATCAGAGGAACATTCACAGGCATCAACAGAAGCAGCCATCCAGTCGATGGTACTTCTTAAGAACACCGACAAGACACTACCTCTGCCAGCAAACGCCAAGATATTGCTTTGCGGACCAAATGCCAACAATATGCGATGCCTGAATGGTGGGTGGAGTTACACATGGCAAGGACACTTAGCCGACCGTTTTGCTGGGCAATACAATACCATACTTGAGGCCATGCAAAATGAATTTGGAGCAAAGAACATCACATACATACCAGGTGTTGAGTATGTGGCAGAGGGAAGTTACTTCGAAGAGAAGGAGCCAAAAGCCGATTTCGGATTGCCTAAGAGTGCCACAGGATTTGACTATATTGTATGTTGCGTCGGAGAGAATAGCTATTGCGAGACACCAGGTAACTTGAATGATCTGGACTTGAGCACTAATCAGCAGAACCTCATCAAGGCATTAGATAAGTACAACAAACCTATTGTTCTAATACTTAACGAGGGGCGCGGTCGACTGATAAACGACGTAGAGCCGCTTGCAAGTGCCATTGTTGACATTATGATACCAGGTAATTATGGCGGTGATGCCCTTGCAAAACTGCTATCAGGCAAGGAGAATTTCAGCGGTCGCTTGCCATTCACCTATCCTCGTTATCAGAGTGCACTTGCCACATACGACTATAAGCCCTGTGAAAAGCGCGAAGTCATGTCGGGGGCCTACAATTACGATGCAGACGTCACAGTTCAGTGGCCATTCGGATATGGTCTGAGCTATTCCACATTTGAGTATAGCGATATAACAATTGCACCACAACAATTTGCTGCAAACGACAGCATCACAGTCACACTCAACGTCAAGAATAGTGGTGACACAGATGGCAAGCATAGCGTACTTGTCTATTCATCAGACCTTGTGGCATCACTCACACCAGATGTACGTCGACTGAGAGCATTTTGCAAGGTTGACCTCAATGCTGGCGAAAGTGAACATGTTACTATGAAGATAGCCGCCAAGGATCTTGCATTTGTTGGAATGGACGACAAGTGGCATCTTGAGAAGGGAACATTCAGAATCCAGATTGGAGAACTTTCTAAAGAGATTGAGTGCTTGGAGACAGTTGTTTTCTGAACTATCAGAGAGAAATAGAAATAATTAAAGAGCCACCAAAAGGTGGCTCTTTTCATATCTCCTCCATTGTCTTAGCAATCTTATCAATATTAAGACTTCTTGCGGAGGCATCGAATATCTTGCGGTAGACGCCATTCATCTTAAAGCACTCCTCATGGGTTCCATTCTCCATGACATGGCCTTTTTCGAGAGAATATATAGTGTCAGAATCAATAATCTGGGATAGACTATGAGAGATGATGATGACTGTTCTGTTCTTCTTGATAGCATCGATTGAATTCTTAATCTGTTCAGTTGCTATAGCATCAAGACTGGCTGTTGGCTCATCGAGGAAGATAATAGGCGGATTCTTTATGAACATACGAGCTATTGCCACGCGTTGCTGCTGACCGCCCGAGAGTTCAGTTGCCTTACTATCAAATTTATTAGGCAGATCCATAACCTGGTCATACAGATAGGCCTTTTTTGCAGCATCAACAACATCCTCGTGAGTCGCATCAGGATTGCCATATAGAATATTCTCCTCAATAGTGCCGTCGAAAATATGGTTCTTCTGAAGGACTAAACCTATATTGTCGCGGAGGTATTGAGTATCCCAATCCTTAATATTGACACCATCGAGAAGCACCTCACCGCAATCAGGCTCGTAGAACTTATCGAGCAGATTGACAATGGTGCTCTTTCCTGCACCAGACAAACCAACCAAGGCCGTCACCTTACCGCTCTCAATCTTCATATTGATATTCCACAGCGCCTTAGTTCCGTTAGGATAAGAGAAATCCACATTCCGAAGCTCCATATTACCCATTATTTTCGCAGGCTTATAGGAACCACTACCCTCCTTCTCATCCTGTTCAGCATTTATGATGCCGAAGAAACTGTCAGCATAAATCATCGCATCATTCATATCGTCATAAATTCTGTGTAATTGGCGGATTGGCGCAGAGACATTACTGAACAACATGATATGATACATAATGGCTCCGATAGTCATTTGACCACTTAGGACGAGGAAAGCCGTTAGTATTATGATGAGGACAACACCTATTTGTTCCACAAAAGTCTTAAGACTATCAAAGGCAAAACCAGTCTTTCGGGTCTGCATCTGATTGAGTTTTATCTTGTTAAGAAGATCCAATTGTTTCTTTCCTTCAATCTCTTCCCTGTTGAATGATTTGATAACATTTATACTCTGAAGGATATTCATTATGCCATTACTCTTAGCCTCGCGATAGATTCTATGATTCTCACGCCAACCCTTCATCTTAACCGCCTGGCGATAAGTGATGTAGAAATAGACAGGAACAATTATCAGAGCTGTCATTCCCACATAGAAATTCTGTCTGAACATCAAGGCGAGAGCCAATATGGCAGAAGCACATAGAGGCAGAATATCGATAAAGAAATTCTGAACCATACGGGTAAGACTCTCGACACCATGGTCGATACGTGCTTGCAATTTGCCAGCCTCATTGCCAGAACGAGAGAAAAAGGCAAGACGATAGGTCAGCATTTTTACTATTACCGCCTGAGATAAATCCTGAGAGATAGATATACGCAATTTCTCTCCAAAGTATCGTTGACCGTACGTTATACCTATTGAAATCAACTCCTTACCAAGCAAAATAACGGAGATATTAAACATAATATACATACCCTCAGTCAACCCCTTGCCCAGTTCAACGAGAGAGTTAATCTCATCAACAGTATAATTGAGTACTATAGCATTAATCTGAGCTGTGACAGAACCAATCAGAGTCAGAGTCAGAGTTGCCACAACAAGCCATTTGTATGGCATCACAAAAGGAAAAATATCCTTGAGAATAGAAGATGTCTTCATTTTATTAGATTTCTGACTCTTCGTACGCAAATAAGTTGTGTGCGGTTCTATATGGTTTGGTAAATGTCGAAATAATTAGATACTGCTAATTTGTTCCTTAGTCAGATTGGTTATTTCTAAGACCACCTCAAGA
>JABUTU010000056.1 GCA_021443545.1 Marinilabiliaceae bacterium | reverse complement strand
AGTATATAATGTTTGTTGATAGTGACGACACACTTAGGAGCAACGCAATTGAGAAACTTGTGGATGTTGTCAATACAAATTTGCCAGATGTTGTCTTTTTGGGTTACATTGAGGGTCAACATACTAATGGTAGTATTAACGTGATGATGGTGGATTAGTGATAGATAGAAGAGATATGTGTGATTAATTTTGGAAAATCAGTTGTTAGCTAAACTGAATGGAGGGGTGAGTACTATGTTAACTTTTTTATACTTTAGCTGAGTAGTAATTGTTTATACGATTGAGCATAATATTCAAAAAGGCTGAAACCGCAGATTCAGCCTTTTTTTATGCTGCTTTAAAAGTTTAATGTACTGCAATATTATTCAACGAATTTTATATAGTCGGCCTTACGTGGTTTTGGCGTAGGGGCCTCTCCTGAGTTGTAGCCGATGATGCAGTTGCCTATGCCTTCATAGTCTCCTTCGTATCCCCACTCTTTGAGCATAGCAATGCCTTCTGGTGTCTCAAACATCTCTTTTGCTCTGTGGATCCAACATGATGAGAGACCAACGGCATGAGCGGCATTCATGAGGTTACCCATTACGAGTGATCCATCATACTGATATGTGCCAATCTTTTTGTCTGCAAGCACTACTAAGACTACTGGCGCACCATAGAATGGGTCGGACTGACTTCCCATGACCTTGGCGTTCATGCTTGACAATGTGTCGCGAACACCTTTGTTAGTGACGGCGATGATGATAGGCGACTGCATGCCCATTCCTGTTGGTGCGTATGAGCCAGCTTCAACTATCTTTTCAATGAGTGCCTTGTCAGGAATGCTATCACTATATGTGCGTACAGCTCTTCTGGTCTTCAGGTTCTCAAGAATCACAGCTGATTTATCCATTGAGCAATCAGCTTTCTTTGTTTCACAACACCCAGCCAGTGCGAGTGCTGCAAGAATGGAAATAAGTATCTGTTTCATATTATATGGGATTAGTATTATCAGGTACGTGCCTGCCCTTATTAATAAGTGAAGGCCTTATAGCATACACTACTCCAGGAATGGAACTTACAAGTGATGTCGTATAGAATAGCACGCTTAAGGCAACCGAAATATCATTGTCTACCAAAAGGTACTCAGAACCGATTATAAAAGTCATCTCACGAAGTCCAATGCCCCCGAAACTTATGGGAATGGCTGATGCTATGCTACTCAAGAAGAAGAGAAACATATAATTGTCAGTGGTTCTAATATCTCCGCCAATAGCAATGAAGATTAGCATGGCTGTAGCCATCTGCAGCCCTTGAATGAGTAGCGAGTAAGCCATCACCCTAAGCTGTGCGGGCAGGGCTTTTTTGTTTAGAAAACGAACGGCGATATAGAAGCCCAAAAAAATAGCGGGAACGAAGAGGAACAGATACTCGCGATAGGGTAGGGGTAAATCTTCGATAAAGAAACTCGTGAATAAGAGCAGGTATATGCATATTGCTGCTAAACCACTAATTCTGTCGCATAGCAATAATGATATGATATTCTTAACTTTACTGTCGTAATATTTGTGTAGGTAGTAGACCTTGTATCCGTCACCGCCTACTCCTCCTGGCAGAAAGAAGTTGTAGAACATACCCAACCAATAGAGTTTGGTATTTTCAGAGGTGGGCAGATGGAGAGGTACAGTCTTATATAGCGAATTCACCCTAAGGGCACTGAGAATCTGTGATATGACGTACGTCAGTAATGCCGTTAATATCCACCACCATTGGGCTGATGATATTCTCTCCCATACCGAAACCATATCAATCTGACGGACAACCCACCAAAAAGCGAATCCCGACACAATAATCTTCAGTATCAGTTTGAGAGTATTATTCATAGTCATTCAGCTTTAGAGTTTAGACTATACGCGGTATACTGAACAGTTCGTGCATTTTACGAAAACGCCTCTCAGAAGCCTCTCCATATTTGGCAACAGAATGCAATGCGCTATCGAGGCTCTTCTGTTCCTTCAGGTCTCTGCTCTTACTGAAGAACTTGTCGGCATAGCATATTATCTGCTCTTCTATGGATACGGGGATCATATCTCGGTGAGGAATGGGCAGTTCCATACTGATAATCTCATCGAGAGGCAGTCCAGCTCCAGTGTGACGTTCGCAAACAAGAGCATGTCGGTATAGGCCCTCAGCCTGAAGCATTTCAGAGCCGAGATACCCATGACATATATAATTAGCAGAACCCTCGCAGTGGATTCCAGGAGCGTAGGTTCGTATTATGCCTATATCGTGAAGCATAGCCCCCTCATAAATGAACTGTCGGTCAACACCCAGTTCTGGATGGCCATCCACGATGGCGAGTGATAAATCAGCGACAGCACTGCTATGTGTCACAATGATATCATAGAGTGTTGAGCCCTTGATATAATACTTTTCTATAACCCCAAGAGGATTCACTTTAATGTCTTGATTTGAGTTCGCGAGCTACGTCCTCAATGCGGTATCCTTTATGAGTGAGCAGGACAATCATGTGATATACCACGTCAGCGCATTCGTAGATGAAGTTTTCATCATCGTTGTTCATAGCACCGATGACTGCTTCTACTGCCTCTTCACCCATTTTCTTGGCGATTTTAGGAGTTCCTTTCTGAAACAGACTCGTTGTGTATGAACCCTCAGGCATCTCTTCATGACGTTTGTCTATGAAGTCTTGAAGTTCTTTAAGAAACATCAAGTCGTCTGTCTTATTGTTCTCCCCCCAACAAGTGTCAGTTCCAGTATGGCAAACGGGGCCGTCGGGGTTGACCTTGATGAGTAATGTGTCGTTGTCGCAGTCCTCTGCCATACTAACGACGTTAAGGAAGTTGCCACTTGTCTCGCCCTTTGTCCAAAGAGTTTTGCGAGTGCGGCTCCAGAATGTGACCTTGCCTTCAGCGACTGTTTTTTTATAGGCCTCCTCGTTCATGTATCCGAGCATCAAGACCTTTCCAGTCTTGTTGTCCTGAATAATTGCAGGGATGAGACCGTCTGGGTTTTTAGAGTAATTGAGCATATGCTTGATATTGATATTTTATCTGACTGTAATTCCGTTGTTACGTAGGTATTCTTTGAGGTCGGGGATAGCTATCTCCTTGAAGTGGAAAATGGAGGCAGCAAGACCTGCGTCAGCCTTACCTATGGTAAACACATCCTTGAAGTGTTCCATTTTTCCAGCACCGCCAGAGGCTATAATAGGAATTGATAATTCTGTCGAAAGCTTTGCAAGCGCCTCATTCGCAAATCCTTGTTTCACACCATCATGATTCATAGAGGTGAAGAGTATCTCTCCAGCACCTCGTTCCTGCACCTCTTTGGCCCATGAGAAGAGTCGTTTCTCAGTTGCTTCTCGTCCACCTTTAACTGTGACAATCCACTCACCTGAGGTCTCGTCGAAACGAGCATCGATGGCGACGACAACAAATTGACTGCCGAAGTTGTGCGCCATATCGCTGACCAGTTGAGGATTTCGAACAGCGGACGAGTTGATAGATATCTTATCAGCTCCAGCGCTGAGTAGAATGTCCGCGTCCTTTAATTCGCTAATGCCACCACCTACGGTAAAAGGAATATTGACGCCTTGAGCTATACGGCGAACAAGGTCTGGGAATGTCTTACGTTCCTCATGAGAGGCAGTGATGTCGAGAAAGACAAGTTCGTCGGCGCCCTGTTGTGCATAGTATGCTCCAAGTTCAACAGGGTCGCCTACCTCGCGTATGTTGACGAAGTTGACACCCTTGACGGTCTGTCCGTTACGTATGTCGAGACATGGTATTATGCGTTTTGCTAACATCGGCTTTAAGTTGGTTGCGCTTGCAGTGCGCGAAGTTACTAATTCTTTTTCTTATACCCACTTCTGCAGTTCAGCCATACTAATTTTGCCTTCATATATTGCTTTGCCCATTATGACAGCGGGAATACCCGCCTCTTCAAGTCGGTCGATGTCGGCAGCACAACTAACGCCACCGCTGGCGATGAGATGTAGGTTTGGCTGTGCTTTCATTATCTCCTTATAGAGAGCTATGTTAGGACCCTGAAGCATGCCGTCCTTTGAAATGTCAGTGCAGATTACCTTGCTGATACCCTTGCTGACATAGTTGTTGATGTATGGTATCAAATCGGTATCAGTCTCTTCGAGCCATCCTGTTACAGCTATCTTGCCCTCTTTGGCATCGGCACCGAGGATAATCCTATTGGGACCATACTCATCAATCCACGACATAAACTCGAAAGGTTTCTTGATGGCGATAGAGCCTCCTGTCACCATTTTGGCTCCGCACTCAAAGGCAATGCGCAAATCTTGAGAAGTCTTGAGCCCTCCCCCGAAATCAACAAGCAGAGATGTTGTCATCGTGATTTTTTCAAGAGCTTTGTGGTTGACAATATGTCCAGCCTTAGCACCATCGAGGTCTACAACATGAAGACGACGGATACCCGTATCTTCAAACATCTTGGCTACTTCTGAAGGGTCTTCATTGTATACTTTCTTTGTCGTATAGTCTCCTTTTGAGAGGCGGACGCAGCGGCCTTCAATCATGTCGATTGCTGGGATTATCTCTATCATAGGGCAATGAAATTACGTAAGATTGTTTCGCCTACAGAGCCTGATTTCTCGGGATGGAACTGTGTGGCGTAGAAATTATCTTTGTGCAACGATGAGCTATAATCCAAAGTATGATGTGTTATCGATGCAGTATATTCGCATAATTCAGCGTAATAGCTATGGACAAAATAGACAAACTTCCCTTCGAGTTCAGGCGAGAAGAGTGGTTGCTTCAGGTTGTTGATGGTGTTCCATCCCATCTGAGGAATCTTTAAATTGTCGGGGTTCGGAGTGGGAAGGATAAAACGTCGAACATTGACGGGGAAGATTCCAAGGCAATCGACATCGCCCTCTTCTGAATGGTTGCACATAAGTTGCATTCCAAGGCAGATGCCAAGGACTGGTTGCTTAAGCCCGAGTATGACCTTGTCCAATCCTGTGGAACGCAGATGTTTCATCGTAGTAGAGGCCTCACCGACTCCGGGGAATATCACTTTGTCAGCTGATTGAAGAGCCGCAATGTCATCAGTAATATGAACATCCCTACAGCCAATTCGCTCAAGTGCGTTTGAAACCGAACGGATATTGCCGGCGTTGTATTTGACTATTGCTATCTGCATAATTAGCTGAATACTATTGTTTTATTATTCCATACGATTGTCTTGCGATTCACGTGAGCTTCAACAGCACGTGCAAGAACAATCTTCTCCACATCCATTCCCTTAAGAACCATTGTCTCGGGGGTATCTTTATGGGTTACCCTTATTATGTCCTGTTCGATGATTGGGCCTGCATCAAGGTCCTCTGTCACGTAGTGCCCCGTTGCTCCAATCAGCTTAACACCACGGGTGTATGCCTGATGGTATGGTTTTGCGCCAACAAAGGCAGGAAGTGTTGAGTGGTGGATATTGATAATCCTGTTAGGATATGAACGGATGAAATCGAGACTTAATATTTGCATGTAACGGGCAAGAACAACAAAATCGACATTGTTGTCCTTTAGCAGTTGCATCTGTAGTTGTTCCTGTTCAGCCTTGTTCTCTTTCGTTATCTTGATGAGGTGGAAAGGAATCCCAAACTGGTCGGCCACAATCTGCATACAATCGTGATTGCCTATGATGAGCGGTATCTCGACATTGAGTTCTCCAGCATGATAACGAGCAAGAAGGTCGTACAGACAATGACTCATCTTGCTAACCATGATACACATACGCAGTTTTTGGTCGGAGAAGTCGAGTTGCCAGTTCATCTGGCAAGGCGTTGCTATGGCATATTGGAATGCCGGACCTATCTGGTCGCGTTCTATAGCGAATCCTTCAACCTCCCATTCAACACGCATGAAGAAGTGCTTTTCGTAAGTGTCGGTATATTGATCAAGAGCAACAATATTACCATTATTGCGCTGTATAAAATCTGTGACACGTGAGATAAGGCCCTTCTGGTCGGGACATTCGATACGGAGAATTGCTGTTACAGACATCTGTATGTTTAAATTATCTTAGATTGTTGTGAATACTATTTTCTGATTTGTCCGTTGCCACGAATCAGCCATTTGTAGCTTGTCAATTCTCTCAATGCCATAGGTCCGCGAGCATGAAGTTTCTGCGTTGATATTCCTATTTCGGCACCAAGCCCGAACTGAGCACCATCGGTGAATGATGTCGGTGCGTTGACGTAGACACAAGCTGCATCGACCTCATTCTCGAAACGATGAGCCGATTCTTCGTTGTTTGTCACAATTGATTCTGAATGCTTAAGACTGAATTTGTATATGTGGTCGAGAGCTCCATCGAGGTTCTCAACTGTCTTGATTGCCATCTTCATTGAGAGGAACTCGCGACCGAAATCGCTCTCTTCAGCATGTTGCAGAAGGGATGCCGGATAGTATGCTTTGAGAGCTTCATAAGCGCATTCATCAGCATAAATCTCCACCCCCTTTTCTCCAAGTATTCGTGACAGGTAAGGTAGGTCGTTCAGTCTCCCTTTGTGTACGATAAGGCAGTCGAGAGCGTTGCACACACTGACACGTCTGGTCTTGGCATTGTCAACAACACGTGTTGCAATCTCAAGGTCTCCATCTATGTCGAAGAATGTGTGGACGACACCAGCACCTGTTTCAATAACTGGAACTTTTGCCTGAGAACGTACAGCACTGATAAGGTTTTGTGAGCCACGCGGAATCAAAACATCAACAAGTCCTACGGCATTCATCAGTTCTGTCGCCGCTTCGCGAGTTGGAGGCAGAAGTTGTATGATATCTGTTGTAACGCCATATTCTCTGAGGACACTATGCATTGTCTCGACCATTGCTACATTGCTATCCTGTGCATCGCTACCGCCTTTCAGTACCACAGCGTTTCCTGACCGTAGACACAGAGAGGCAACATCTACTGTGACATTGGGACGAGCTTCATAGATGACACCCACAACGCCAAGAGGAACGCGAACTTTACGCAATTGAAGTCCATTATCTAATGTGCGAGATTCCAACTCCTCGCCACAGGGGGCAGGTAGCCTTGCCACATTGCGGGTGTCGGAGGCAATGCCTTCAATACGCTCTTTCGTTAGTTTCAGACGGTCATACTTAGGGTCGTCGGGCGACATGCGGGAGAGATCTATCTGATTTGCTGCCAATATCCTCTCGGTATCCCTAATAAGGGCGTCGGCAAAACCATTTAGGATAGCAGTACTCAAAGAGTCTGTTATCTTAATCATCTGTCGCGATGCTTCGTGCACCAGTTCTAACTGCGTTTTCAATGTCGTGTATGTTAATTAGGAAAAAACATTTCCAGAATAATATTCAGTATATATAGAGATAGTCGTAATGAATCAGGGGTTTTATGGCAACTTTTACGCCAAGTGTATGCATGGCATCTATGGCTTTCTGTGCCTTATCTCTGTCGTAATTAGAGCGACCGACACCTATCTTGTCTCCATTTTCGTTGATTATAGTCAGCAGGTCGCCGCTTTTGAATTCACCTTCAAATCGTACAACACCAGCGAGAAGGAGACTTGCGGCCTTTGTGTGGTCACAAAGAACTTGAGATGCTCCCTCGTTGACTATCACATTTGCCTTAGTAAAACCATCGGAATAGGCTATCCATTTCTTGATTGCCGGACTGTGTTCACCCGCCTGAAAGTGCGTTCTTGTAGACTGATGATCGTCGTTAGTAAGACTGGTGATGATGCCTTCAGTGGTGCCATTGGCAATATATACATCGATGCCACTATCGGCTGTCTTCTGTGCTGTGCGACATTTTGTTATCATTCCGCCACGACCGAATGATGACTTGCTTGTCTGAACGTATTGAGCTACGCTTTCACCGCTCTTGATTTCGCGAATGACCTCAGCGTCAGGGTCGTTAGGATTGCCGTTGAAGATGCCATCGATATTGCTTAGAATGAATAGTTTCTGACAATCCATCATACTCGCCATGAGTCCTGACAACTCATCGTTATCAGTGAACATTAGAGCAGTTACCGAGACGGTGTCGTTCTCGTTGACGACAGGCAGGACTCTGTTCTCCCATAGACTCTGTACGCAGTTCTTCATATTGAGGTAGTGCTCACGCGTACTGAAATCCTGTTTGGTGACGAGGAGTTGTCCGATGCTTATATTATGTTTGTCGAAGATTTGCTTCCAGGTGTCAATGAGTTTAACCTGCCCTATGCTGGAGAGAAGCTGTCGTTGGCTGACAGTGTCCATCTGCTCATAGCCCTTTATCATACTGCGACCTGCGGCTACAGCCCCTGAGGAGACCAGAATCACCCTGTGGCCCTCCTCGTGTAATTGGGCTATCTGGCGGGCAAACGACTCCATGCGCTTCTTGTCGAGCGTGCCATTCGTTGTCGTCAGAACATTAGACCCTATCTTGATTGTTATGTCCATTATTCTCTGAGCAGGGAATCTTATTTTACAATTTTGTTGAAAGAGCCCATGATGCCCTTGATTACAGCAGAAGTAAATCCAGCATGCTCCATAGCATTAAGCCCGGTGATTGTCACACCCGCTGGTGTGCACACCTTGTCGACCTCTACCTCAGGATGAGTCCCATTGGTAAGAATAAGTTGGGCAGCTCCTTTAGCTGTCTGCGCTGCTATTTCAGCCGACTGTTTGCTTGTAAGGCCCATCTCGATGCCAGCTTCCATCATGGCACGGATGAAACGGAGAGCATGAGCGATGCCACATGAGGCAAGGGCGGTTATGGCAGGCATCTTATTCTCGTCAACGACAATGGCAAGACCCATTTTGCTGAAAATCTCTTCGGCATCAGCCTGCTGGTCAGCTCTCACGTTGAGAGGGCAGAGAGCTGTCACAGATTCGCCTACTTCGGCCGCAGTGTTTGGCATAGCTCTGACAATAGCTGTTTTGGCGGGTAGCGCCTCCTCAAGTTGTTTGAGCGATATGCCAGTTGCAACAGATATACAGAGAGAACCTGGTTTCAAGCTGCTTTTTAAACCAGCGATGACATCCATAATTAGGTAAGGCTTAACGGCTAATACGACAATGTCGGCATTTTGAACTGCCGCGTTATTATCAGTTGTCGTCTTGTAGCCCTTGTCAGCCCATGTCTGAAGAGCCGACTCAGTACGGCGTGTAATGGTAATACGTGATGCATCGGCAAGCCCTGATGCAACTATCCCTTTGGCAATGGCACCGCCCATATTGCCACCGCCTATGATGCTTATCTGTTGTGCTTTCATAATGGTGGCAAAATTACTAAATAAATGAGAATAGTAAAAGCCTGTATTTGATATAAGTGCCGATAAATTAATCAAATGCAGGCTAACAAACTTATGTAATGGTTATATGGCTTTCCCTATTTCTTCAGCCCCTCAACAGGATTCATATACATTATCTCCCGAATCTTCCATCCTACAGTCAGGGCTGTAATGATGGCTATGATGAGAACAACTATAAGAAATGTGACGACTACTGCCAGAGTCAGTTGTATCGTAAGTATCGTCGGTTGATCCGTTTGCAAAACCAGAGTTAACTCAATAAGAGCGGCAATCAATGAGCATACGATGAGAAGTATCACGTACTCTTTGGCAAATAGTTTGAGAATATCTTTTGCAGTGGCACCATTAATCTTTCGCAGTGCGACCTCTTTTCTGCGATGGCGAACATCTAAAGAGACGGCTGAGTATAGCGCAGAGCATGTGCTTGTGATGTTTATGAATGTCATCAAATATACAAGAGTTATTATTATCTCGAATATTCCGCCTGTGTTGTCATGTAAATTCTTGTATTGTTCAACTGGAGCCAGTAACGGCTGAGTAATCCCATCGTCCCTTATCTCTCTCAGTTGCTCAGCCACCTCTGATTCGTGCCCTCGCCGAGCTTTGACCAGAAATGTCCTTGACCTGGGGGTGTCAAAAGCTAAAGTATCTCCAGGCTTATGTTCTGGTATATTCAAAGTGTACGGATCTCTGTTCCATATAAAGTAGAGGTAGCTTGACCTGTGTCTACTGGTTGGAAACTGTTTGAATGTACCCGCCACTGACACCATCTCCCCAAATAGTTCTATGGTAGGGGCAGGTCGCGAGCCATTCTCCGTCAATGTTTGGTATATATCTTCTTCAACATAGATGGTATTCTCTCTGTTGGCGGAATGTTCTACAGGAGTAACCTTCATCTCCATATAATTGGTGAATTCATCATTCTCCTGAAATAGTATTGAGGTTGTGTATTTCTCATTCTTGACCATATACTCAGGTCTTTTATCTAAGTCACCATAATATAATGTGAAAAATGTATAAGGAATGATAGCTTCCGCCTCCTTGACGTTTCTCAAACGCGAGGACTTGTCCATTATCATCTGTTCAGTTCCACTAAGTCCAACCTCAAAGCATTCCTGCATCTTTTCTGTGTCGATAAAACCATTTGCAGTCCTTATATAGTCGGGAATTTTAAGGACCCCTAAAAAGATGGTGATGGAGATAAAGAGTATTGAGAAAATCATTTGTATTCCCAATGAGATTCTCCTGACTCTATGATTTTTGGATGGTTTCATCTGAAGTGCAAGACATGTCTGTGATTTCCTAATGTAATATACAGCTATTGAAACAATAATCAGGCAAAGTATCAGAGTGCATAATAATACGATTCCGATATTAAGTTCAAGGTCGCTCATCCTCCATAATAAGTTGTCTTTATGAAGGAGATAAGATGAACTTGATATAAGTTCAGAGCTTAGAATACTGCTAAAAGCTATTGCGAGGCCTCCGCTAATCATTAAAACTAAGCAAATCTCAGTGAAGAAGAGTGCGACCAGCGAAGAGGTCTTTCCACCCACCACGTTCCGAAGAGCTATCTCTCGTTGTCTCAGCCAGAATAGTTGTAACTGCATTCTCAGATAGCCAAGAAAAGGAGATATGAATATAAATATTGCAAAACCAATCAATAGAATCTTAATCCCTAAAACGGGGTCTATATTCTCATTGCTACCATGTATGTCCCAGGGGAGATATCCGATTTCTGCATTGATACCAAACTCCTCGAAGGCTGGTTGTATCTCTTTACAGAGTTCATTGTATTGGTTGCCTTCAGACGGGATAATATAAATTTTATAGCAATAGTTGAGAAATAAAGGAACCTCTGTCTTGAAGATTAATTCGAAATCTTGAAGTTCGTCTATCATGTTAATTCTTGCAACATCGCATATAGTGAACATCTTATGTTCGCTTGTAATAGAGGATTCATCGAATGATTCATCATTAGACAATGTGCGAGGATTAAAAGAGATGCTTTTGCCTATCACATTGATGGTGCCGAAGACTCTCTGTGCGAAGCTCTCCGAGATAATCACTGTGTTGTCGTCCAATGGCTTTAGAAAATCCCCTGTAACAGCGGATTTCAGATAGAGAAAGTCGAGGAACTCTTGTCGGATTGCCGTTGCATGCCCAAAAGCAGTCTTCTCTTCCCCGTCATTGTCAACAATGACAAGTGGGCAATAGTATATACAGGGAGGTTTGATACAATACTTTTCTATTGTTTTAAATTCTCTGTTTTCAAATTTACTAAGAAGGGCTGGGTCGATGTTGTAATTTCCTTCAGAATAACAAGGGGTGATGTAGTGTATCTTACGGAACTCTGGATTGTTTTCAATTGAAATCTCAAAGAATTCGTTTGCGGCAGACATCATTATGGCGATAAGAGCGATGCCTACTGCCATAGAGATGGTGCTGATGGTTGTCTGAACTGGATATTTTTTCAGATTGCGTATAGCTATCTTAATGTAGTGGAGTATCATTTATGGTCTATTTTATTATCAGTTCTTCAATATTGGCATAATCAGAATACCCATTTACTATGACTTCGTCATTTGGTGCGAGACCATCGAGTATCTCATATTGTTTTGGGTTCTGTCTGCCGATAGTTATAGGAACGCGCACAGCTTTTTTCCCATCTTTAGTCAGTTTGAAAATCCATTTTCCGTTTGTTGTAGCGTAGAAGTCGCCTCTTGGCATGACCAGAGCCTTCTCCTGCTGCCCAAGTTCTACCTGCAGTTTGTAGTTCTTGCCGAGGCGAGCATTCGGTGGCATTTCGCCTGTAAAGGTAAGGTCGACTTCGAATAAATGGTTTTTTATCTCAGGAACAATCCTGCTGATTCGGAGTTCATATCTCTTATCCTGATAAACTATATTTGCTGAAAGGCCAACCGAGATGCGGTCGATATAGTACTCATTGAGCATAGCTATTACCTTGTATGAGGAGAGAACTTTTATCTCGCCAATGCATTCGCCATTCATTATTCGCTGACCGAGTGCCGCACCATTGAAACTGAATTGACCATCTGCTGAGGCGCGTATCACGAGATTGTCAGCACGTTCGGCTATTCTTTTGATGCGTTTGTTATTGCGTAATATGTCAGACTGGAGAAGTTGCTGTCGAATAACAGTTGCTGCTGAGTCGTGCTTAAGGCTTTGGAGTTGAAGCGATGTCTTTTGACGTCGGAATTCATTCTCGCTATCTGCCATTTCAAGCTGTGCCTTGCTTATTATGCCCATGCGGAACTCTTCATGCTTCACCGTGATGTCTTTGTCTAAGCGAATTAGTTCGTACTGATACTCAAGGGACTGTTGGCGGAGAGAAATCACTTTCTGTTCAAGTGTTAAACGTTGTTCCTCAAGGAGGTTCTTTTGTTTCGTCCAATCGTCGTATTCGTCATTAATAGTACGAATAAGCTCGTTGTTCTCCAGCAAAAGAATGGAGTCGCCCTTGTGGAGCGTGCTGCCATCATCTGCAATAATCCGAGCCAACGAGCCACTTTCGGTCGCATTGATGCGTATTGTTGATATTGGTTGTACTATTCCTTCCACATCAACATATTCCAAAAAGAAAGTATCCTCTACTTTGCCTATAAAGGTGCTCTCTTTGCTGATTTTCAGTTGTTTTGGACCGACTGCCAGAGCGATAGCGTATATCGACAGAGCAGCGATAGCTACACCGAGCAGTATTGTATACTTGTGGCGGATGTACCAAGGTTTCTTCTCTAATTGGATATCCATCTTTTCTGTTATTCTATTGGTAGTAATTCTGAGAGAGGCATGTTGAGCCAGAAGTCGTAACCCGTCATACTGCGAAGCGTGTAGTACAGGCTCCAATATGTCTGAAGGGAGTATATATAGTTGCGGCGCGCCGAGTCTTTTTCTGTTGTAGCTGAGTTAAGGTCGAGAATTGTATTTCGGCCGAGAATGTAGAGATGTTTTGCCACATTATAGCGTTGGTTAGCCTGACTCATTGTGCGGGATGCCACGTCGACCTTATGCGATTGCATATTGTATTGCATCACGAGCTTCTGCACATTCTGTCGGAAAACCTGTATGCCTCGTTTTGCTTCGGTCTCGACATTGTCGCGACGGGAACGGGCAACGCGGACTGCGCCTCTGCCTCGCCCCCAGTCGAGCAGAGGAATGGTGACCGATAGACTCACGTACTCCTGCTGTGAAAGATTTTTATAGCTCTCTTTCAGATGATTGCCAGTCTGTGACAATCCAAACTGCGCATAAAGGTCGGCTCTCAGTCCTGCGTTTGCCTTAGCGTATGCCAAATTGCTCTCGCTCTGAATCATATTGAGGGTATACATGTCGGGTTCAGGAGAGTTTTCCATTGCCAAAACCAGTGCTTTGTCAAGGGGTACTTCGAAAGAGGGAATCTCCTCTGGCATGATAAGGATAATGTTTGCATCTTCTGGAATGCCAAGGAGGTAGTATAACGATTGAGAGCACTCTTGCAGGGAGACTTCGGCGTCCATGCATTGAGTCTCTTCATTGAGCCTATTGATGTCCAGTTGGAGCATATCGCTCTCGTTGATACTGCCAATTTCATATCTGCCCAGTGCCATTCTGTATAGAGTATCGGCAGAGGCGTAGTTGACGTGAGCCATCTCCAGATTACTCTTAGCAGTTATCCAACTGAAGAATACATTACACGTTTGGGCAGCGACAAGTTCAAGAGCCTCAGCATAACTTTTCTTGGCTTGTTGGAATTGAAGGGGCTCAATCTTTTTGTCCCACTTCAGACTATTATAGCCAAAAAGATTCTGCTGGAATCCAATCTGGAGAGGTTGAGCTCGATATGACTTTCTCTTTTGTTCCAGTTCGTCCATGCGGGCTAAGGAGGTCTCGAGAAATATAGTGCCACCAGTCAGCGAGATATTCTGACTGACACTAAGTGATACGTCAGTTGTCAGTTGATTCTGTTTGACAAATAGACTCGTTCCGTCACCCTGGGTGATACTATTAATCTGCCTGTTGAGAACGGGCGACGTAGTCATTCTGACAGAGGGAAGATAATTCGCTTTGAAGTAGCGATAATTCCAGTATGCAGCCAGGAATTGGTGGCGGGCACTCTGCGCTGTTGGAGAATTTTGATGAGCCCTAATGATGGCCTCCTGAAGCGTAAGACGTATGGTGTCAGATGCGTTAGCTGCTGATGAAATCTGGTTCAGTGCTAATGTCAGACAGATAGTGGATATATATTTTATGATGTATGCAAACATAATTTACATTTCAACAGCTGATACTATTTGTCCATCAAAGAGACGGATAATTCTTGATGCATATCCGGCATCATGCTGCGAGTGTGTCACCATAACGATAGTTGTTCCCTCTTTGTTGAGTTCCGTCAGCAGGTCCATCACCTCTTTGCCGTTTTTTGAATCAAGATTACCTGTAGGTTCGTCGGCAAGTATTATTTTTGGATTAGAGACTACAGCACGGGCAATAGCGACACGTTGTTGCTGACCACCAGAGAGTTGTGCTGGAAAGTGGTGGCGTCTGTGTTCTATATTCATGCGGCTCATAGCCTCTTCAACAAGGCGTTTACGCTCTTTGCCACTATAACCCATGTAGAGAAGTGGAAGTTCTATATTTTCATAGACGTTCAGTTCATCGATGAGGTTGAAACTCTGAAAGACAAATCCTATTACGCCACGGCGTAGTTTGGTGCGGTCGCTCTCGTTCATCTTGCTTACGTCTAAATCTTGAAGGGTGTATTCTCCTTTAGTCGGGCTGTCGAGAAGACCTATAATGTTGAGAAGTGTTGATTTGCCACATCCCGAAGGTCCCATAATGGCAACAAACTCACACTCTTTTATTTCAAGGTTTACTTCGTTGAGAGCCCATGTCTCTACTTCGTCTGTGCGGAAGATTTTCTGAATGTGAGAAAGTTGAATCATATTATTATTCATTTGAATTAACTGTGTTATTATTTTTTGTCATTCATATGAATATCATATGTCAAAAGGTGTGCCAATGTGTAACATGTTAATAATTAATAGTATACGTCAAATACTTAGTAGTGCGGTTTTGCAAATATGTGCGATAATGCACATTTCCAATGTGCATTATCGCACACAATCGTAAAAAGTGCAAGATAAAAGGTGTGTAAACGAATAAGTTGTTATCTTTGGGGGCAAAAATAAGTTATACAGTATGAAGAAAACACATTTCTCAACATTGGCGGTAGTTCTATGTTTGATATCGTCAGTGTCGTGCAAGCAACAAGACTCAAAAGAGTCTGTTGTTAAAATCTCATCGGGTATTATAGAGGGAACCTTTGAGAATAAAGTATTCTCCTTTAAAGGAGTGCCTTACGCCAAGGCTGAGCGTTTTATGCCATCAGAGCCAGTTGACGCATGGAGCGATACACTTGAATGTAAGGAGTATGGTCCATGGGCAAAGCAGTTCGAGAATGATGGACGCTCAGCTGAAGGAAGAGGAGATTTTCTTGCCAATATATGGACATCAGGTCTGAATGACGGAGGGAAGCGACCAATTATGGTGTGGATTCATGGCGGAGGTTTTTCATCGGGATCGGCAAATGCAGACCCGACTGATGGTGCTGCAATGGCAAAGAAGGGAGCTGTCATAGTGAGTATAAATCATCGTCTTGGTGTTATGGGATTTCTCGACTTATCATCATTTGGCGGAAAATGGTCAAAGTCGGTGAATGTCGGCATGCTCGATATAGTCAGTGCTTTGAAATGGATGAAAGATAATGCCTTAGTATTTGGAGGCGATCCTGATAACATAACGATTTTCGGAGAGTCAGGAGGAGGAGGTAAGGTTGGAACACTTTTATGCATGCCTGAAGCGAAGGGCCTTTTTCAGAAGGCAATCATTCAAAGTGGTGCGAAGATAAATATCACGGACAGCATCATCTCCAGAAAGTTAGGTGAGAGTGTTGTCTCAGCTTTGGGTTTGACAATAGAGAGCCTTGACAGTATTCAGACGATGGATTGTGACTCACTTATGAAAGTTAGTGCGAAGTGTCAGGCTGAGGTGACGGGTGCAAGACTGCCAGGAAGCATCAAGATGTGGGGATTCTGTCCTACGGTTGATGGAAATACTCTAATACGACAACCTTATACTCCAGGGTTTTCTGCGCTTGCAAAAGATGTACCTGTGATGATAGGAAGCACATTCAACGAGTTGGAACGTAAGTTCTATACCGATTCTACATTGACTCAAGAGAAGGCAGAAGCGATTCTTGCTGCTCGATATGGCGATGCTGCGAAGTCTTTTGAGGAGGCGTTTAAAGAGGCTTATCCTCATGGTTCGCTCGCAGATATGCTGGGTATTGACAGTAACATTCGTACCTTGTCAATTGCAACGGCAGATGCTAAATCGGAGGAGAAGGGGGCGCCAGTATATCTATATCTCCTGACATGGGTTTCCGATTTTGATGAGGGAGGAAGTGGTTGCTACCATTCGCTTGATATACCATTGTGCTTTAATAATCCCTATGATGAGCGCTATCAGGTGAAGCAAGGCGATTCTAAGGCAGCGGCGATAGCTGAAAAAATGAGTAATTTATGGTTGACTTTTGCAAGGGAGGGTAAGCCATCATCTGATGGCGTGCCAGTATGGGAGCCGTATACAGAGGAGAATGGAGCAACACTCATACTCGATAATGAGTGCGTGATGAAGTATAATTTTGACAGAAAACTGGAGGATATCCTCTATTCGACATTAAAGTAATCTGTTTTTCTATGGATGACTGATAAAGGGATGAATAAAAGAGGAAAGATACTTATTGTAGACGACAATGAGGATGTGCTTCTCTCGCTCAATATGTTGTTAAAGCAACATGTGGAGGCAATCAGGGTAGTCAATGATCCGAATCGTATTCCTGAGTTTTTGATTTCATTTGAGCCAGATGTCATATTACTCGATATGAATTTCAGTCGCGATGCAATTAGTGGAGAAGAGGGTTATGCATGGTTGTCTAAGATTCTGGAAATAGATCCGAAATCTGTTGTTCTCTTTATTACTGCGTATGTCGATACGGAGAAGGCAGTGCGGGCTATTAAGGCGGGGGCGGTTGACTTCATACCGAAGCCTTGGGATAACTCGAAGTTACTCAACACTGTGAATAGTGCCATACAGCTTAGCTTTACAAAGCATGGCAGTATAGAAGAAGAGGTTGTAGAGAGAGCAAGTAGAGATGTAATAGGTTCCTCTCCTGTCTTTCAGAAGTTGCTAAGTCATTGCCGACAAGTGGCCTCTGCGGATGCAAATGTCCTGGTGCTTGGTGAGAATGGGGCAGGTAAGGATGTCATAGCTCATTATATTCACGACTGTTCAGCAAGAGCAGGAAAGCCATTTGTCAGTATCGATATGGGCTCTCTATCGGAGAATCTTTTTGAGGATGAACTCTTCGGGCATGAGAAGGGTGCCTTCACGGGAGCCACTTCTCAGAAAGTAGGACTTGTCGAACTTGCCAATGGCGGTACTCTTTTCCTTGATGAGATAGGAAATCTATCTTCGCAGATGCAACAGAAGTTGCTTACAATGATTGAGAAACGTCAGATAGTACGTCTCGGATCGACGCAGGTGCGCGGTATAGATGTTCGTATTATATGCGCTACGAATGTGCCAATCTACGAATGCGTCAGGAATGGTACCTTCCGTCAGGATTTACTATATAGAATCAACACCATTGAGTTTAGAGTCCCAGCACTGCGTGAGCGAGGAGATGATATCATTGAACTTGCACATTATTTTTCATCTTTCTTTGCCAGGAAATATGGTAGACAGATGCGTGGGTTCAGTAGCCAGGCGGAGAGTCTTTTGCTTAATCATGCATGGCCGGGTAATGTGCGCGAGTTGCGTCATACCATTGAGAGGGCTATTGTTATGTCGTCTTCAGATGTTATCGGTGTCGATGATATGAGAATTGAGAGTATGTCGAGTCAGACTGAGTTGAAAAATGATAGCCCAGATGTGCCGCTCAAACTGGAAGAACTTGAGCGTCTTGCAATCAGCAAGGCTGTTGAACGGGCGAATGGTAATTTGTCGCAAGCAGCAGAAATGCTTGGGATAACGAGGTATGCCCTTTATCGAAAGTTGGAAAAGCTAAAACTATAATTATTCAGATGTTTGGGTGGTTCGGGAATAGTAAGAGTGTCAGGCGTCTTCGTCTCATGCTGGCTTCAATAAAAGCTGGTGATTTCTCTTTGCATTTCAATGAACAGAATCTCAGAGGGGAAGAGCGGATGTTGGTGAGTGAGATTAATGATGTCGTGTCGGAGTTTCGTGAAAGGTCAAAAAGAATTGAGGCACAGTATGGTTATCTTGAGGCTCTACTCAACAAGTCAAAATCGTACCTGATTGTCGCAGATGACAATGGTGTCGTGAGTTGGATGAATGAGTCAGCCATTAAGGGATTGTGTGGCTTTAAGATAGACCGACTGAGTACTTTAGCTTCTCTCAATGATAGTTTGCCTCGTGAGTTGGAGTCGCTTGCTACAGGACAGCAGAAACTGCTCTCTCTTGTTGTCAACAATTCTCTTGTGGAGTGGAGTGTCACGATGACGAAATTCACAAGGTATGGGGTTGAATTGCGAATGTACAGCATGGATGATGTCCAGAATGTGCTTCAGCAGAATGAGGTTGCTGCGCAGAACAAACTGGTTAGAGTTCTTACGCACGAGATAATGAATTCGCTGACGCCTATAATATCGCTATCAGAGACTATTAGTCAGTCGTTTGATCGTGAGAGTCCCGACATGGATGATATTCAGACGGCGGTGAGTGCAATAGGCAGACGTAGTAGGGGGTTGTTGAGTTTTGTCGAATCGTTCCGTCAACTGTCCCGTATATCGCCACCCCATCGCCAAATGATTAGATTAGGAGAACTCGTTGATGGACTCCGTCAGCTCTATCAGTCGCCAATAGTAAGTTTCGACGTTAGGGATGGTGACGAGATGCTTTTTGTGGATCAACATCAGATGGAGCAGGTTGTGATAAATCTGGTGAAGAATGCTATTGAGGCTTGCCAGGATAATCCTAATGCAAGTGTCAGCGTGCTGGCGAGCGAAGACAAGGTAAATCGGCGTTTCCTGATAACTGTCAGGGATAATGGGTGTGGAATGATGCCCGATATAGTTGAACGTATTTTTACGCCTTTTTTTACAACAAAGAGCAGTGGTATGGGTATAGGCCTAAGTATCTGTCGTCAGGTAGTGACGAGTCATGGAGGCCGAATATACGTCAGAAGTAGTACAAACGAAGCAACGCATGGCACTGAATTTACAATAGAGCTACCTATGGTTATAGAGGTACCGTTGAATTGATGTTAAAGTAAATCAGCCAGTTTGTCCAGTCTGTTGGAATGGGAGCCCTTGACGAGGATATAGGCGTTGTTGAGATTCTTGAGAGCCTCAGTCAGTTCGTCAGTGTTTATTGCGTAGTGGAAGAGAGGAAAATCCTCTTTAAGAGAGGTGAACTCGTTACCTACGAGATATGCTTCGTTTAGTCCATACTCCTTCAGTGCTGATAGCAGATTTCTGTGCATCTCAGCTTCTATGCTACCGAGTTCGCGCATTCCTCCGAGAATGACGATTTTATTGTCGCCCTGAAGACCAGCGAAGTTCTCTACACTTGCCATCATACTGGTGGGATTGGCGTTGTAAGCATCCATTATGACGCGGTTACGTTTGGTCTGTATGACTTGAGAACGTCCGTTTTTAGGAACGTATTCACTGAGAGCCTCACAGATGTCGGCAGGATTAACGTCATAGAAAGAGCCGACAGAGATAGCAGCAAGCGCGTTTTCGATATTGTAAGCGCCAGTCAGATGCGTGCTGACCTCCCTTGTAATACCATCTTCTGCTAACCATTCGAAAGTGAGTAGTTCTGAAAACATACTTAAGTGTCCCTCAATTGCGGCGGAGTTGGGTTCAGTGCCGTAGCTCAGGATATTGTCGTATTCACCCAACATACCTACAAGATACTCGTTGCATGCATTTATGAATATCTTGCCGTTGCTCTTGATGAGTTGCTCGTATAAAGCCTTTTTAGTTGTTTTTACGCCTTCGAATGAACCAAAACCAAGAGTATGGGCTATGCCAACATTTGTGATAAGTCCAGATGTAGGTTTGACTATTGCAGCTAATTCAGCAATCTCTCCGGGGTGATTTGCTCCCATTTCAACGACAGCGATGTCGTGCTTCTCTTCGCTGATGCTCAGAAGGGTTAGAGGAACACCGATATGGTTATTTAGATTGCCCTGGGTTGCCAATACATGATATTTCTTAGCAAGGACAGCTGCTGTCAGCTCCTTGGTTGTTGTTTTGCCGTTTGTCCCAGTGATAGCTACGACAGGTATGTCAAGTTGGTCTCTGTGATATGAAGCTAACTGTTGGAGAGTATGTAATGTATTCTCTACGACAAAGCATCTATTGTCGGATAAGTATGAACTGTTGTTTGTGACAACATACTTAGCTCCAGCCTCAAGAGCCTTGTTCACCATCGTGTTGGCGTCAAAGTTTTCACCTTTCAGGGCGATGAACATACAACCAGGAAGTATGGTACGAGTATCAGTGCATATTCCTGTTGAGAGCTTGAATGCTTCGTATAACTTCTCCATGACAAAAATGTTTTAGGAATTGGCGATTTTAGTCATACTCTCGTTTGAGAGTTGCTTTTGGGCGTATTCAAGAGAGATGGTAATGTTTTTTGCCTTTGTGGATGGGGCGTCGTACATCTTGTCAATCATTATGCTTTCGCATATTGAGCGAAGTCCTCTGGCACCGACCTTATATTCAATAGCTTTATCAACAATTAAGTCGAGAACCTCTTCTGGTATCTCAAGGTCTATTCCATCAATCTTGAAGATTTTTATATACTGTTTGATGAGAGAGTTTTTGGGCTCAGTCAGTATTCTGCGTAGAGCGTGCCTGTCGAGAGGCTGCAGATATGTCAGTATAGGCAGGCGTCCGATGATTTCTGGTATTAGACCAAACGACTTTAAGTCCTGGGGTGCTACGTATTGCAGTAGATTATTGAAATCGATAGAGTCTTTCTCTTTCTGGGCGTTGTAACCTACTGTTCGTGAGTTGAGTCGGTTTGCTATTTTTTGTTTGATGCCATCGAATGCACCACCACATATGAAGAGGATGTTGCGAGTATTAACAGGGATCATCTTCTGTTCTGGGTGTTTGCGGCCGCCTTGGGGTGGAACATTTACAACAGAACCCTCAAGAAGCTTGAGGAGCCCTTGTTGCACGCCCTCTCCTGATACATCGCGGGTGATAGATGGGTTATCGCTTTTGCGGGCAATCTTATCAATCTCATCAATAAAAACAATGCCACGTTCAGCCTTGCTAACATCGTAGTCGGCCTCTTGAAGCAGACGTGTCAGGATGCTTTCTACATCTTCGCCGACATACCCAGCTTCAGTCAGAACAGTAGCATCGACAATAGTAAATGGAACGTCAAGAAGTTTAGCTATTGTGCGTGCAAGCAGAGTCTTACCCGTACCTGTCTCGCCGACCATAATGATGTTAGACTTCTCAATCTCTACGCCGTCATCATCCTTCTGAGCGTTATTTTGAAGTCGCTTGTAGTGGTTGTATACGGCCACAGAAAGATACTTTTTAGCTTCGTCCTGACCAATGACGTATTGATCGAGATGCTCTTTAATCTCCTTAGGCTTCTTTATTTTTAGCTTTGCTATCTCCTTGCTTTCGTTTTGACTTGTGTTCTCTCTGACAACCTCGTACGCTCTCTCAGCACATTCGTTGCAGATTGTGCCTGATATGCCAGTTATCAAGAAGTGAACATCTCTTCGTGAACGCCCACAGAATGAGCAAGAGTCGCCTTTGTTAATTGCCATTATTGTTACTGTTGATGCGAACCAATACTTCGTCAATCATTCCATACTCTTTAGCCTCTTGAGCAATCATCCAGTAGTCTCTGTCGGAATCCTTCGCTATTCTATCGAAGTCATTGCCTGAGTGTTTAGCAATTATAGAGTATAGTTCCTCTCTGAGCTTGAGAATTTCGCGAGCTGTGATTTCTATATCCGACGCTTGTCCCTCGGCACCTCCCATAGGCTGATGTATCATTACGCGTGAGTGGGGGAGCGCAGAGCGTTTTCCCTTGGTGCCAGCGACCAAGAGGACAGAGGCCATGGAGGCGGCAAGACCAGTGCAGATGGTGGCTATGTCAGAGTTTATATACTGCATTGTGTCGTATATTCCGAGTCCAGCATATACGCTACCACCAGGAGAATTGATATAGATAGAGATATCCTTACTGGCATCTGTTGATTCAAGATATAACAATTGAGCTTGTACGATATTAGCTACATCATCATCGATGGGTACACCGAGGAATATGATGCGGTCCATCATAAGACGAGAGAATACGTCCATACTTGCCACGTTAAGCTGACGCTCTTCGATGATAGTTGGAGAGATATAGCTATCAGTAAATTTTGTGTAGTGATCAAGAGCAGAACGTCTGACGCCTGTCTGACTCATTGCGAATTTTCTGAAATCGTTCATAATTATTTTGTTTTTCTTGGTTGGATGCCGTAAATTTAACTTGATATTAAAAAAGCCGCAAACCGCCTTCATCATGATGGCAATTCGCGGCTTTGATATTGTTTCTTATGTTCGATTATTTCTCAAACAATTTTCCGAAATCTTCGCGAGAAATCTTCTTATGGCTGAGTTTAACCTCTTTGAAAGCATACTCAGTCATGGCCTCGCTTATTGCTCCCTCTGTGAGACGCTCGCGTTGCTCCTGGTCCTTGAGCATATTTTGAACCATAGGCATCATATCCTCATCTTTCAAACCTGTTAATCCGTAGCGCTCATACTGAGCTTTTGATACCTTGAGCGCGAATTTGGTTATCAGGTCAGGAGTAATCTCGATGCCTGATTTCTTGACGATAGAGTTTGAGATAGTCTGCCACTTCATATCCTCAAGGAAACGAGGAAACTCGTTATCAAATACTTCGGGAGTCAGCTTCTCATTGTCGCGGTTGACAGTCTCAATCCAACGGCGGAGGAATGCGTCAGGAAGTTTGATATCATTTTCCTTTGTCAAGACATCACGAAGGTCGATAGAGAATTTGTAACGACTATCGTTCTCCATTGCAGCGACGAGCTCTTCTTTTGCTTTAGCATTGAATTCGTCTACGCTTTTTACGACATCTTTGCCGTAGATGAGGTCAAAAGTATCCTGATTCATTTCAGGAGCCACATATTCTGTAATCTCTTTTACAGTTACCTCGTAATCTGAAGCTGCATTCTCAATCTCCTCCTCCTTGATGCCGAGGATATAGGCTAATTCAGCTTTGTTCTCGAAAGCTTTCTTGAGATTGGCTTTGACAACATCGTCCCTCTTAACGCCAATGAACTGTTTCTTTATTTTTGAATCGTTGATGCTCTTTACAGAGAATAGAGACGACTCCTTCGCAAAGTCTCCAGCTTTGAGTTCGACCTTTAGAGTGCTCTCTTCAGTAGAGACCTCAACCTCCTCGCGTTTTGAATAGCGCGCAACCTTGCCATCTACGTAAGTCTTCAAGTCGTTATCAGAAACTTCTATGTCGTAGTAAGGAACGCTGGTCTTAGAGAGGTTGATGTCGACAGTAGGCTTGAGAGCGATGTCGAACTTCATTATTGTCTCGTCTTTGAGATTGTCGAGATCAACAGGCTCTTCACCTTCGTGAGGAAGAGGCTCACCATAGATATCCAACTTGTTCTCGCTGATATGTTTAACTAACCCAGTTTCAACTGCGCGGTTGAACTCCTGTACGAGGATAGGTTTCTCATACATACGTTTAATCATGCCCGCTGGAGCTTTGCCCTTACGGAATCCTGGAACTGTTGCGTTCTTGCGAGCATCTTTAAGTTGTTGCTCGATATTCGACTCATAGTCCGATTTGCTGATGGTCATTGTCAGCACGACATTGAGTTCATCGATGTTTTCTGCAGATATTTTCATCTACTTTGCCTAAAATTGGATTAACTATGTTTATGGGGACTCCCCGTTCTAAATATTAGTGGATATGAGAAATGTTAGAAGTCGTAGGTTTGTTAGACCCAAATTTAAAGTTCCCTTCGGGAGGGGGTGTCTTGCTCCTCATCTTCTCTCTTGGTGCGGATGGTGGGACTCGAACCCACAAGTCTTTCGACACTAGATCCTAAGTCTAGCGCGGCTGCCAGTTACGCCACATCCGCATATGCTTTAACCTTAAGCGGCGCAAAGTTAGTAACTTTTTTTGTTTTGACAATTAGTTTAGAAAAATTTGCAATTGAGCTAATATCTGTTACTTAGAAAACTCTATTGGAGATTTTAGTTTTCGTTTGGCATAAGTTTTGTTATCTCATAAGAAGAGTATATTTGGTAACAACTTAACTTGATAGGTATGAAGAATATAGTTTTTTGTGTTGTAGTCTTCATGATTATGACTTTCGGCTTGGTATCGGCAATGGCTCAGACGGGAAGTGAGGCTTTGAGAGTGACGGGTTTTCAAGCGTTTAAACCTGGAGAGGATCTCACGTACACTATTAAATATGGTTTTATCAAAGGCGGAGAGGGCCGTTTTTCAGTGCGTGACACTATTGTGAATGGTAAACGCGTGAATCATGTTGTTGTTGGAGGACGAACGACTGGAGTTCCAGATGCCTTTTTCAAAGTTCGCGATACTTATGAGAGTTTCATAGATCCTCTGACGCAATTGCCCGTGATGTCAGTCCGTAATATCAGGGAGGGCAAATATCGATATTACGATGTGGCTACGTACAATCATGAGGTTGGCTCTGTTTCAGTTCATAAGGAGAATCGTCATGGGGTTCGTGATACAACAGAACAAGTTGGACCTAACATGCTCGACATTGTGTCGGCTTTCTACCATGCACGCAATAATTCGTTTGACGAGACCATGTCGGTAGGTGATACAATTAGTTATTGTACCTACTTTGGCGGTGAGGTGTTTCCGCTTCAGATTAAGTACAGCGGAAAGGAGATGGTAAAGACAAAGTGGGGCAGGGTAGAGTGTTATCGTTTCTCACCAGTGACAGAAGTCGGCAGAGCCTTTAAGGGTAAGGATGATATGCACCTGTGGATATCGGCGGACGACAACAGATTGCCCGTGAAAATAGAGTTCGAGATGCTGGTAGGTTCATTTACGTGTGAATTGACTAACTATAAGGGTATAATGCAAGAAATGAAGACTATGTAGTTGAAATTCATAATATATTATGATGTCTAAATGGCGTAATGCTACTTATCTTTGTTGTGGTTTATTAAATAGAGCAATGAATATTTTTATAAGACAAACACTAATGCTGCTCTTGGCTCTTGTTGCAACGAGCGTTTATGCACAAGAGGATTGGGGTAATGACGATTATGGCTATTTCAATATGGAACAGGGTAGCAATATGATTGAGTTCAATGTAGGAGATCCAAATATTGCAGCAAATAGCATTGACTGTGACGATTTTTGGCATCTTAGTTCTGGGGACGATTCATTTGACCCTAATGGCCCTAATGGTGATTGGTTTAAGAGTGATTATGTTGTTGCACGACGTATGATAACAATGGCATATAGTGTGAATTATCAGCGAGCTATTGTGTGGTGGTTGCAGATTGGTTTTAATATCTCAACAGCTGTATATAAGGAGGAGTATAACCATCGGGAGTCTTATAGCCATGCGTTCACGGCCAAGAGTACAATTGTAAACTTTATTCCGAATGTGCGTTTCAATTATTTCAACAGACGATATTTTGGGATGTACTCAGCTGTAGGCGCTGGCTTCTATTACCTCAAGGAGGATAATTATGAGAAGATAAATAACGATAAGGTTTTTAGAACTGCTGATATCAGTTTTACGGGACAATTGACATTTATCGGCCTACGCGTAGGTGGTAAGTTGTATGCTAATTTTGAGTTTGGAGTTGGTCCCAAGGGAATACTTAATGCAGGTGTGGGTTATAGATTCTAATAGATTATGAAAAAAGTATTGTTTTCTTTTATTGCAGTGTCATTGATGTTGTTGACTTCATGTATGGAAGAGATATATGACACAACAAGTAGCGGTCGTATAACTAAGGGCCGTAGGGTTGTCACTATGTGGGGAGGACAGATGGATGCATTTCTGAGAAATGAACTGAACACCATATTTATCTTAAACGACTCGCTTAGAAATAATCCAACTCTGCCCATAGGAAAAGTGTATTCAGACGAATTGAAAACTATTCGCATAAAGAGGATTAGCGATCAGATGGTGAGAGCTGTCTATATTGGCGAAAAGGTAGTGTGCGTCGAAACGGATGGTAATCTAATAGATCAATCTGGGGCAAAATGGAAAATATGGGTCTCATGTGATGTGGACTTTGCAAAGTCGTTTATTGGGGTTGATGATATCTCTTGTCCATACTTGGAGTTTTCATATTATGAAAATTTTGTTGTTAATGTGACTTATAATGGAAATGTCTGGAGATTGTCGGCGCGTCCAGGTGGTGATATTCAGTATTCAATGGACTTTGAATTTCAGAAGACGAAGAGCTCTGATGGATTATGGGTGTATGATATTAATGGGTCTGGAAAGATGCCCAATACAGATAGTACACGTACTTATGAATCGCAGAATTATATGCTTTTTGAAATTTATATGAGTTATACATTGAAAGATTTTAAGTGGGTAGCAGGTTCTTCTGCAGGATGGCTTCCAAGTATTTACGCTGGAGAAGTTGATATAGATGTGTATAAGCGGAATAGCACGAGGACTTTTGATGTAAATTGTATATTCACGGACGGAGTTGCTAAAGTTACGTGTGACGATATCACCGAGACTTTTTCAAAGGAACTTATGTATTGATATTCAAGTGACATGATGGTAAGGAGGTGAAAGAGTGTTATATGTGGGCAATTGCCAATGTGGCGATGTTCACCTTACAATCTTCTATGTGGGAGAGGGCCTCGTTGCAACTCGCAAGTGTGGCACCAGTTGTTAAAACGTCGTCCATTAAGATGATACTCTTTCCTTTTAGGTCGTTGGCTCCTACCATCAGTTCAAATCCTCCTTTTAGTGCAGTCAAACGCTCGGCGTGTGTGCGAGAGGTCTGTGAAGCGGCATTGGAGATGCGTTTGATAATGTCGCTTCGTACGGGTATGTCGAGTATTTCAGATGCACCCTTGGCCAACTCTTCTGCTTGGTTATAGCCTCTAACAGACAGTCGTTGACGGCTTACCGGAACGGGAACGATAGCGAAGCAGTCGTTGTAATAACCCGTCTTAAGCATAAGACGGCCCAATTTCAATCCCATTAGATAGGCCAGTTTTTTGTTGCCTCCGTATTTAAATTCTATTACTATAGTTCGTGTGATATTTCCTTCGTTAAACCTCTCCGAGCCATAGTTAAACGCGCAGAATGCGCTCTCAACATGAGTCAGTCTGCTCAGTCTTTGTTCTGCCACATTCTCTTGCGCTCCTGGTTGACAGGTGGTTGTCTGCGACATCAAGCGTTCGCAATTCATGCATATAGCCTCCTCGTGGCTGTAAAGCATCTCGCCACATCCCTTGCAACGTAAGTCGAATACGATGGTCTGTAGTCCATCGTATAGAGGGTGTAGTAGTTTATAGATGCTTCCTACCATTGGCAATTTTTTTTAGCTCTTCCCGGATGGCAGCAGGGACATACATTGATGCATCTCCTCCATGTGCGACAATATCTCGAACGATGGAACTATTAACGGGAGTGTGTTCCGGCGAGCATAGTAAGAATGCTGTGTCAAGACCCGACATCTGCTTGTTAACCTGAGCTATAGCACGTTCAAATTCAAAATCGGCAGAGGTGCGCAGTCCTCTGAGTATGTGCGTGCATTGTATCTCTTTCGCAAAATCAACGGTTAGTCCGCTATATGTCTCAATACTTACGTTGTCATACTCTTTGAAAACTTTATGGATGAAATCCAGTCGTTGCTCTATTGTAAACATTCCTCGTTTTTCCGAGTTGATACCTACGGCAATAACGATGTGGTCGAATATATTTAATCCGCGTATGACAATATTTTCATGACCGACTGTGAAGGGGTCAAAAGAACCTGGGAAGATAGCTTTACTCATCTGAATCGTATTTTAGTTGCTGCGAATCCACTCATCTTAAGAAGTAACCAACCATGAGAGAATCGCGATATATTTGTAGTGCCGTATTTGCGTTCCTGGTAACGTATCGGGAGATCAACTATTTTGAGGTTTAGTTTGTGTGCCCCAAAGAGCATGTCAAAGTCGCCGAAAGGGTCGAAATCGCCGAAGAATTTGCGTCCCTCTGTCAGAAGAAGCCAATCCCTTCGAAACATAACCTTGGTCCCGCACAGAGTATCCTTGATGTGTGTCTCCAGAATCCATGAGAAGAGGAGCGAGAAGAAGTGATTGCCGATTGTATTGAGTGTTCTCATGGCATTCTCCTCCATAGGGTATACCAAACGTACTCCGTTTATAAATTCACCTTTGCCTTCGGATATGGCTTTGTAAAATTTCGGAAGGTCCTCAGGTCGAACCGTAAGGTCTGCATCTAATATCATCAGGATATCTCCCGTAGCTTGTGCGTAACCGCATCTGACGGCATCTCCTTTCCCTTTCCCAGTCTGCTGAACTGCTAATATGTCGCGTATGCCTTCATACTCCTTTTGTGTTTGTAGAATTGTCTCCCATGTATTGTCGGATGAATTGCCCTCAACGAAGATGATTTGCGTATGACTTCCCATTTCGGGTATTCTTTCGACAGCTGAGCGAATGTTTCCGCTTTCGTTTCGTGCGGGAATAAGAACAGTGACGCTGAATTTATTATCGGGATTCTCTTCTACTGACGTTTTCGGAATCTCTCTTGCAAAGAAATATCTGTTAAGAGAAAGGATGTTGAATCCTGGTAGGTGAGATATGAACCTATTAAACAGATATGATATTAAGGGGATGTTGAAAGGAATGAGAGTAGAGCTATTCGTGCGGTAAGTCTCGAAACCGGCAAGATAGAGAAGATTCTGCATGTCGTGCACGGAGAGCCAGTTCTGCTGTGGGGTTTTTCTCTTGATTCTAATGAACTCGGCGAATCGAATAAGAGGTTCCCAAAGCCTATTATATGAGGTTACGATTATTCGAGTATGTCCGTTGCATACTTTATGAAGTTGTTCGAATACATGCTGTACGTCATCAAGAAAACCTGTCAGGTTTGATAGGATGACAACGTCGAAAGTCTCGTTGTTGAGATTAATATTTTCTGCCTCCATTACGTGAAACTCGACATCTGGGAATGCTGTTTTAGCCTGTAGTATCAGTTCACTACAGAAGTCGATACCGATTCTGCGCTTAGCTTGAATCTGACCAATAAGTTCACCTGTAGCGCATCCTATTTCGAGAACGGAAGCTGAAGGGTGGATATAGTATTCAATGTATCGGGTTATGGAGTCCCAATAGTAGCTACGTTTTTTTCTGTATTGGCGCCACTTGTCAGCAGCGCTTGTGAAGTAATTGAGCAAAATAAGAAGAATAATTAGTTAGCAACTTCTGATACATACTTAATTCGGACCAAACGAATTTCATTCTCTTCGTAAGCGCCCTCAAACTCCTCTAAGGCTTTATGAATATCATCGTCATCGGCCTCGGAGAAATAGTTGAAAAGTTCATCTATGTCGCCAGAATCCATAATCTGAGGCAAGTAATAGTCTAAATTGAGTTTGGTGCCACTATATACAATGCTCTCCATCTCCTTGATAAGTTCTTCCATTGTGAGACCTTTGCTGTTGGCTATTTCGTCGAGATTAATCTTTCGGTCGACACCCTGAATGATAGCGATTTTATCCTTACTCTTGAAAGGAACGCTTTTTACGACGGTGTCTTCCGGACGCTCTATCTCGTTCTCCTCTACGTGGCGAGCAATTAAGTCGATGAATGGCTGACCGAATTTATGGGCTTTACTCTCGTTAATTCCAGGAATTTTCAAGAGGTCCTCCATCGTGATAGGGTAGAAAGTAGCCATTGCTTCGAGGGCAGGGTCTGAGAATATAACATTAGGTTGCAGGTTTAGTCTGTTCCCCTCTGATTTTCTCAGGCTTCGCAGCATAGACGATAGAATCTCGTCAAGCACAGAAGTGCCGCCAGAAGGAGCTGCTTCGTCATCGTTGTTATTGAATTCTCGGTCCATAGTAAAGAATATAGGACGTGGTTTTTCGATGAATATTTTTCCCTCATCGGTAAGGCGTACGAGTCCATAGCTTTCTATATCCTTATATATCAGATTCTCGACTGTGCACTGACGAATTATAGATAGCCAATAACGATGGTCGTGTTCTCTGCCACATCCGAAAAACTCATGGACAGAATAGTGGTAGTTCTTGATGGTGTCGGTTGCTCTGCCAATCATGAAATCTACAAGGTGATCGGTCTTTAGTTTGCCGTCAAATTCACTTATCACATCAAGAAGGGTGCGAACGCTCTCGGTCGCATTGAATTTTTCGCGTGGCTGCAGACAATTGTCGCAGGAACCGCAGTTGCCTTTGTCGTATGTCTCGCCAAAGTAATTGAGCAATATGCGTCGGCGACAGCCACTACTCTCTGCATATGCAAGAGTCTCAGCTATCAGTTGCCGTCCTACCTCCTGTTCTGCTACAGGTTTACCTTGCAGGAATTTCTCTAATTTCTGAACGTCTTTGTATGAGTAGAAAGTGATGCATCTTCCTTCGCCGCCATCGCGCCCAGCTCGACCTGTCTCTTGGTAATATCCCTCAAGGCTTTTGGGAATGTCGTAATGTATCACTATGCGCACGTCGGGCTTGTCAATGCCCATTCCGAATGCTATTGTGGCACATATCACATCGACATCCTCCATTTGGAATTTGTCTTGGTTGCCTGCTCTTGTTTGGGCATCGAGTCCTGCATGGTATGGTAGGGCCTTGATGCCATTGACAATAAGATTCTCGGTCAGCTCATCTACCTTTTTTCTCGAAAGACAATATACGATAGCGCTCTTGCCCGCGTTGGCTTTAAGTATTTTGATGATTTCTGTTGTAGCGTTGTTTTTAGGCCTTATCTCGTAGTATAAATTAGGCCTATTGAATGAGGCTTTGAATACAGTCGCATCCATCATCCCGAGATTCTTTTGAATGTCGTTTTGAACTTTGGGTGTGGCAGTAGCGGTCAGTGCGATTAATGGTGCTGTGCCTATTTCATTTATGATTGGTCGTATTCGACGATATTCTGGGCGGAAGTCATGTCCCCATTCCGATATGCAATGAGCCTCATCTATGGCATAGAAGGAGATGTTAATCTGTTTGAGGAATGCAACATTCTCATCTTTAGTCAGGGACTCAGGGGCTACGTAAAGGAGTTTTGTTGTGCCATTGGTTACATCCTCCTTGACTTTAAGTATCTGCTGCTTGTTGAGGGATGAGTTGAGAAAATGTGCGACACCGTTATCCTCACTATATCCACGGACTGAGTCAACCTGATTTTTCATTAGAGCTATTAGAGGGGATATGACAATGGCGGTGCCTTTCTGAAGCAATGCGGGAAGCTGGTAACATAACGATTTGCCACCGCCCGTTGGCATCAAAACAAAGGTGTCTTTGCCGTCAAGGATGTTCTGGATAATGGCTTCTTGATTACCCTTGAAAGTGTCGAAACCGAAGTATTTATGCAATTCGTCTGAGAGATTCATTTTATGCACTTTTTCTTCAGTAGACAAATTTATATAATATTTTTTGAATAATTGGCAATATATAACGTTAATTTTTTCGTTCTTTGCGAGCCAAAATGATTGAAAAATTGACCTTGTTTCCCAATATACAACACCTTCTTTCTCGCATAAGAGACGGCGAGCCATTGACGATGCGTCAGCAGTTAGTGCTGACCATACAGCTTTCATTACCAGCGATTTTTGCTCAGTTATCAACCATTTTGATGCAATACGTAGATGCTTCTATGCTTGGGCGACTTGGAGCAAATGCAAGTGCCGCTGTAGGGTTAGTGGCGAGTGCTACGTGGTTGGTAGGAGGTATGTCTATGTCGTTGACTGTCGGTTTTACAGTACAGGTGGCGCATCGAATTGGAGCAAAGAGGTTTTCTGATGCGCGCAATATTATGCGTCAGGCTTTTATTGTCGCATTTCTTTTTATTATGTCGATTTCAATTCCCAGCATGATAATCAGTCATCATTTGCCATATTGGTTGGGAGGAGGAGATGAGATATGCGGTGATGCAGGTGATTATTTTTTCATTTATGCATTAGCATTACCCGCTATGCAGATGTATTCGATAGCGGGAGGAATGTTAAGGTGCTCAGGAAATATGCATGTTCCGAGTGTCGCGAGTATAGTGATGTGTGTGCTTGATGTGATATTGAATATTTTTTTGATTTTCCCGACCAGAGAAGTCGATATAGCAGGCTGTCAATTTGTTATTTATGGAGCCGATTTGGGAGTGAGAGGAGCGGCACTTGCTACAGCGTTGGCGGAGTTGGTGACGGCTCTTTTTCTAATGTTTTATCTGCTGACGCGAAGCAGAGAATTGGCAATTTTTGGAAAGCGAAATAATCATGATGTGCTGATGAGAGGAAGAAGTCGCTCATTCTTGCCTACAAGGGCAACTCTGAAGGAGGCTTTCAGAATAGGGTTCCCTATGGGGATTGAACATATAGTTATGTGTTCCGCACAGGTTATTTCGACAATCATTGTGGCTCCATTAGGTGTCATGAGCATAGCGGCGAATAGTTTTGCGGTTACCGCTGAAAGTCTGTGTTATATGCCTGGTTATGGTATTGGAGATGCTGCAACGACACTGATTGGTCAGAGTATAGGGGCGAAGAGAAGAGATTTGACGCGACGCTTTGCATTTATGTCGGTGGGATTGGGGATGTTTATTATGTCGCTTATGGGGGTTGTCATGTATTTTTGCGCCCCATTAATGATGTCTATTCTGTCTCCGGTTGAAGAGATACGAGATCTTGGTGTGATGGCATTGCGTATTGAGGCGTGGGCTGAACCAATGTTTGCTGCCAGTATTGTGGCATATGGGGTTTTTGTCGGAGCAGGAGATACGTTGGTTCCATGTGGTATGAATTTCCTCTCTATGTGGGGAGTTCGGTTGACATTGGCGGCTTCTCTTGCCCCTGTAATGGGCTTGAGAGGGGCTTGGCTTGCAATGTGTATTGAGTTGTGCTTCAGGGGCCTCATTTTCCTTGTTCGCCTATTTGGAAGAAGATGGATGAGACGTATAGAAGTATAGAAAAGTTCATCCTATACTATCAATCTGAAGGCAGTAGAGAATGTCGTTGGAGAAAACTTCTGCTCGATGACCTCTTTGGGCTGTAACGCTCGAAGTTGCTTGATGGTCTTCGAGGTG
>JABUTU010000090.1 GCA_021443545.1 Marinilabiliaceae bacterium | reverse complement strand
CTATCATTCTTATCATCAAACGACGTGCAAATCAGAAAAAACGATTTTGCAAATTTTATTGTAAAAAAATCCTATAATAATTCTATCAGATTGATATACAACAATATAGGTTAAAAAACAGTTATATAAATGAGGCCTATAGATTATATTGCAGGGTATGACAAGCAGATTGATGTTAATATTTCGGTACTCTTTGAGAAAGTAAAAGCTACAAATATCTCATCACTATATCCAACTTCTCCAAACGCTCCACAACAACTCTGAATAATTATCTGATATTTATCTGATAATAGTATTATCTTTGCAGACATGAACAACATAATTAAGCCATACAACGAAGTGGATTCTTCTAAAAAGAGCGAAGTAGAACAAATGTTCAATACCATAGCTCCGAAATATGACTTACTAAACCACCTTCTCTCATTAGGCATCGATAGAAGCTGGCGCAACAAAGCCATTGAATCGCTATCTGCTATTCAACCTTTAGAGAATATTCTGGATGTCGCTACTGGCACTGGTGACATGGCTATCAAGATATGTAAGAAATACAAAAAGAATGTTGTCGGGACAGATTTGACTGCTGGAATGCTTGAAAAAGGCAACGAGAAGGTTAAGGCTGAAGGACTGGACAATCTAATCTCTTTGATGAAGGCCGACTCTGAAGATCTTCCATTCGATTCTGACTCTTTTGACGCTGTCACGGTGGCTTTCGGTGTTCGCAATTATGGTGACCTCGACAAAGGTCTTTCCGAAATGTCGAGGGTACTCCGAAAAGGAGGAAGAATGACTATCCTGGAATTCTCACGCCCTCGCCGGTTCCCTATGAAACAACTCTACCTTTTCTACTTCAGATACATACTTCCGATGCTCGGCGGACTGATATCTAAGGACAGAAGGGCTTACGAGTATCTACCTGAGTCGGTACTCGCTTTCCCTGATGGCGAGGAGTTCGAAAAACATCTCATGGCTGTTGGTATGAATCCTATTAAGAGAATATCCCTGACTTGTGGAATAGCTACTATCTACATAAGTGATAAAATATGATATTTCGTAAACCATCAATATGTAGAATCGCCTTCTCAACTCTTCTGCTACTTGTCGCTTCTTTCGCAACCAGTCAGGAGCTTGTCCCCGAAGCCAGGAACAGACGTCTGCCTAACCTTCCTGGCTACGAACACGACAGACTGCATTTCGGCTTTTTGATTGGTTTCAATACTCTTGACTACCATATATATAACACTGGGGCAAGAACAGAAGAGAATAAATGGGTCGCAAGATATGCTGAGATTGAGGCAATTAATCCAGGTATCAACCTGGGAATTGTTACAGACCTCAGAATATACAACCACCTCAATCTGCGTGCTCTTCCTGGCGTCAGCTTTGGAGAACGAAACCTGACATTCCGCGATGAATTCGGCAATAAGATTGACGAAAAACCTCTTCGAATAAAATCAACATTCATAGAGGTCCCAATAGCTCTTAAATATAGTGCTTTCCGTCTGCACAATATTCAGCCTTTTATCCTGACTGGCGTCACACCGCGATATGACTTGGCGCGTGACAAACAAAGCCACCTTCAAATGAAATCTCTCGACTTATATTGGGATCTAAGTGGCGGCATTGACATATACATGTATTATTTTCGACTCTCCATCGAGCTTAAAGGCTCTTTCGGTCTTCGAAATATCATGAAAGAGGGTCTTAGCGAAGAGTATAGTGACAGGCCCTACCAACAAGCCATTGACGCTCTCAAATCCCGAATATTCTGCATTAACTTCTATTTCGAATAATCTCGTTCGAATCTTTTTCGTTACGACACTCTTATCTATCCCTCAACGTTACTTTGGCCGCTCCTTTATCAAGAAGTGCTTTCAGATAACGATGATTCATATCATACTCCTCATGACAGAAATCTGGCACGTTGTACGATTGCATCAACTCGCCGTAGTACTTGGCTGGTTCTTTCTGGGGCAACATAAAGGGCTTGTCACACCTCCCATCTTCACCTACGTGCCCAATATACAAGCGTGTATACAACCCATCATCTCGGCGGGAACAAAAAACAAACCAACGAGAATTTGACGACCAGTTATGAAAACTATCCGCATCATCACTATTGACAACTCTCAGGGAATCGGTCTCTCCACTCTGCAAATTAACCATCATCAGATCCGACTCTTTATGCCACACTGAAAAACTGCCATAGTCAGATATTGTATACATGAGAAATCTACCATCGTACGAGATGCGTGGGAAGATAGCATTCTTTCCATTCGACGACGCATCCACAACAACTTCAGACGTATCAACTACACTCCCCTCTGACATATCAAACTTAATGCGATTTATATCATACTTAAACTTCTCACACTCATCATCTTCAGGTCGTTTCGACACACTATAGTACAACCATTTTCCATCTGGTGAAAAGACAGGATATGTCTCACAGAGTGTGTCAACAGCCAATGTCGGCTGCTTGATTATCTCTCTCTTCTCAACATCGTATATGACAATATCCGACCCTTTGTCAAAAACTTCAATACGCTTTAGCCCCCCAACATGAAAGGCCTGTCTGGTCGCATTAACTGAAAAAGCTATATATCGCCCTGATGGATGCCAGTAACTATATACACATGCCGACATAAGCGAATCAAGTCGCGTATCAACAAGTTCACACTCTCCGTCATGTCGTATAAACGTTCCCCCAACCTCTCCTCTGATATGAAACATAACATCGTTTGTTGATGTTCTATTCTGCGTATGACAATTAACACACATGTTTGACAACCTGCAGTCAACCAATGTCTTCTCTTTAAAACTACTAAGTTCTCTGAGGTATATTCCCATATCATCAGAATAGACATCATAGACTGGTGAGATACGCCGATATGTCAATCCATAATCTGGCAATGAATCTACACTAACATAGATTGGAAATGAACGCCAGCGCTCCCATACACCTTTCGACTTAGAACATACCGAAACCATCAAAGTATCACCAATAGATGAGCTAAGCAATGAGTGCCACTCATCAATATCAATATCTACTCGTCGCCCGGAGGTCACTATTTTCTCTCCGTCGGAGGCTGAAATCTCAATATATACGCCCTCACAATCAGGCGATAAAACATCAAAATTCAAGGGTGCTATTCCAACTGGAATCGTAACCCCAATGTAGTCAGGATAAATATTTGGATAGGCATCTTGCTGTCGGACATTCTCAGGCAGTTCCCGACATGAGACTACCAGAAAAATTCCCAAAACTGCGATAAGTAATCTTTTCATTTTTGCTGAGGTATTGCTAAAGCATTATAGTACCAAAACGTATTTCCAAACGATTTTTTCAACCCTTCTAATCCTTCACCTTTAACCCATTTACGGGCAAACAAGACGGCTCTGTTTTTCACTTCATCGTCAATATTCCACTCTATGTCTGTAAATGTCGGATTATCCTGCATCCATGAGAAGACCAAGGCCTCTTGGACTGCTCGCGGCATCTTCTCTCGATGATTCTCACATATCAATGTAAGACTCTTTAGATCTCTACTCAACAGAAGATAGGCGACAAGGTAGTCATACACAAGCAAGTCGTTATTGTTGCTCACTACATGTGCAAGGATGTTGTCAAGTTCAGAATCATTATAATAGAAAGGTACCTTCGCTAATCGATGTCGAATAGTCCCATAATATTGATTAGAAAACAATTTTGACGGCTCACTTACCATCTTCCTCATATATTCTGTCCACCCCTTGTAGTAGAATGTATGACTGAGTATATCGAGGTATTTCTCTGCAACACTTAAATCTCCTTTCACCAAACAACACTCCACGAGCCTTACCATCGCCCTTGTCGACCAAGAGCCTTTTAACTGTTGCACATTATATGCCACCTGCTCTGCCTGGTTTATCATTCCCAAATTAAAGAAAACATCACTAACCAGCATTAAATCTACCATCTCGTTATTGGGCTCACAAAGAAGATCTGTCTTGTCCAAAACAGAAAAATCAAACAGCCGTTCTGTTAATTCGCCTTGCTGCGCCAACGACATCAATACGGCTTGCCTTGCCGACATATCGTCGGGCATACTCTGCTCAGCTATTGCGACAACCCTATCCCACTCTTTGAATCGCATCAGCCTACTAATTCTCAACGCTTGTTCCTCTTTGAAATCGAACTTGAATGAGGGACTCGCACCTCCAACTCTGTAATAGCTATCAGAAGTGTACAACCTTGATAATGAGAGAGGTATAAACTGATAAGCCAGGAATGGCAACAATAAAAATATGGGCAATAGGAGTATAGCGACATAACTTCTTCGCTTGAAAATATCTTCAATAGCTACATACAGAGCAAATAAAACAGATATAGCTCCTATTATGTAATAAAGCAACAGCAGAGTTGCTAATAAGGCTACAAACCTATAGCGACTTACATGTTGGCACAACAAGATTGCAACTATCATCAACACAACAGACAATGGCAAAGAGAGCAGTGTGTCCTTGTCAAGCATTGCAAGAAAAAGAACGAGACCTGGCAAAACAGCCACAAAACGCCACAAAATACTCAATTTCCCAACCCATCGCTCAATTATTCTGCATGTCAGGATGTAAACACCCTCTAACAACAGTGAATATATTGTCGCTCCTATCCATGTTTCAAAACAAAATTGAGCAAGAAAATTACCCACATACTCCGCTATTCCTGAAGGGTATCCTAAATACTGCAAGAGATAATCGGTCGTCCATAGAAACATGACCGACTGCTCTTGATACGATACATGACCTGGATAAATCCAAAACCAAAAGCAAAATGACAATATAAACAGAACGGATGAAAAAACTATTGTCTTTAAGTCTCTCATGTAGTCTCAATGTAATTATAGAGTCGAACAAGGCTACCTCATCCGACTCTACGCAAGAAACATAATCTTAATCAATATTTACATCAAAGGGTTGAACATTATCAGATGAATTGCCGACATAAACGGTATATCCACCCTTTTCAATTTCCCATGATTTAAGTTCTTCATTATAGAATGCTAACGACTCGATGGGGACCTCCAATTCAACCATTTGTTCCTCTCCACTCTTCAGCGAAACTTTTTTAAATCCTTTTAGTTCCTTAACAGCTCTCAGCACCTTACTGTCGTTCTTACCTACATAGACCTGGACCACTTCAGCACCATCGCGCGAGCCCATGTTAGCAACCGTCGCAGAAATATTCAGATTTGATACTGTCTTATTCACAGATATATTTTTAATTTCAAATTGAGAATAACTCAATCCATAACCGAATGCAAACAATGGCTTAATATCCTTAGTATCGTGCCAACGATATCCTATCAGTATATCCTCTCTGTACTCCTCCTGTTTATCAACACCCGGATAAACAACAGCATCAGCAAAACTATGAGGTGCGCTGTCCTCAAGTTTCACAGGGTAAGAAAAAGGCAATTTCCCAGATGGGTTGATTGTTCCATTCAGAACCTCTCCCACGACATTCCCTAATTCCGAGCCAAGATACCACGCTTGCACTACTGCTGGCACCTTCTCTATCCAAGGCATTGCAACTGCATTGCCTGAGGTAAGAACAACAATAGTCTTGGGATTCACCTCCACCAACTGCTCTATCAGTTGATTCTGCCCGAACGGAAGGAGATAATCTTTTCGATCACCGCCTTCACAATCCTGCTCATGACTCTTATTCAAACCTCCGACAAATATCACAATATCAGCCTCTTTAGCTATCTTCAAAGCAGCCAATCTAAGACTATCCTGATTCTCCCTCGGGGGCAATACGGCTCCATAAACTGACATTCCGCTCGTATAGCCAAGTGATTGTTCTACATTCGCTTTCGGAAAAGCATTTCGGATTCCTTCGAGTGGTGAAACTTCATATTTGGGTTTCAATTCCGATGAGCCTCCAGCTTTGATTAGTGACCGGACTGCATTCTCCCCTACGACAGCTATCTTCAATTCCGAATCCTTATTCAAAGGTAATACATCAGTCTCATTCTTAAGCAATACAACGGCCTCCTTTGCAATATCATGAGCCACCTTCATGTGTTCATCACATGTCATACGGCCATTTCCCCAACCATTATTGGTTCTAAGATTTAGTCGTAAAATACGTCGAACCTTGTCATCAAGCTCCTTTTCAGTAAACTTTCCGCACTTGATAGCATTTACGTATGGACGACCAAGGAAATAATCATCAAATGAGAACTTGCTCTCACTTGTCAATCCATTGGTATAAGTTCCCATTTCAACATCAAGGCCATTCACTACCGACCTATCGGTTTCATGAACACCTCCCCAATCAGATACTACAACACCATCAAATTGCCATTCTCCCTTCAGGATATCCATAAGAAGTGTCTTGTTTGAACAACAATGCTCATCCTGATATTTGTTATATGCTCCCATAATCGTCCACGCATGTCCTCTCACTATGGCAGCTTTAAAGGCTGGAAGATATATTTCACGCAAAGCTCTGTCCGACACCTTTACATTAACCGACATTCTATCAACCTCTTGGTTGTTCAAAGCAAAGTGTTTTACTGACGTAGCTGTTCCCGTCGACTGAACTCCCTGGATATATGGCACAGCCATCACTGATGTCAGATATGGGTCTTCTCCCATATACTCAAAGTTGCGCCCGTTAAGCGGGGTCCTGTATATATTGAGACCAGGTCCAAGTATAACATTCTTCTTTCTGTATCTCGACTCTTCTCCAAGTGCAACACCATACAAATAGGACAATTCAGGATTAAATGTTGCAGCCAGCGCTGACAACGCTGGGAATGCCGTGACAGAGTCATTGGTCCAAGAAGAATATCCCCAATCATTCCAATTTATTTCAGCCCTTACCCCGTGAGGACCATCACTCCACCATATTTCGGGTATACCTAACCGCGGAACTCCAGGCGTCGAAAACTTCGACTGAGCATGGCACATCGCAGCCTTCTCCTCCAATGTCAACTGCGGAAGAATCTCGTCTATCCGCTGTTCAATCTGCGCTTCCGTCATTTGTCCTTTACCTTGCTGCTCTTGGGTCGAACACGAAACAAACAGCGCAGCTATCGTCACCACATAAAATATTCCTTTCATCTTTATATATATATCATTTAAACTGATTCTGTTTGATATCGTACTGATAACCTATGCTATCCATCTTTCCGACAAGCTCTCGCTCGTCTATATCTAACGAACGACATAACTCCTCCAATGATTCGTAATTGTCTCTTAATTCGGTATTGATATAACTAAGTAGCATAACCGGACTCTCTGGTATCATATCTGTTTTTGCGTATTACAACATTTAAAGTTCACATATTTCAGAACACAAAGATTATAAAAAAAACGTTTGCATTCACTTCCTAACTCTAAATTTACTACTTTTGAATTCCATTATTGCAAAAAAACATGCGCTATATCATTCTAACCATACTAATAACACTCGGATTCTGCCAGAATATCAATTCCCAGATTGTCCTCGACAGTTATGGCTTTCGGCACATTACAACAACTGATGGGCTTTCTCATAATATGATTAACGATATCTACAAGGACTCTCAGGGCTTTATGTGGTTCTCTACTTCTTGGGGACTAAATAGATATGACGGATACAGATTAAAAACATACTTTTCTTCGCCTTCGGATAGCACTTCGATATGTAGTAATTTAGTCAGGTGGACCCGCGACATTTCTGACAACAAGATGCTCGTTAAAACAATATCTGATTATTGCATATATGACAAGACAACGGATACTTTCTATAAGGACGATTCATTCTTCAAATCTCTGGGCGTTGTTGACGATATAAGCGACGTATATGTGGACTCTCATCGCAATATCTGGATAGCTTGCAATACATTTCTATACGTATATATTGTCGAAAACAATCAATTATTGAAGGTCACATATAGTATTGTCGACGATTTATCGCCCGCTGAAATTGTTGGAATATGCGAAGGTCAAGACGAACTTCTCTTTTCAATGCGAAATGGTGTAATAGGTTCAATAGACTATGCTGTTTTCGACCTCAATACAAAAGAGGTTGATTCGCGTCTCTACAACACAAAATTAGGAGATGGCAATTGGACTCCGTTCGTTGATTCCGATGGAGATTATTGGCTTAACAATCAAGAGGCCTTCGGTCTTTGGAGACACTCGAAGAAAAACGACTTTTGGATTCATTACGACAACTCCACTGATAGCCCCATCCAGATGGAACCCTTCATTATCCGTAGAATTGCTGAGGATAATGATGGTATTATATGGCTGGCGACAGACCATGGAGGCGTCTCTCTCGTCAACAAGAAAAATAATACATCCAAAAAGCTGACTTGTGACATATATGATAACAGGACTTTACTAAGCAATAGCGTCAACACTGTATACTGCGACAATCACGGAACGACATGGTTAGGATACTACCAGACGGGTATTTCATACTACAATCGAGAGAATTTCAAATTCGGAATCAACAAGATGGAGCAGGTACGGACAGTGAACCAATCTTTTGAAGCAGATGTTAACCAGATTGTAGAAGATATCCATGGCAATATATGGATAGGAACGAACGGAAGCGGCATTCTGAGAATAGATAAGAAAACAGGGCAACAAAAAATATTCAAGCACGATGAGAACAACCCCAAATCCCTCCCAAGCGACGTCATAGTCCACATGATAGCTACTCCCGATGGGAAGATATGGATTGGCACATTTCTCGGAGGCCTAACCTATTTTGATGGTGAATCTTTCCACAATTTCGCAAATAATAATGATATTCCATATCCTCTAAAGGCCACAAGCGTTTGGTCGTTAGCTTTAGACGAGAGCAACAGACTGTGGGTGGGAACTCTGAACAGAGGCATTGCCTCGATTGACTTTAACAATGACAACAAGGTTGATGTATATTCAAAAGAGTTAAATCTGACTCTTAGCGACTATATATCTTGCATACAACCATCTCGAAATGGAGGTGTTTTTGCTGGCACTGAAAAGGGTCTCATGCATATAGATCCCTTAAAACACACTTGCCGACAAGTAGACCAGGCTGGTCTATACCCTATTTTGCACGAAATCATAAATGTTCTTCTTGAAGACTCTCGCGGCATACTGTGGGTCGGAACAAGAAATGGACTGTGCGCCTTAGACCCAAGCAGACATACAATAAAAATCTTCAATGTAAAGAATGGTCTTACTAACGACTATATTTCAGCACTAATCGAAGACTTAAACCATAACATTTGGGTCACAACGTCAAATGGCCTCACAAACATTGTCGTCTCCAACAACCCTAATGAAGGTGAACATGCATACCTGTATGCAACATACAATTATGGAACTGTTGACGGACTCGAAACAGGCACATACAATATACGCGCTTTGTGTCAGTGCTCAGATGGAATGATATACGTAGGCCGTAGTTATGGAATGAACTATTTTAACCCTAACAATATAAGATTCAACAGAGAGGCTCCTTTAGTAACATTTACAGGTCTAAAAATATTCGGAGAGGAGGTCGCCGTCGGAGAAAAACATAGCAATAAAGAGATTCTTGACAAACAACTATTCATGTTGAATGAAATATCTCTGCCACACGACCAGAATATGTTCACCGTGGAATTCTCTACTCTTAACTACGTACTGCCTGGCAAAACAATGTTCAGCTACCGGCTGGCTGAGGTCAGCGACCAGTGGATTACTACAAATGTTCCAGAAGCAACATTTACTAATCTTCGGAGTGGACACTACACGCTCTTGGTCAAGGCAACAAACTCGGATGGTATTAGCAACGACCACGAATATAGTCTAAGCCTTACAATATTACCACCTTGGTGGCTATCAACATGGGCATATCTGGTTTACGCCCTTGTTCTCGCTATCTGTATTTGGCTGATTCGAGCCCAGACCGTTAAACGAGAACTCGATAAATACCGATTGAGAGAACTTGAGTCGGAAACTGAGAAGAAAATTGCCTTGGACAATATGAAACTCAAGTTCTTTACTAATATCTCTCACGAACTCCGCACTCCTCTAAGTCTGATTATTACGCCATTAGACAACCTTAAGGACGACAATGATGTACCTGCGCCAGTGCGCCAGAAACTGAATATGATTAATAGAAACGCACACAAATTGCTGGATATGATCAATCAGTTGCTCGACTTCCGCAAAATTGATGTCGGCGGAATGCAGCTAAATGCCTCAAACGGCGACATAGTATCATTTTGCAAGGAGATATTCGAGACTTTTGAGGGTCTGAGCGAACGAAATATAGAGTTTAGCTTCGTCTCTTCTCACAATGCCATTATCATGAAGTTTGATGCCGACAAAATGGGAAAGGTTATTTCTAATCTCATGTCCAACGCTATCAAATTCACTCCTGATTATGGACAGGTATCCCTCAACATATCTACGAACAGCGACAACTCAAGGTGTACCATCTCTGTATCCGATTCAGGAATAGGAATACCAGACAAACACAAAAAACACATATTTGAACGTTTTTATCAAATACAACAACCACAAGCAAATGGCATAACAAAAACTTCTGGCAGTGGCATAGGGCTTCACATAACACGCGAATTTGTGCTCTTGCATCACGGAGATATCACCATTGCAGACAACACTGACGGCATCGGCTCTGTATTCACAATCTCCTTACCTATATACATCGATAAAAACGATGAGGAGAAACTTGTTGAAAAATCAACTGACGATGACACAAATGAGATTCTCGCCGACAACAACGAAAAGATGAAGGTCCTTATCGTTGATGACAATGCGGATTTCAGAAAACTTCTATACGACATACTTTCCGACAGATTTAATGTATCGCAGGCTCAAAATGGCAAAGAGGCATTAAACATGATATATAACGATATGCCTGATTTAATCCTAACTGATGTCATGATGCCAATTATGGACGGCAATGAGTTGTGTTCTCGTATCAAGAGCGACGTGAGATCATCTCATATTCCCGTGATAATTCTGACAGCAAAAACGTCGGAGGAGCATAGAATTGAAGGACTGAAGACAGGAGCTGACGACTACGTTGTCAAACCTTTCAATTCTCAGATTCTGATGCTGAGAATTGAAAAACTGATTAATAACTGTCGCCAGAATCAAGAGAAATTCAACCGACAAATAGACCCACAACCAAGCGAAATAACAATTACTTCTCTTGACGAGCAGTTGATAAGCAAAGCCATCAAATATGTTGAGGATAATATGTCAACGGGCGACCTGTCTGTGGAAGAGATGAGCCGGCACTTAGGAATGAGCCGAGTCCATCTTTACAAAAAAATGACCTATATCACAGGAAAGACTCCTATAGAATTCATACGCATCATACGCCTGAAACGTGCAGCGCAACTTCTCGCCGACGAACGACAAAACGTTGCCGACATCGCTTATGCTGTAGGATTCAACAATCCAAAATACTTCAGCAAATATTTCAAAGAGGAATTTGGAGTACTACCCTCTGTATACCAAGCTAAATTAGCCGAAGACAAAAAGCTGAAACAATAAAATATTCTTCTTAACTTTGCACACTGTGAAAAAAGTAAGACTTCAAACATATATTGCAGTAATTGTTCTATGCACCTTAACATTCGTTAGTTGCGAGACAAAAAAATATGAACACCCTATTGTGAGCGTAGGTGATAAAGTGCTCACTACCGAAGAGGTCGCTCTCATCATCCCCCCAGGAGTAAATACAAAAGAAGATAGTATCATAATAGCAGACGATTATGTGCGCAGATGGGTTCACCGTCAGGTAATGCTCCAAAAAGCTCAAATGAACCTGACTGAAGAAGAGATTGACATAAACAATGCTATTGAAGAGTATAGGGCATCTCTATTAGTCGAACGATACCAAAGAAAAGTTATCGAGCAGAAGTTTAAACCCAATATTACTCAAGAAGATATTGAGACCTACTATAACGAAACTCAAGAAAAATTCCCTCTAAATGAGAATATCATGAAGGGAATGTTCGCTATAATACCTAAGAGCATTAAGGACATTAAGGTATTCCGTTCTCTTATACAGAAAGACATAGAGAATAATTACTCTGAAATTGAACAATATCTATTCAAAAAGTCCCCTAAGAGTATTCTCTCTTTCGATAAATGGATTACTGTCTCAAGTGTAAACCAGTATATCCCAAGCAACATTCCATTTAACGAACTTCAAGCCTTACGTCAACATAAAATTGTTGAAATGCAAGACGACAAGAACTATTATTTCTTCCTTGCTGTTGACCACCGTCTAACTGACGACAAAGCTCCTATAGAATTTGTAAACGACAAAATATACTCAATCCTTCTTAACAAGAAGAAAATTGAATTCATAAAAAAACTTGACACCGACATCTTTAAAGAAGCATCCGAAAACAACCAAATCAAGTATTACAATAAATGACAATGTTTAAATCAATAAAATACTCGCTATATCTTCTATTAGTCTCTTTTTTCTCCATCACCTCCTTTGCACAAGAGCGACTCCTCGTTGACGAGGTCGTAGCAACTGTTGGAGATGACGCTATCCTGTGGTCCGACATCGAATATCAATATCAACAAGCAATGATTGACGGAAGTGCGAACTATAGCGGAGATATGCGAGCTCATATATTTGAACAGATTCTGATTCAAAAATTAATGGTTCAACAAGCAAGAATCGACTCCATCGAAGTATCTGAGAGCGATGTCGTCAGCCAGGTTGACCAACGTATGAACTACTTCATACAGCAAGTAGGAGGCCAGAATAAGCTTGAGGAGTATTTCGGAAAGCCTTTCATGCAAATAAAACGCGACCAGATTGAGATGTACAGAACTCAGATGATTGCACAAAGAATGCAACGGGAAATAACGAAGGATATAAAGATAACACCATCCGAGATTAGAGCTTATTTCAGTCAACTACCTCAAGATAGTATCCCTTTCATACCCGCTCAATACGAAATCATGCAAATCGTTTTGTATCCTGAAATCGAACAGAAAGAGATCGATAGGGTCAAAAACAAACTTAGAGACTATCAAAAACAAATTGCCGAGGGCCGAGACTTCGCAACTCTCGCAGTTCTCTACTCTGAAGACCCTGGTTCTGCAGCTCGCGGTGGCGATTTGGGATGGTACTCTAAATCTGGCTTCGTTCCAGAGTTTTCAGCCGTGGCTTTTAACCTTCAGGAGAAAGGAAAAGTAAGCAAGATTGTTGAGACTGAGTTTGGCTTTCACATTATCCAACTTATTGAAAGACGCGGCGACAGAATAAACTGCCGTCATATCCTGCTCAAACCTAAGGTCAGCGCTGAAAGTAGAAAGAAAGCCATGAATTTTCTTGACACAATTTCTTCACTCATCGACAAGGAGAAACTCACATTCCAAGAAGCCGCATTACGCTTCTCGATGGATAAAGATACTCGCTCCAACGGCGGCCTTATGATTAATAAGAACGATGGCTCTACCAAATTTCAACTTAGCGAAATACCCGCCGAGATTGCTAAGGCTTTGAACAATCTGAAAGAGGGTGAATTCTCAAAACCTTTCTCTATGATTGACGAACAGAAGGGAAAAGAGACATACAGAATCGTCCTCCTCAAAAAACGTCACGACCCTCATAGAGCCAACATGAAAGAAGATTATTACAAGCTTCAGAATTTAATGGAGGAGAGGAAACGCAAAAACGCAGTAGACGAGTGGATTATCAAACGCCAAAAAGAGATTTACATCAATATCGCCCCATCTTGGCAAAATTGTAACTTCCAATACAAAGGCTGGGTTAAATAACCAGATTTGAAACATATTCTCTTCATATTATTTTTCTTCGCTCTGAGCCTCTTCTCTTCCGAGGCTCAGAAAAGTGTCCGCGTCAAAATCGACAGAGCTGATTTTCTTCGCCATGATGATAAAATCGGCAAGAATACTCAGTCGCTAAATGGCAATGTCAAGTTGTCTCATGCCAAAACGATCTTACTGTGCGATTCAGCATATATGTACAACGACTCAAATACTGTCATCGCTTACGGAAATATCCACATCATTCAAAACGACTCGATACACCTGTACGGAAATAAACTGACGTACTACGGCGACCAAAACCTGGCAAAAATCCGAGAAAATGTTAGAGCCAATAAAGATTCCACATGGCTATACACTGAATATTTGGACTACGACAGACTCCTTGACCAAGCCTATTTCTATAATGGCGGGAAAGTTGTTAACGGGGAGAATATTCTGACATCTGAGCACGGCGTATACTACCCAAATAAAAATGAAGTATACTTTAAAGACGATGTCAATGGTATATCCCCAAATTATCACCTGCTCAGCGATACTCTTAAATACAATACAAGAAACGAAGTTGTAACAATCCTTGGTCCAACGACAATACTCAATTCTGATTCGACACTGATAGAGTCTGAAAATGGATGGTACGATACCAAAAGCGATGAAGCCAAACTATTACTTAACAATCGCATCTCCAAGCAGTCGTACACCCTGACAGGAAAGGAGATATTCTACCAAAGAAGGACCGGCGTCTCCACTGTGTGGAACAACATGGTATTAACCGACAGCATTGACAATATGATGCTTACTGGCAACTATGGTTTCTATAACGAAAAGACTCAAGAGGCCATGGCTACCAAACGTGCCGTTGCTATGCAGATTTACAGGGGGGACACATTATTCGCCCATGCCGACACATTCCGCGTTGTATCCGTGGAAGATACCTCTCGTCTGATTAAAGCATTCCACCACGTAAAATTCTATCGTCATGACATGCAAGGTAGATGCGATAGTCTCGTGTTCGATTTCCGTGACTCTGTAGCAACCATGTATCACACCCCAATATTATGGGGACAGGGCAACCAGATGACTGCCAACATTGTCAAGATTTATACAAAAAACCAGGCTATATACAAAGCTGAACTCATTGACGCAGCTTTCGTGATATCTCCCGAAGCTGACTCATGCGGATACGACCAGATTAAAGGAAAATTAATGACCGGATACATCAGAAATAACGATTTATACAGAATAGACGTCACTGGTAATGGTCAAACAATATACTACCCTCACGATGAAGACGTCCTGATAGGTGTCAATAGAGCCGAGAGCTCCGACATGACAATTTGGCTCAAAGAACGAAGAATCAAAAATATCACTATGCGTGTCTCACCTAATGGCAATATGAACCCACCTCTGCTCCTCAACGAAGAGGCTCAGAAACTTAAGGGTTTTAGATGGTTAAGCGATTATAGGCCGAAAAACAAAGAGGAGATTTTCCTTCCATTGGATATACCCGACGAACTAAGCTTGCAAGAGGAAATCTACGAGGGATATACTTTCGACGAATTAGGTGAATGATAAAATATCTCTTTTGTTTGAATAATTGAATATTTTTGTATATTCGCACTCCGAAACCAATTAACACTACTTTACAAATGTATTGGACACTTGAATTAGCTTCCAAGTTGGAAGACGCCCCATGGCCAGCTACAAAAGAAGAGCTGATTGACTATGCAACGCGCTCAGGAGCTCCTCTTGAGGTTATCGAAAACCTTCAGGAAATAGAGGAAGAGGGTGAAATTTTCGAAAGCATAGAAGATATATGGCCCGACTATCCGAGCAAGGAGGACTTCTTCTTTAACGAGGACGAATACTAATAATTATCCGCGTTTCTCATAAAGGTGTGCCTGCCAAAGCACACCTTATTTTGCGTTGTATCAAACCTTTTACTTACTCACCACATCTATGCTATACAAAGAACGTAGCTTAAAATCAATAAGCAAATGCTTTGTGTCGGGCAGAGCTATTTCCATATCTATTGTATATATGCTTCTTGCCTGCACCTCTTTTGGCCAGGAAATTAAATGGGACAAATCTGAATTCGAATTCGCATTCAACAAAAACGGACGTGCCAACGGCATTATAACTCCCAAAGAGGACTATCTAACCCTGTTCGTTAATTATAAGCTTAAAGTGGCTGAGGCTAAGGAAATGGGACTCGACACAACAGCTAACTATATCTCAGAATGCAAAGGATATTACGACGAATTGGCACGTAGCTATATGACCGACTCAGCCTCTGTCAATAGACTAATTAACACTACTATCGACAGATTCTACAACGAGATTCATGCCGCTCACATTCTCATACAAATGGCTCCCGACGCTTCTGCCGCTGACACAACAAAAGCTTTCCAAAGAATAGACTCCATCCGTAATTGTATAATGGCTGGCGAAGACTTCTCAAATCTCGCTATGAAGTTTTCTGAAGACCCTTCAGCCCGAACCAATAGTGGCGACTTAGGCTTCTTCTCAGCTCTTCAAATGGTTACTCAATTTGAAGATATGGCATACTCAACTAAAATCGGTGAGGTCTCCCCTATCTTCAGATCTTCTTTCGGCTACCACATTTTAAAGGTTTTCGAATCCAGACCTTTTCACCAAATCCGCGTGGCTCATATTATGAAAGCTGTAGACAAAAAGGCTACAGAGACTGAAAAAAACAGATGTAAATATATTATCGATAGTATATACCAACGGCTGAAAGCAGGTGAGGACTTTCAAACACTCGCCAAGAACTACTCCGATGACAAACAATCGGGAGCAAGAGGAGGTGAAATGCCATGGCTAAGCAGAGGAAGGATTATACTTGAATTCGAAAACCCCGCATTCGCAATCACAGAGATTAACGGCTTATCTCCTGTTATTGAGACACCTTTCGGATATCACATCATAAAACTGATTGAAACCAGAGACTCTGTGCCTCAAGAGATGCTTCGTAACAACATTGAACGAGCTTTGCAACAACAAGGCAGAGATAAAAAGGTGGTTAGCAGTGCTATCGCCTCTCGCGTAAGAAAATCTCATAACGTTGTTGTTGACAATAATAATTGGAATATATTATTCGACATCATAGTATCAAATAGCCCTGATAGTACCAAACAATCAAGACTAAACAACAACAAAGAGTTGGCTCTCATCACTGTAGACAAAGATGTGATAACTGCGAGAGAATTGAATATACCAATAAACTTAGGCTCACAATCCTTGTTCAGCGAAGTCAAAGAGTCATTGGTGAATATTGCTCTCTGCAACTACTACAAGGAGCACTTGATAGACGACAATAAGGAGTTCCGCATCTCAATGCAAGAATACTACGATGGTCCACTGATTTTTGAAATAAACCAACGGTTAGTATGGAATAAAGACGAACGCGATATGGCAATTATAGATAGTCTGTATATGGCTAATCCTAAACGCTATAAGAGAGGAGGTGAATTTGATGGTTCAATCTATATTTGTGACAGCTCGAAAGACGCGAAACGCATCCAATCCCTATTAGAAAAAGGAAAAACCATAGACAAATCGCTCTACAAAGAGTTAATCTGTGGAGTGCAGAAACAAGGAGATAGATATGACGATTACCTATGGCCACTGACTCCATCTTCATGTGTTGTCATAAATGGCACATATACGGATGGAGTAAGCGACACTAAAGAAGAAGCCACACAAAAACTACAAGCAGATTTAATGCAAGTAAAAGAAAAAGAACTCGCTACAAAGCTCAGAAAAAAATATAGAATAAAGCGCAATCCTGCATTTTGAATGTTAAACATTTTTACATAACTTTGCGCCCCGAACAAAATTAGCAAAAAAAGAATATAACATAATATGGCAGCATTACAAACGTTACGCAACAAGGCCGGCGTCTTTATCGCAGCAATAATTTTCATTGCATTGTTGGCCTTTATCTTGACCGATTTACTCGGAAACGGAAATAATATCTTCAGCGACAACGACACAATCGGAAAGGTTGATGGAGAGAAGATTAAGGTTCAAGACTACCAACAAGAGATTGAACAACAAGAGGAGTTCTACAAGATGACTCAGGGCCAACTCTCCGAAGATATGCAAAACCAACTTCGAGATGGTGTTTGGCGTCAGATGGTGAACGACAAGATTTTTGAAAAAGTATATGACAAGGCTGGTATCGTAGTTACTGGCGAAGAGGTCCTTGACATGGCAACAGGTAACCATATCGCCCCAGTCCTCAGACAATTCTTCTCAAATCCTCAAACAGGCATCTACGATAAGGCTGTTGCCGCAAACTTCCTTCAAAACAAGAATAGCGACGCACGCGCAGTTTTTGTTTGGAACAATATCGAACAGGCTCTTGTCCGCGAACGTCTTAGCAATAAGTATATGACTCTGATTGAGAAAAGTCTCTACACAACAAAGAACGAAAAAGATGCTGAGAAGTCTCTCAGAAGCAAATCGGCAGACGTTGCATTCGTTGGGGTTAGATACACTACCATACCTGACAGCTTGGTTTCTGTATCTGAGTCTGAAATAAAGAATCTCTATAACAAGTCTAAAGAGAACTACAAGGTTGACGAGACACGCAATATCGAATACATCACATTCCCTATTCGTCCGTCGGAGGAAGATCGCATGAATACAGAGAAAGCAGTAGCAGATATGAAAGCTGATTTCGAGTCTGCTGAAGACGCTCAGGCTTATGCTCAAATGAACGCACAAAACCCAGCGGCTGCTCAATACCTCAAAGCTGAACAACTCCCGTCTGCTTTAGCTTCAATTGCTGCAACAGCAAATGTTGGCGAAGTATTCGGTCCATATCGCGAGGGCGATGCCTACAAAATCAGCAAATTAGTTTCAAAGAGCCAGCGTCCTGACTCTGTCAAGGCACGTCACATTCTCATCCGTCAGAATGAGAGTATTGCTGACAGCTTGTTTAACATTCTCGTCAAGAATACTAACGAGTTTGCAACAATAGCTCGTAAATACTCTGAGGATACAGGTTCGGCTGTCAATGGTGGCGACCTCGATTGGTTTACCGACGGAATGATGGTTCCTGAATTTAACGAAGCTTGTTTCACTAATGCAAAAGGAGCAGTCGTTAAAGTGGAGTCGCAGTATGGTATCCATATTATCAACATTCAAGATAAAGGTGTACCAACAACTAAATACAACTTTGCAACAATCGACAAGGTTGTTGAATATAGCACAAAGACTCATCAGAACGTATACTCTGAAGCTCAGGCTTTCGCTTCTAAGAATACTGACGCAGAAAAGTTTAATGCTGCTATCGATACATTGAACTTAGTTAAGCGTTATGGTAATAACATTCGCTCAAGCGCTCACAACATTAGCACACTCCGTCAAGCTCGCGAAGTGGTTAAATGGGCATTTGGAGCTAAGTTGAATCAGGTATCTGAATTATTCGAGGTGGGCGATGAGTTCGTAATTGCCGTTCTTACCAAGATTCAAGATAAGGGTTATACTCCTGTTAGCGAGGTTGCATCTGTGATAACAAATGATATACTCAGAGAAAAGAAGAGCGCTTACATCGCTCAGCAAGTAGCTGGTCAATCTCTTGCCCAAATAGCAGAATTGTACAAGACAAAGGTTGACTCTGCTCACAATGTCAACTACGCTCTGAACTCTGTTTCTGGTGCTGGCATGGAGCCCGCCCTCGTAGGAAAAATTTCAACAGCTTCAGAAGGCGTTCAGTCGGATGTCGTAAAGGGCCAGAATGGAGCTTACATCTTCTCAGTACAGAAGTTTGAAGAGACTCCAACTGATGATTCAACAATCAACACTAATAGCGCTCAACAAGCTCAGGCGTTGGCTAATTACGCATACAGCGTTTTGGTTGATGTTGATGTCGATGACAACAGAATCAAATTCTATTAAAATAGGATTAATACAATGAAATAAGAGAGGGCGTGTCAAAATGCAAATTTTGACGCTCCCTCTTTAGTTTTGGTCTTCTCAAAAGCCTATAGCATATAACTCTCTGTGATTATCTCGTCCTCTTTCAAGGGACTAAAAATCAGAATGCTTTCATCCTTCGCATCGTAAACATAATATGAATAGACAACAGATATCAATCTCAGATATCCTTAACGCATATAAAATTGATAAGCGAATAGGCATTATATGCAACTACATAGACTCTGCTCCAGCGGATGCTGACCCTCTGTACATTCGGTCTCTGTCATACTCCGCAAAAGCAATAGCACTTGCCGCATGCGGCAAGAAGAGCCTCTTCATATGTGCCGAAAAAGATGAAGCTCCTTATGTATACTATGATCTGACTAAGATTATAGGAGAGGAGAAAGCATTTCTACTGCCCTCTTCTTTCAAACACCGACCCGACGCAACAGCATTCGACGCGCAAAACATTCAACTACGAACAGAGGCTATAAGCAAACTTCTTGACCCCTCTGTTAAAGAATTAGTCCTAATCACTACCCCTCAGGCTGTTACTGAAAAAGTTATATCATCATCAGAACTTAAACAGAACACTCTGAATGTCAAAGTCGGCGAACATATCTCTTTATCGTTCCTGACAGAGGTCCTTTATGAATACAACTTCGAACGCGTCGATTTTGTATTTCAGCCCGGTCAATTCTCTATCCGTGGTAGCATCGTTGACGTCTTTTCCTTCTCAAGCGATGTCCCATATCGTATTGATTTCTTTGGTGATGAAGTAGAGACAATAAGATCATTCGACCTCGATAGTCAGCTGTCTGTAGAGCAATTAAAAAATGTCTCTATCGTTCCCGACTTGAGCATTGGCAATACTGAATCTCACGAACGTACGTGCATCTTGGATGCAATCGGTGATGACTGCAGTATATGGTTAGAGAACCCTGAATTCATCTCAGAAATAATCAGTCAGACTTACGAACAGGCCATAGTGGCTACAAAAACGGCAGAACAGCTGGCTGCTGAAAACTCTGACAATTCTATAAAACTGAACATCAACAATTTTACCACTTTAAAGGAGTGGCAAAACCTTCTAACAAAAAGACGTCAGATTAACCTAATAACCCACAACACTCCTCTTCCAGACAATGCTAACATAATCGATTTCGGCATTAAAGCTCAGCCTCTTTTTAAAAAGAATTTCGACTTATTAGAAGACGATATATACTATAAGTCATCTGATAACTACCAGGTATATGTTCTTTCTGACAATAGCCGACAATTAGAACGCCTGAATGCTATCTTGAACGAACGCAAAAGAAAACTCAAATACTCTGAAGTAAAAGTCGCTCTACACGAGGGTTTTGTCGACTCTATAGGACTTAAATGTCTGTATACTGATCATCAGATTTTTGAACGCTATCACAAATATGTCCTTAGAAACGACAAGATGCGTTCGTCGCAACAAAGCATAACTCTGAGAGAATTATCACAACTGAATGTTGGTGATTATGTTGTGCATGTCGATCATGGCATTGGCATTTTTGGAGGATTGATGACAAACAATATAAATGGCAGAGTATCGGATAGTGTTAGAATCATATTTGCAAATAACAACTATATCCTCGTCAATGTCCAGTCTCTTCACAGAATCAGCAAATACCGAGGCAAGGATGGTATTGTACCCAAAATATCAAAACTTGGTTCTGATGCCTGGGATCGTCTGAAGGAAAAAACTAAAAAGCACGTCAAGGATATAGCAAGCGAGCTAATTGCTCTGTATGCAAAACGAAAAGAGGAAGAGGGATTCGCTTTTTCTCCAGACACTTTCCTTCAACAAGAGCTGGAAGCATCTTTCTTGTACGAAGACACTCCCGACCAATATAAAGCAACTCAGGCCATTAAAAAAGATATGGAACGCAAGACTCCTATGGACCGTCTTGTCTGCGGCGACGTAGGTTTCGGCAAAACTGAACTTGCCATAAGAGCTGCTTTCAAAGCCGTATGCGACAATAAGCAAGTCGCCATCCTTGTTCCAACGACCGTATTGGCCTTTCAACACTACAATACATTTAAAAGCCGATTGGATGGCATGCCATGCAAGGTTGAATATCTAAGCCGTCTGAGGAAATCATCCGAAATACGGAGTGTCATTAAAGGAATTTCTTCTGGCGATATAAACATTGTGATAGGCACTCATCGTTTGATTGGGAAAGATGTTCAATTCAAAGATCTCGGACTCCTCATCATCGATGAGGAACAGCGCTTCGGTGTCGGTGTCAAGGAGAAACTAAGAGAGCTAAAAGTAAATATTGATACTCTGACTCTCTCTGCTACGCCTATTCCAAGAACTCTTCAGTTTTCTCTGATGGGAGCCCGCGACCTAAGCGTACTTAATACCCCTCCTGCTAATAGACAGCCTATAATGACCGAAGTCCGCGTCTATAACGAGGAGGCTATGTGCGATGCTATCGATTTTGAGACGCGCCGCGGAGGTCAGGTTTTCATAATCAACAACCGCATTAGTCACCTTCACGACTTGCAGAGGGTCATAGCGCGACTCCGGCCTGAGATTCGTTCAGTCGTGGCCCATGGTCAAATGGATGGAAGCGAACTCGAAAGAATCATGCTCGACTTTATTGATGGCGAATATGATGTTCTCCTTGCTACAACAATTATTGAATCAGGATTGGATATTCCAAACGCTAATACCATCATAATTAACAATGCTCATCAGTTTGGACTTAGCGAACTACACCAGCTGCGAGGACGCGTCGGCAGAAGCAACAAAAAGGCCTTCTGCTATCTCTTCGCTCCTCCTCTCGCTTCTCTGACTCAAGAGGCAAGACGGCGCTTGAAGATTATTGGAGAATTCGCAGAACTTGGAAGCGGTTTTAATATTGCTATGCAGGACCTTGACATCAGAGGAACAGGAAATGTTCTTGGAGCTGAACAAAGTGGTTTTATATCTGATATCGGTTACGAAACATACCAAAAAATCCTGCAAGAGGCATTGATAGAACTTAAGCAAAATGAGTATAAAGAGATTTTCGAGAAGCAGAATGACAATAATGAGGCGCCTGATTCCGCACCTCTCGATATAGAAGACTTCTTATTTGTCTCAGATGTTCAAATCGAGACAGATGAGGAGGCTATATTACCCGAGAGCTATATTTCAAGCATCTCTGAACGAATGCATCTCTATAAGGAGGCTGACAACCTTAAGAACGAAGAGTCTATTAGCAAATTCAGAGAAGAGCTTATCGACCGCTTTGGTGAACTTCCAGAGGCCTCTGAGAATTTACTACAGATTATACGTTTGAGAATCATTGCTCAAAAGTTGGGCATAGAACGTATTGTACTTAAAAAGGGAAAACTTATCATTCACTTTGTAAGTGACCCCCAATCAGCCTATTTCCAATCACCAATATTCGGCAATATCATAAACTGGCTGCAGACAAACAACAAGAAAGCTTCATTGAAAGAAGAGAACTGTCACTTAAGTATCATATTCCGCGAGAATATGAATATTCTGTCTTCGCTCGAGACTCTACGCAGTCTCTACTGCTCTTAATATCTCCTCTATCCTAACCGACACATCATGAGGCAACGCATTTTCTTCCAATGCTACCATATTTTTCTGTAGCTGCTCCACAGAAGAAGCTCCAACCAAAACCGATGTCACTCTCTCGTCCCTCATAATCCATCGCAATGCCAAAGTGCTTAATGAAACTCCCATCTCTTTCGTCGCCAAGTCATTCAGTTGCTTTATCACTGGCAATTTTCTCTGCATAGTGGACTCTGTCAGAAATGGGCTATGCGTAATACGCGAACCTTCTGGTATCCCATTTATATAGCGGTCTGTCAACAACCCTTGTGCCAATGGCGAAAAAGCAATCAGGCCGACACCCCACTGTTCCAATAACTCCAACATTCTCTCTTCTTCAACCCATCGCTCAAACATATTGTACTTGGCCTGATGTATTATGCAGGGAGTTCCTAATTCTTTCAGTATCTGAAAAGCTTTCTCCGAATCGTTATAATGATAATTGGATATACCCACATATAGAGCCCTGCCACTCCTCACAATATGGTCGAGCGCCATCATTGTCTCTTCTATTGGCGTCTCAGGGTCTGGTCTATGGTGATAAAAAATATCTACATAATCAAGTCCCATACGCTTCAAACTTTGGTCCAGACTCGATATGAGATACTTCCTCGAACCCCCATCACCATACGGTCCCTCCCACATCTTATATCCTGCCTTGGTGGAAATCACCAACTCGTCTCTATGGCCCCGCAAATGACTCCTTAGCACTTTGCCAAGAGTCACCTCTGCACTACCAGGCTCAGGACCATAATTATTGGCTAAGTCAAAATGAGTTACTCCATTCTCAAAAGCGTACTTAAGTATACTTTGGGCATTCTCAAATGAATCTACTGAACCAAAATTATGCCACAACCCAAGTGACACCTGCGGCAACTTTAAACCCGACTTTCCTACTCTATTATATTTCATAACGTCAAGCAACTCTAAATTATACTGGCAACAGAGAATGACTCAAATCTATTTTCGTATTGGTAAACAGTTTACTGTAATCTCAGCACTGCCTAATCCCTCTGAGCGAGCTATAAGACGAACATTTCCGCACTTACCATCACTTTGTAATACTACTAAACATTTGCCATAAAACGCCTTTCTCTTATCATCCTTAAATCTCTCAAGCGATATCGGCGAACCATTGTCAACTCCAGCAATAAATGCAGTACCCTCCGTTTCAAATGTTATAAGGTTCTCAGCCAAAGGACAAAGATTTCCCGACTTGTCAACAACCTCCACTGTGATAAACGCCAAGTCTCGGCCATCAGCCGATATCTTGGTTCTGTCAGCTGACAAACGCAACTCATAAGGATAGCCAGCTGTCTTTATAATCTGTTGTCTGATTGCTTTCCCTCCCTTCTTTGCAACTACTTTGACCTCACCTGGTACAAAATTTACTCTCCATGAAGTATGTAAATGCAAGGAATCTTTTCTCTGAGCCCCACAAGACTTACCATTAACAAACAACTCAACCTCTTCTGCATTATTGTAGTAACACCACATATCAACCTCTTGTCCGTCTTTCCAGTTCCAATGAGGGAAAAGATGCAGAACATCCTCATCTGTCCATTCCGATTTGTACATGTAATATATATCCTTTGGGAAGCCGGCAAGGTCTACAATGCCAAAATATGACGATCGAGCCGGCCACCAATATGGTGTAGGCTCACCTATATAATCAAATCCAGTCCACACATACTGACCACTGATATGTTGCATATATTTAACCTTTCTCATTGTCTGCTCATGAGTACTTCCCCACGGAGCATGACAATTATCATATGAAGAACATGAAAATGACGGATCATGAAATGGTTTATCCCAACGCTCTGGCCATAAAAACTCCACGTCACTTGGCATTTTATAATAACCCCTTGTCATTAAAGCCGACACACTCTCCGTCACAATGAAAGGCTTATGCGGAAACTTCGATGGCACATCTGCAAAATTCTCTATGTGATAGTTATATCCAATCATATCAAGGGCTCCAGAACGAAAAAGATGATTACCTGGATCAGGTTCATTATTACCCGCAGTCACTGGCCTGCTCGAATCCAAACGCTTAACTATATCAACTAAATGCTGGCACAACAAACTATTTACTGACAATCCTTCAGCTTCATGTTCAAGAGATGATGGATCTCTCTTCATATTTAGAATGAGATTAGCAGCTTGAATATCTAATGTGTCGGCATTTGCATCGCTCCACTGCTCAAGAACCTCATTGCCTATCGACCACATAAATACGGATGGATGATTCCTGTCTCGAACTATTAAATCTGTCAGGTCTCTTTCATGCCATTTATCGAAGAATCTCGCATAATCATTCTCCGTCTTCTTTTTTCTCCACATATCAAAGGCCTCATCCATAACTATAAAGCCCATCGAATCGCACAACTCCAGAAGCTCTGGCGATGGAGGATTGTGGGAACATCTAATTCCATTACATCCCATTTCCTTGAGTATCTGCAGCTGTCTCTCTATTCCTCTTCGGTTAACTACAGCTCCGAGACATCCCAAATCATGATGCATACAAACTCCATTGATTTTTATAAGAGAATCATTCAATATAAAACCTTTTTCAGAATCAAAATAGAATGACCGAACTCCCAATGATGTCGTATATCTGTCGCGCAACTTCTCTCCTTCTATAATCTCTGTTACAAGCGTGTAGAGATATGGAGAATCTATTTGCCACAAATGAGGTGTTCCAATCCGCATCTGTTGACTAACGACATCTGTAGTATCGGCATCTATTATCTTTTTTATTGATGTTGAAGCCACAACATTGCCTTTTCTGTCTACGATGTTCTGTCTAACCTCAACACATGTCCGGAAATCTCTCTCATTTGTCACTCTCGTCTCAACATTAACATCCGCTTTCGTTTCATTCACCATCGGTGTTGTTATGAAGGTTCCCCATTGCCCGACATGGATATCCTCCATTTTCAACATCCATACATTTCTGTATATACCACATCCACTATACCATCTCGAATTGGGCTGGTCACTATTATCAACCTTAACCGCTATAACATTTTCTCCCTCTACCAGCAATGATGTTATGTCGTACTCAAAAGAGATATATCCATATGGACGATAGCCCACTTCTTTTCCATTCACATAAACAACAGAGTTCATGTATACTCCATCAAAACATATCCTGATATGCTTTGCCAAATCTGCTTTGTCTACCTTAAAGAGCTTTCGGTACCATCCTATACCTCCTGGCAGTGCTCCTCCGCCACACCCCGATGGATTATCTTCAGAAAAATCTCCCTCTATAGCCCAATCATGTGGTAACGTCAACACTCTCCATGCTGAAGCATCAAAACTAATATCCACAGCCTCTGGATAGTCACCCAATGCAAATTGCCAACCAGAATTAAAAAGTATCTTCTCTCGCGGATTGCTTTGTTCTCCCCCGAAATTACATGAGGCCAGTAGCAGGAGACACATCAACAGAATGGAATTGCGCATTTTCATATTAAATATAATAAACTCTAATAAGCAGAATAATAACATCTTTACCAAGATAAATGAAGATTCTTACTCCGTTACACAAGCAAAGATAAAAAGGTAAAATATAATTTACAAACAAAGTCATTCAGAACTCACATCATCCAAGAATAATATATAATTTTGCAGAAATCAACTTATACTATTATGCTGATTCTATTACTCGAGCTATTCGTCTCTTTAGCTTTTATTATATTGGGAGCCGACTGGATGACTAAAGGCGCATCTGCCATAGCTATCAATATGAAGATTAAACCTTTTATCGTTGGTCTCACCATCGTAGCAATGGGCACATCTGCGCCTGAACTTTGTGTCTCTCTCAGTTCTGCCATTGAAAGTGCCACCAGTAATAATCCCGGATTGGGAGATATCGCTATAGGGAACGTGGTCGGAAGCAATATTTTCAACAATCTGCTAATAGTGGGATGCGTCGCTTTAATAGCTCCTCTCAGTGTCAAGAAAAGCACCGTAAAAAGAGATATTCCTATTACAGTCTTTGCTTCAGTCTTGCTATTGCTTATGCTTCTCGATGCTAAACTTTCGTGGTGGGAAGGTGCTATTCTTCTTGCTTTGTTTGTTGCATATATGGCCATCACTATAAAAAATGCAAAAAACGGAGAACCTGTCGACACCGAAGATATCAAACCAATGAAAAGCTGGAAGGCTATTTCGCTTATAATCGTCGGTTTGGCTATTCTGATTTATAGTAGCGACTTATTTGTAGACTTTGCATCTGAAATAGCAAAAGCTCTTGATGTGAGCGAGAAAATTATCGGTCTTACTATTGTGGGTTGTGGCACATCTGCTCCTGAACTCGCAACAAGCATTATGGCAGCCAGAAAGGGCGAGGGAGAAATGGCAATAGGCAATGTTATCGGAAGCAATATATTTAATATATTCATGATTATAGGTGCTTCCGGTGTCATACAAGAGCTCGAGGGACTCACCGTCAACACTTTCGACTTAGGAGTCTTGATAGTAGCAGCGCTTCTCTTCTTGGTTTTTTCATTCACAAAATACAAAATCGAACGTTGGGAGGGAGTTGTGATGCTTGCCGTCTGCATCGGCTACATATCATTCTTAATCGCATCAAACTGAAATATGTATTCGGAAATATTCGACCGCACCGAACGTATCATGGGTGCGGATGCTCTTCAAGACGTTTTCTCCAAACGGGTCATTATATTTGGCATTGGAGGGGTTGGTAGCTGGTGCGCCGAAGCTCTGGTCCGTACAGGCATCCATCACTTGACTATTGTTGATTCTGATTGCGTTAGCATTACAAATATAAACCGACAGCTGATGGCTACTTCCGCAACTGTAGGTATGAGTAAAGTTGAAGCACTTAAAAACAGACTTCTTGATATTAATCCAGATGCTGAAATAGTTGCTATACAAAAAATATACAATGAAGAGTCTGCCAACTCGTTCAACCTAAACGATTACGACTATGTGGTAGATGCCATCGATAGCATAAACAACAAAGCTTTGCTCATTATTAACGCATGCGCAAGTAACGCTAAACTATTCTCGTCCATGGGTGCGGCATTGAAAATGGACTCTACAAAAATAAGAGTAGGCGACTTCTGGTCGGTCGAAGGATGCCCTTTAGGCAAGGTCCTCCGAAAGAAATTTAAACGCGAGAAGACTATTCCACAACATGGATTTCTATGTGTCTATAGTCCTGAAGTAATGGAAAACAAATTGACAAATAGCCCTGTTCTCCCAAAAAATCATACTCTGCCGTCTGCCCCCTCTGCTCCACACAATTGGGACTTGGAGAAAAAAAAAATAAATGGTTCAATGGTTCACATAACAGGCATTTTCGGGTTTACTCTGTCTGGACTTATTCTGCAAGACATTGTCTCTGCAAATCAATAAAACTACTTCTTACATTCCCTTACAACCTTCAGAAAGTCAGAAGGAATGGCCGTTTGGAGGTCTATCACCTCACCTGTCTTGGGATGATGAAATGTCAGACAAAAGGCATGTAGCGCCATTCGCCGTATCGGATTATTCTCTGCACAATAACGGTAGTCTCCTGTCACTGGATGTCCATGCTCCGATAGATGCACCCTTATCTGATTCTTACGGCCTGTCTCCAAATCCAATTCAACCAACGAGTAGTTATTCCCAGTCTCACATACATAATAGTGTGTCACAGCCCATTTTGCATCAGGATGATTTGACGAATGAACTCGCCTCAATACCGGGTCTTCATAAAGATAACTCGAATATGTTCCCTGCTGTGGTTTTATTATCCCCTCTGCTACCGCAATATACCTACGGTCTTCAACCATATCATTCCAATTATGACGTAGCACATCCTGCGACTCTCTATTCTTTGCAAACAAAAGTAAGCCTGAGGTATCTCTGTCAAGTCTATGAACTATCCATATTCTTGTCCTCTTACCTCCAGCTATCTTGACATATTGATCTACTAAATGATAAGCCGTAGGAATCTCTGGATGCCCTGGAACTGCTATGGTACACAAGCCTGTAGGTTTATCAATAACAATAACATCAGAATCCTCATAAACTATATGAAGCAACGAAGGATCAGCTTCCGCTATATCTTGTTTTGCTCTTTTTGGTCTCATCTCTCCTTTTCTTAACAAACCTTTTTCGTTCTTCTGCGTAAAAACAATATCAACAATCGGCTATACACAAAGTTAAAAATAACATTGCATATCTAACAAAACAAAAGAATAAAATGTTCCTTGATTTATCAGATGCCTTTATGGGCAGTTCTCTTTCTCAGTGGTTTTTGGCTGCCACATGGATTATCGGCAGCATATTACTAAGTAAAATTATCTACTGGTTTATAGGCAAATTCGTCTTAGCTATAACTTCCAAAACGAATACACGTTTGGATGATATCCTGATTAACGCCATTAAAAAGCCTATGTTATTTGCCATCATATTGATTGGATTCTACGTAGGTCTAAACAAGTTAACTCTGAATGATAGTGCACAAGAATGGATATCAAAAATATACACCGCCCTTATCACCATCAATGTCACTTGGTTCCTATCACGTATCATTGGGGCACTGCTCGATGAGTACATTCTACCTTTAACGAAAAAAACTAACAGTGACTTAGACGATCAATTATTTCCTATTCTTAAAAGGTGCGTGACATGGGCTATATGGATTATAGGTCTTATAGTCGCTTTGAACAATGTCGGATATGATGTATCTGCGATGTTAGCGGGTCTCGGTATCGGCGGTTTAGCTTTAGCTATGGCAGCTCAAGACTCCGTTTCCAATTTCTTTGGAGGATTCACCATCTTCACCGATCGTCCTTTTCAACTTGGCGACCGCATCCGCTTAAATGGCTTTGATGGCAACGTATCTGATATCGGCATGCGATCTTTCCGTCTTAAGACTCTGGATGGCACCGAAGTTATCATCCCTAATAGCAAGGCGACCGACTCCATAGTTGAGAACGTTACGCGCGCATCTGCAAAGAAAATAAAACTTGAATTGGGGCTTACATATGATACGACACCTGAGAAGATGGAATTAGCCATAAAGATACTGGAGGATATTGCTAATGCCGAACAAGATACTGCCCGCGAGGACCTTCCCGCTCACGCATACTTTACTACATACGGTGACTTCTCACTTGGTATCTTATTGGTTTACTACATCAGGAACGAGGCTGATTATTACGGAACTCAAAGTAAAATCAATATGGAGATACTGAAGAGATTTAACGAGAACGAACTCTCTTTCGCATTCCCTACCCAGACAATCGAGATGTTCAAAAAGAACTGATTACGCCACAGTTGACTATCATCCCAACTGTCAAATACCAATAAAAAAAAGAGAGGTCGTGACGCCACAACCTCTCTTCTTTTGTAATTCTCTCTATATTAGAGCTTGTCGTTTGAACCGAGTACATTCACAATCTTGTGAATGTACATCTTCTTCATATTCTCACGTGCAGGTTTGAGGTACTGACGTGGATCGAAGTGAGATGGATTCTCAGCCATGTATTGACGAATTGCTGCTGTCATAGCGAGACGTGAATCCGAGTCGATGTTAATCTTGCAAACTGCTGACTGCGATGCCTGGCGGAGTTGCTCCTCTGGAATACCAATTGCAGCATCGAGCTTACCACCGAACTTGTTGATTGTAGCAACTTCCTCTTGTGGTACTGATGATGAGCCATGAAGAACGATAGGGAAACCTGGGAGCTTCTTCTCAATCTCAGCAAGTACGTCAAATGCCAATGGTGGTGGTACAAGAACACCATTAACAAGTGTACACTGCTCAGGAGTAAACTTATGAGCACCATGTGATGTTCCTATCGAGATTGCAAGAGAATCACAACCTGTGCGTGTAGCAAAGTCGATTACCTCTTCTGGCTTTGTGTAGTGCGACTCAGCTGCTGAAACTTCATCCTCAACACCCGCAAGAACACCAAGCTCAGCCTCAACTGTCACGTCAAACTTATGAGCATAATCTACAACCTTCTTTGCAAGTGCTACGTTCTCCTCATATGGAAGATGTGAACCATCAATCATCACTGATGAGAAACCATTGTCAATACAATCCTTGCAAAGCTCAAATGTATCACCATGATCAAGGTGAAGAACAATCTGAGGATTTGCACAACCGAGCTCCTTTGCATACTCTACGGCACCCTTTGCAAGGTTACGGAGGATTGTACCGTTAGCATAGTTGCGAGCACCCTTTGAAACCTGCATGATAACAGGTGACTTTGTCTCTACAGCTGCCATAACGATAGCTTGCATTTGCTCCATTGTGTTGAAGTTGAAAGCTGGGATAGCATAGCCACCCTTAACAGCCTTTGCGAACATATCTCTTGTGTTCACAAGGCCAAGCTCTTTGTAACTTGTTGCCATTTTTTGGTTTTATTAAATATGTTTTGTGTCAAATTTTCTTTGAATCTGATGTCAAAGTTACTAAATAATGATGAATAACAAAACGCTTAAACAATTTTTACATTTTGACTACTTATTACTTACAATATACTCTTCGATACTCTTCTCTAACTCCCCTTCGCATACTTTACAAAAGGGAACAGACAATTCTCTCATTAAACAGTTCTCAGAAGAACGATACATCCCCCTCGTATGATATGCTGCTCCCTCATGCAATCCAGTCGTCCCCTGCTCATAACTATTTTTCCATTTCTTTTCAAACTCTTTTAATGTCGTTACATTCGGCTGCCAGGGCTCAATAGATGTATTGAAGTAATTTTCCATATCCTCATAGTCGCAGAAATACTCATCTGCAAGCCCAACAAATGAGTGACCAGCTTCATGTAGTATCAACTCAAGCGCTGACGGATGATCTGCCGAAATTGTTGTTATCTCATTATATACTCCACCTCCACCATATTCTCTCGTATTAACTGCAACAACAATAATATCTGCCGGTATTGTGCCAATATAATCCATTTGCTTAAATATTGAATTATTTATCAAATACCTGTCTGAGTCAAGCCATCCAAAACGACTGCCTAATACCGTATGCTTAATATTTACAGTATCTCTCTCATCCCCAACAGAATTGGTATCCGATGCTATAAATGCGGTTCTTACCGATATATTGTTTTTAAACCTATTCCACGGACTCCTATTTAACCACCTATTTGACAAATCAGCTGCAACTTTATCAAATTTACCCTGCTCCGACGCTGTATATGCATCCGCTAATATCAGTATATCAAGGTTCTCTTTCGGATTACCTGAATTTTTAAGTACTTTCACATTCGGATTGAGGTTTGTCGTACAAGAGGCAACTCTAAGAACATCAATCGTATCTCTAAGAATCTCTACATTATCTCCGTCCCAATTTCGATTGTATAATATTAAAACAGATTTCTTTCTTGGCATAGGCATTAGTATACTATGCTCAAAAGCTCTCGGACGCTTACTTTTCCACTCACTATGCAGATACTCATCATACAATGTACAAAAACCATCTCGCCAAATAATATCAGACGTCGCACAATCTACTAATGAATAGAGAAAATCCCCTTTCTGAATACTTTCGTCTGATACTTCTTTTATGACTTTCCCAGTCCATCCCTCATTCCTGTAAATACCTGCTACACTCACATTCTCTTTGGACGTTTCACCTTTAAATACTATATCAACTCGCAATGTGGCATCCTGAAACATTTCACTTACTCCTTTGCCCATAACAAACACATCACAAGCAAACATAAAAACAAACAATAATAAATATTTTAGGTCTTTCATTACAAGATAATAAAATAACGTTTGTACCATATCAAAAATAACACTAATTTTGACTTAATCAAAACTTCAAACAATATTTATCATGAAAACAAAATTACTATTGATTGGGTTGATTCTTTGCTCCATACACATCGTGGCACAAAGACTGTAACATGGCAGAACCCATCATGCTTTATCGAGAACGTAGGTTGGTCAAGCAAAATTCTTCAGGTCGACTTCAAGCAGAACGAGACAACAATCAAGATTGAATCACACTGGAAATGCTTCAGACAATTCCTGGAGAACACTATTTAATTTCTAATGAACAGGCTGAATACGTAAGCAAAATATGGGAATCTAATGGCGTTCCAACATACGCTATTTACGACGAAAACGGAAACTTAAGCTACAAGTCAGTAGGCTTAAACCCAATGGAGTTAAGCGAAGCTCTTCAAAAAGCATTAGGCGAGTAATTGTTGACTATATTATAAGAGTGCCAAAAATCTTTGGCACTCTTATTTTCTAGGGGGCAACATACATTAATACCAATAAAATGGCTCATCTCTTGCCCAATTGGCCACTACATTCTATACAATTGATGTATTCTTGGACGAAATATTAAAATAATTCATACCTTTGCTACAATCTTAAAGCTAAGATTGTTAACATTGCAAAAAATAGACAATGTAACATTGCATACAGAGCATAGTTAAAGCAATCTTTACTGATTTATTAAGTAATAATTTACAATATAATGTCTGAAAACAACAATTTCGACGCGTATTCTCAAACTGACGAGTTGGACAGAAAGATTCTCCGTATGATTATGGAGAACGCAAGAATCCCTTTTCTTGAGGTAGCACGAGAGTGCAACGTATCTGGTGCCGCCATTCATCAACGCGTGCAACGTTTAACTCAATTAGGAATTATCAAAGGGTCAGAATTCATCATCAATCCTAATAAAATAGGTTATCAGACTTGCGCATACATAGGAATATTCCTGAAAGATTCTAAATACTTCGATGATGTAGTTGCCGAAATGAAGAAGATACCTCAGATTGTTGAGTGTCACTACACCACTGGTCAATATGCGATATTTATAAAAATATACGCAAAGAGTAATGAACATATGAAATATATTCTGCATGATAAGTTGCAGACAATAGATGGCATAGCATCAACCGAAACAATAATCTCATTAGAAGAGAGTTTCAAACGGCAGATTTCAATTGA
>JABUTU010000089.1 GCA_021443545.1 Marinilabiliaceae bacterium | reverse complement strand
CGATTAAGCGAGAGGAGAACCAAACGAAGTTTGGCTATCCCGAGCGTGAGTAACTTCGCAAACTTTATTTGCAAAGTTACTCGTTTGATTTTCAATATCAAGCATTATTTACTAAGAAGTCTCAATGTTGTCCGAAATTTACTTTTTTGTCTTCATATTTTCTGACTTTGACATTGCGTCACCTTTTGAAAAAAAAGTCATGATGTCATCTGTCTCGCAAGGGGGTACATGCTTCAATTTCGATTACGTCACCATGACAGAATTTTTATTTCTAACTGTCACAGGGATAGGTATTTACATATTATTGTAATATTCAGTTGTCAGATTAAGCTCATCTATCTGATCCAAAAGGATTTGCTTTAATCTATTCCCGTCCATATTCATCTCTTAAATCGCATGCAATATACTAAAATCGTCCGAAATCACCAATTCTAATATACTAAAATCGTCTACTTTCTGCAAGCAGTACAATGAACCCTTTTCATGGGTCGAAAAATGTGTAAAAAATATCATTTCATGGGTCGAAAAATGTGTAAGAATTTTCATTTCATGGGTCGAAAAATGTGAAAATGCATTATATTTGCTCTTGAAATATAATGAGTTATGAAAAGAGATTTAATGTCGGATTTAATCGACTGGAAGAATAAGAACAATCGTTTGCCACTCATTCTTCTCGGGGCAAGGCAGGTCGGAAAAACCTGGCTTTTGAAAGAATTTGGCAATCAATGCTTTAAAAACGTTGTTTACGTCAATTTTGAACGTGCCGAAGAATTGCGCTCATATTTCGATGGTGAAATCAATCCGACAAGGCTAATCTCTATTCTTGAAGTATTTTCAAAAATAAAAATCACTCCCGAAAATACGTTGATTATTTTTGACGAGATTCAGGAGCAACCACGCGCCCTAACATCATTAAAATATTTTGCCGAAGAGGCTCAAGAGTATTTCATCTGCGCAGCAGGCTCTCTTTTGGGAATTGCTCTTCACGAAGGGACATCTTTTCCCGTTGGCAAGGTGGATTTTTTACGACTCGAACCATTGACTTTTAAAGAGTTTCTTTGGGCAAACAACGAAGAGTTGCTTGTTGAGTATTTGGAAAACGACTCGGATGCCACGCCTTTTCAAACCAAACTTTTTGACCTGTTCAAACAATATATTGTCGTGGGTGGCATGCCGGGAGTTGTTAATGTATGGCTAAATGATAAGGATTTTAATCAAGTTGACATTGCGCAGGACAGGCTGATCAACTCTTATGAACAAGATTTCTCAAAGCATACTCCCAAACAACTTGCAGCAAAGATCAGAGCGGTCTGGCAATCGATTCCCAAACAACTTTCTAAGGAAAACAGAAAGTTCATATATGGTGTAATTCGTGATGGCGCACGTGCAAGGGAGTACGAAGATGCGCTCATGTGGCTTGGCGATGCCGGAATGACACGCATTTCGTATTTGGTTGAAAAGCCAGGAATTCCTCTCAACAACTACATTAACCGAAGTGCTTTCAAGATTTTTTTGCTCGATGTGGGCTTGTTACGACGTATGAGCGGAATTTCACCAAGGTCTGTTATCATAGGAAATCGTTTGCTTGAAGAATTCAAAGGGGTGCTTGCCGAACAATTTGTCATACAGGAATTGTCCTCTCAAAAAAATATCAAAGCCTCCTATTATTGGACATCCAAATCAAATGCAGAGATTGATTTCCTGATTACCGACGGCTACGATGTTTTTCCGCTCGAATGCAAATCAGGAACAAATGTCCACTCACAAAGCCTGAAAGTTTATCGCAGTCGCTACTCTCCGCGCAAGGCAGTCCGCACAAGCTTACTACCCTTTAAGGAGGACGACAGTCTCGTAAATATTCCGCTCTACCTGATTTGGCGTCTGGAAAATATTATACTCAGATAAACAGTCGTATCCCGTACTGAAAACAATAAATAAATTTGTTTTGTCTACGGGATATGACTATATTCGGTGTCGGCTTTTGCTTTTAGTACATCTCTTGACGCGTCGAAATAGCAGCAATCATAATCTATAACCTTACAATCCTGAACCCATTATGAACTCCGTAATCCTGAAATGGAACCCTGCAATATCTTCCTATTCGATGCAGCACTACCTAACCGACATCATGAATCTTAACCGCATTGGCTACCACGAGATGAACTGGAGCGTCTGGGACTATGAGAAAATACATAAGGACGATAGGTTTTATCTCTTGAAAGTAGGCCAGTATGGTCAAACCGGAATCATCGCATTCGGATTTATAAGCTCCAACCCCTACACCGGCAGTGACTGGCGAGGTAAAAAACAAATTATCCATTACGTCAATCTCGATCCATACGTCATGCTCAATCCCGACGCTTTGCCTATCCTCTCAACCGAACGATTGCAGGCCGAAATGCCCGATTTCGACTTCACTGGCGGTCATTCTGGAGTGGTCCTAACCGATAGCTATGCAGAGAAACTCAACCTCTTATGGTGGGATTTCTATAATGAAAACAGAACTACTCTCTTCGAGCAGGCAATGAACTGTCACACAGGCGATGACGACCTGATCTATTCAGAGGTGCCTACGTACTGAGAGGGTTATGGCAAAACTTTTCATAAAGTATATTCTATTTCAATTTGCCTAAAAACGCCTCTTTTCAAAAATATATCATTATATTCGCATTGTAAAAGTCCGAATCAGTACGAGAAAAATCCATAAAGCAATAAAATTTACACTATATATGAAAATATTATCTCTATTAACCATCGCATCTGCAGCCTTGCTCCTGACCTCTTGCGGTGGTTCTAACGTCTCGCAAAACAGCTCTCTTTCCACCGACAGCATCGCCCCCCTAACGCCGATTAGCGACGCCTTCGTCTCAATCATGTTCGACCGCGTTATGAACGACCAGCAAACCCAAATGCTCGAAAATAGGGAGTGGTACGAATTCTCCAGAACCTCATGCGCATACACCGGCGAGTCGCTCGCATACGGCGGCAACTTCTCGTCAATGGGATGCTACCCAATGAGCGACAACCGTATTCTCGTTGTTCGTCAGGATATTATCCAACACCTCAACGACAACCCGCTGTGTCAAGATCCATATTTTAGTTTTCACATTTACGACCTAAGCACCGACAAGTTGGAAAGACTTTCGGACGAACAGGCCAGCGGGATATTCCAAATCGACACCGCATTCTTCGAGTTCGACAACCACGCATTCAGCTACGACAATTTCCTCTACGCTGAGTTTTGCGAGACCGGACTGACCGTCAGGGCAATTCGTTACGCCAAGCACCCTGGACTCTTCTACTCGTGGGACGGCACACGATTCGTTGAGCAACTCCCCGACCAAAAGCCCTTAATTGTCTGCTACTACAACTTATCTGGCTTCCCAACTTCCGCCGTCGATTACGGCCCCGAATACGAAGCCGATTTCATAAAGCGCAAGGGTAACATCAACATTATTAAGGATAAAGGCAAAGACGCATTCCTTGTGGAATACACAAGCGACTTTAGTAAAATTAAGGCAATAACAATTCTCTCGCCAAGATACGCCGTCGACAGCGTGGCGGTTGGAATGTGGGCTATGTCGGCAAATCCCAACGCCTTGCAACGCTCCGAAGACGGTAAGAGACTGGAGTTTGAGTTAGACGATAAAATTATAACATGCCCAATATTAGATGGAAAGATTTCCGAAATCCACATCGAATACACTGACGCAAAATCTTTTGCCGAATATTTCAAATTTTCCGACCCTGGACTCTGTGCGCAGGCTCAGACCATTCTTAACCTTTTGGTTGAAATAAATCCGTTCAAATTGCCCGATTTCAAAAATTCAACACTTCTCGAATCTTTCGGCGAAAACCACGCATCAATATGTTTTGACGAGGATACAGATGCGGATTACTGGGATCAATACCAAGTGGATTTTGCTTTCTACAAGACTGACGGCGACAAATACAAGGTCTATTTTGTAAGCACCAAAGTTTATGACGGCTATACCGAGGAGAGATATGGTAATTACGGACACAAGGAACGCTTCGCCATGGGAGCCTACATCTACGACGGCAAGACGCTCACCCCGACCGAGTGCGACCTTCCCAAGCCGAGCCTCGACGACATTCCGACTGGCGAGGACGAATACGACCCAGTCGGCTTATATGAGTTCGCCGAGAACCATGTCTCTGTGCTCTTCAGCGAGGCCAAGGGCATGCTTGAACTCGAGGAGGACGAGGAACGCGGCGCCGCATCGATAAACTTCTACTGGACTGGCAACGGCTGGAAATAGAAGCACAAAACAGAATAGGATTTTCAAACAAACTCGCCAAATCGACGTTTTTTTATCGATTTGGCGAGTTTATTTTTAAGATTCAAATACGCAAGTATCTTATTATCAGTAGAATAAACAACTATGCTGTTACAAAATTTTTCAACTATTTCGTATCACTTGACCACTAATCAAATGACATTCCTTCTCGATAGGAACGACAATTGCCAGGAGTCATAAAATACTAATATAAATCATCAAAAAAAAACCTTTTGCGGAATCAAATAACTCATCATTCGACTCTATACAAATAAGACTATATATTTTGAACGAGAAAATACGATGCAAGGTTACAAAAGTCAAACAAAAACAAATACAATCCTCTTGCAAGCCAAACAAAAACGATGGACATCCTTGCGAACATCCATCGTCAATTCCATTAATAATCTATTCTCTTCCGAGGGAGTAGTATCTCTTCTCTCTACTACGTCCTTACAGTTCTCGGCCCGTTAGGTCGTACTTGACGCCATCGAGGATTATGACTATCTTGCCATTCTCAATGGTCTTAACGACTTTTCCTGCCGGAACATTGCCCTCAACATTGCGAATCGCCGTTGAATTTTTTAGCACGAGATATAGTGTCGACTCTTTCTTAATCTGGTAGTCATCAAGCGTCTTACTGTCATCAAGTTCCTCTCCTCCCATGGTGAGAGTCAACTTCTGCTCATCTGCAGGTATCCCCTCTTTGTCGGTAATCTTATCCTTTACATCTAAGATTTTGTCAGACTGCTTGACATCAAGAGTAATGGTTTTCCCTGTCAGACTCTTAACAAAAATCTGCCTCTCTGGATACGATATTATGAGATTAATCGTCGACTCATCTGTAACATCATAATAGGCAAGTGTCATGCCATTTTCAAGCGTTTTACCTGCAAACTCCAACTCCTGCCGGTCTGACTCTATACCAGTTTTCTCTTGTACCTTCTGCTTGATCTCCTTGACTGTGTTGGTTATCTCACAATCAATGTCATACGTGTCGTTATTCAGTGTCTTGACAGTAATCTTAATCGGCAATATTTCGAGTTTAAGCTGGTCTCCCCTTCTCATCTCATAAGAGGCAAGTGTATTTTCGTCTTTAAGCACTTCGCCAGCAAAAGACAACTTCTGAAATGCGACTGGTATGCTCTCAATTTGCTCAATCCTCGCCTTGACTTCTCCTATTGTCTTATTTGACAAACAAACAAGAGTAATCGTCTTGGGCTCCTGATCTTGATCATTCTCAATGACTACTGAGATCTGAAACGAACCATCCACGACGTGAAGTGTCGACTCTTTCTGAATATTGTAATCGGCAAGTGTGCGATTGTCTTCAAGCTGTTTTCCAGCGAAAATCAACCTCTGGTACTCTTGTGATATACCCTCTTGATCCTGAATCTTAGACTTGACGTTTTCAATGGTGTCTGAAGGCTCAACATCGAGGGTAATAGTCCTTAATTTTTCATTAGTGAATGGATCAATAACCCCTACAAAAATAGTCATCGCTGAAGCCGAGAACAGAGGCAACAAGAATGCGCTCAACAAAGTTAGTAGATACTTTTTCATGATTATTGTTTTTTTTTTTTCGTTATTTCGTTATTTCGACATTTTGATATTTCGATATTTCGATATTTTGATATTTTGATATTTCGTTATTTCGTTATTCTATTATTTCAAATATCACCTCCTGACAATCACCTTCTTCTGGAGATGTTCTGACTTGACGATGTACAATCCTCTCGTCAAAGCGCCGTTCAGCGCCGTCACATCCTGTCCCGACAGCGTATAGATGCGGAAGGCCTCGCTGCACTCAATGAGTCCACCTCTGACCGTACAAGTCGGCTTTACCTCCATCTTCTCATCCAACGAGAGCGGTATGTTGACAACACTGCTAAGCGTGACGTATATGAATCCTGTGCTGGTCTGTGGCACGACAAATCCATTATCCGTGATTGTCACTGTCTGCTCATTGCCGTAATATGTCGTCGTTGCTTTTGCAACAATGCCCTTATAGACCTTGATGCTCTCCCCTATCTTGGCAAATGAGTAGTCGACTTCTTCCAGTTCGTTACCCTCTATGTCGACATATCGCAGCTGTACGACTGCCCCTTCGCCCTCCTGACGCAGACGGGTGCCATTATCATCGCACGTCCACTCCTGATTGAATGCGCCTGTGTAGCCCTCATCGTCGAAGTTAAGCCAGAAGGCTGCTGCTCCGCTCTGCATCTCATTCTCATCGAACTCACGCATCTCCTTGTTGAGCTCCTCGTCGGTGTACTTATAGAGGATTGTCGAGATGGCTTTGTTCGAGGCCTTTGCCTTGACTGTTGCCACCTTCTTAGCCTTGCCCTGCGAGCGGTTCACGCCGACGGTCTGCTTCACAATATAGGTGGCCTTGCTCGCATCCTCTCCGAGGTTATAGAGGTCGATATCAACCACAACGTGGTCAAGAACTGGCTCACTTGATGTCGTATTATCAACCAAACAGATTCCTCGTTTAGCATATTCGCGTGGGATGATTACATCGCCCTTGATGACTGCATTGCGCACCTTGCCATTGAGGTTCTTCGAGAGGAGGACTATCTTCTTATCCTCATCGTCGGCATCACTGGTCAGCACTGGACTGTCGATGAAGAAGCGGCCATTGAATTCAACATTTTCAACCTTGCCATTTGCTGATATATCACCAAAGAGAACCGTCATCTTGCACGACATGTTGCTAACGACGTTATTGTTACCCTTCAACGTACCACCGAAGGCATTAGGACCTACCTGGAGGTTGTTCCACACATTGAGTGTCTTCATATCCACATCGTCGTAATCAAACGATGCTCCGAGACGGTCGATAGTACCTTTGAGCGAAACATTGTTCTTGAGATTAATCATGACGTCAGAGTCGATTTTGTAAATTGCAGTCGATGGACTCTTCAATTGGTTGGAAGCCTTGAGCAGACCAGCACCCGTCGTGACTGAAATCTCTCGAATATTCTGCTTCTGCTCGCCGATACCGCCTCCTGTAGCACCACCACCGCTTTCGGACGAGGTTATAGCACTCTCCATGAAAAACCTCATATCCTTTGAATCGCATTCTTCAATCTTTATCTTGAAACTTAATTTCAAAGCTGAATATTTTGTTAGGTCTATCATGGCACTACTAACTTGCGATGCTGTGGTATGTCTCTGCCCCGAAGCGTCAACACCCTTTGCAATGAGCATGGGACCATCACAACTCCACACCTTCTGGTCATTGGGCAGTTTTATGTAATCACACGAAGATGGGAAGAGCTCTTCACTATTCTCAATCTGAACAATTCCATCCTGTGAAGATGTCCATACAATATCCTTTATCGTCACTGTGCCTGCAACGGCGTCAGAACTTGTGTAGAAAAAGCCCACGAAGTAAGCTCCCGTAGGGCTACTTTGATTGTTATTCTTCAAATCAACATCACACGTCACGAAGCCATCTTCGTCAGGCTCAGAAGCGGTGTAATCAATAAAAACCTTATTCTCTTCTGGGTTTGTCGAATTCGCTTTAAGTTTCAAATCGTCATCATCTTCCCCCGCCATCGCATAACATCCCATGCAGAATCCATCGCTATCAACATGCTCCTTACACAAAGAGACCATTTCCGGTATGTAACTCGTGCTCATAGCTAAATAAACCTCAATTAAATAATCGCTAAGCAAAGCATTATGCGCCTTGAGTTGTATTTTGCTGTTTGATACATGGTATAAACACGATGTTCCCAACTCAACCTTCGTGAATGGGTCATCAAAAATAATCGCTTGTATATTCTCTAAGCCCTTGAAGGCATAATTTCCGATTCTGGTAATACCTGGGCCGAACGATATGGATGTGGCTCCTTTAATAGTGCTTGCTGGTGTCGCATCCTGACTGCAATCTGGGATCTCTGCCGTTGGCTTATAGTTTGGGTCATCCTCATCGAGCAACGTGAATGAATAGGAAGAACCACTAATCCACATCTGCAAACCATAGGACTCCAAATTATCCAACCAGTTGTCATCGGTCTCCTGAGCCTCAGCTCGCATACCAAACATTACGAAAAGCAATAGAATCGCGAAGAAATCAAATCTGAATATCATAGTATTAAACTTTTTGCTACTACATATTATATTGTCATCGATGCAAAGTTATTAAAATTTACTAAATAAAAAAGGGTGGCGTATTTTTTCGTTACTTCGATATTTTTGTTAATTTCGATAATTGGTTATTTAGTTAATTTCGTTATTTCGTTATTTCGTTATTTCGTAATTTCGTAATTTCGTAATTTCTATATTGTTAAACCTCAAGACCATGGAACTAAAATTATTAGCATTAGTTGGACTTCTCATTACGGTAGGAATTCCTATCTATATCTTGCTGAAAATAAAAAAGAGTTCGACGTCTGACACGACAAAGCTTTTTGACGATTTGAAACTCTCCATCGACCAGAAGCTATCGTCGCAACGTATCGAGATTAACTCGACACTGCAGGGACAGATTAAGACCCTCAGCGACACTCTTGGACAGAACCAACGCATCTCATCGGAGAGTCAGAGCAAAAGCATCGACACCCTCAACACCTCGCTAAACGACAAGCAGGACCTCCTGACGAAGAACATCGAGACTCAGATGAAGCAACTGCAGGAGAGCTTCAAAACGCTACAGGAGAACAACAACCAGCGATTGGAGAGCGTGCGCGACACTGTCGACCGCCAGCTCAAGAGCATCCAGGAGACGAACGAGAAGAAGCTGGGCGAGATGCAGAAGACAGTCGATGAGAAGCTGCAGACGACCCTCGAAAACCGCCTGTCAGAATCGTTCAAACAGGTCTCGGAACAACTCAAATCGGTCTACGAGGGTCTCGGCGAGATGAAGAAACTGGCATCTAACGTGGGCGATTTGAAGAATGTCCTCTCCAACGTCAAGAACCGAGGCATATTGGGCGAGATACAACTCGAGAATATCCTTGCTGACATCCTTACGCCTGAGCAGTACCGTAAGCAGTTCATTATTAACCCCGAAAGCCGAAAGGACGAGAAGGTCGATTGCGCTGTCAAGATGCCTGGCGAGAAGGGCGAATGCGTATACCTGCCCATCGACTCGAAGTTCCCTGGCGACACCTATGCTAAGCTTCAGGAGGCGTACGACACAGGCAATAAGGATCTGATAGATACTGCTTGGAAAGAGCTGGAGAAACGCATTGAGCAGGAGGCTAAGTCGATAAGCCAGAAATACATCTGTGTTCCCCACACAACCAATTTTGCCATTATGTTCCTGCCCTTTGAAGGACTCTACGCTGAGGTGGCACGCCATAATATCATCGAAAAGATTCAGACAGCCTACCACGTCACCATCGCTGGTCCCTCAACAATGGCAGCCATGCTCTTCTCGCTCCAAATGGGATTCCGCACCCTGCAGATCCAGAAGGCAAGCAACGACGTGTGGAAGATCCTCGGAGCCGTCAAGACAGAGTTCGACACCTTCGGCAAGGCCCTCGATGCAGCTAAGAAGAAGATAGACCAGGCAGGCAACGACATCGACGCACTTGTCGGGACACGCACAAGAGCCATCCAGCGAAAACTCAGAACCGTCGAGACACTCTCCATCCCAGAGTCGCAGATGCTCCTCAACACCCCCGACATCACAGACGAGACAGAGGAGGATAAATAACAGGGTATTCTGAAACTTCTATAATAAGCGGAGATCGATTTTTATTCCATATGTGTTGCAATAGTAACAAATTTTGATAACATAACGTTCAAATTGCCTGTATATTTTTCCCCCCTCGATAACTAAAAACGAGTTCCCACGCATGGAAACTCGTCTTTTCATTGTGCATCTGCCAGATGCACCTAACACAAAACACAAAACATCTTCAAATCATTCTATTGTCAGAGGGGTTCTTGCCGACTGTGCTGCTCTGCACATATAGTCGGCCCATGTGGCAAAGTCTGCAAATCCCCACTTGCTCCAGCCCGCTCCCCAATAGTAGGTCAGCTGGTCGCCGGGCTTGTAGCTCATATAGCCAAGCACATGTCCGTATGCTCCTCTTGCGGCTGCCTCCTCTTCGTCGTAGAGTTCAAGCTGTGCCGAGGTGAGCTGCATCGGAAAGGCCGCTCCAACAAAGATATCACCATTGCCATTGGCGGGATTGTCCGTTGGGTCCTGATATGCCACATAGCCAACCTCATCATTGACAATATAGTTACCGCCACCAGCATGATGAACAACTGGTCCGGCCACTACCACCATCGTATCGTCGACTCCCTCGTAGCTGACAATAGTTCTGTTGAGCTGCGAACCCTTGTCAAGTGTGATAAGACGCGTCTCCGTCACCTGTTTCCCAGCTATCTCTGTCGGATTATAGACCAGTCGCACCGTGAAGCGAAGTGGTCCGTTATCCAGTATATCGCAGCTCTTATAGCAATAGGGATATATAATCTTACCATCGACGAGGAGTGCCGTCGCACCACCGCCAAGTGTCGGACCTACCTTATAACAGTCGAGGCCATTGCCATGGTCGACATGATAGCTGACCGACTGGTATAGTGCATCTGCCTCATCAGCCTTTCCCTCCTCCCTGAGCTGTGCTATCTGGGCGAGCGTCACGGTGTTGAGCTCTTGCGCATAACGGACATCGACAACAGGCTCCTCGACGCGCTTCACCCACACGTCGTAGCCATAGGCCTTCTCGCCACTTGCCTGCAGGGCTGGGCCATAGGCACGAAACGCTATGCGGTCGTTCTCCCACGCTATGTCGTCAACTCTATTGGGATAGACTGCGCCCGTGGCAACAGTAGCTATTGGCGATGGTGTCTTCCCGAAGTGAAGTGTGTAGTCCGATGAACCATTCGCTGGCACATCTGCTACAAAGACCATCTTGCCGTCGTAGGTCTTCTGATAGGCTACCTCTTTGCCCGCAGCATCGAGCAGAACCATTGGTTCAACGACGCTGCATAACGAATCATCCAAAACCACCTCTACCATCTCCTGACGGGCGAAGTCGAGGGTGTTGCTGACCGTGATGGTTCTGACCGTCTCCCTGCACGAGGCAAGGGTCATGAGAGTTATTATGGATAAAAATATATTCTTCATATCACTTAGGTTGTTTTCCGATATATGCGAGGATACCGCCATCGACATAGAGGATATGACCGTTCACAGCGTCTGAGGCTTTCGAAGCGAGGAAGACTGCCGGCCCACCGAGTTCCGACGGGTCGAGCCAGCGTCCTGCGGGTGTCTTGGCACATATAAATGAGTCGAAGGGATGGCGCGACCCATCAGCCTGCTTCTCACGCAGAGGGGCTGTCTGTGGTGTTGCGATATAACCCGGACCAATGCCGTTGCACTGTATGTTGTACTCGCCATACTCGGAACAGATATTACGCGTGAGCATCTTCAAGCCGCCCTTGGCTGCTGCATATGCCGAGACGGTCTCACGTCCAAGCTCCGACATCATAGAGCATATATTGATAATCTTACCCTCGCGACGCTCCATCATCTCGGGCAGAACAGCCGACGAACAGATGAATGGTCCGACAAGGTCGATGTCGATGACCTGCTGAAATTCCGAGCGTTTCATCTCGTGCATAGGGATGCGCTTGATGATACCCGCATTGTTCACGAGGATATCAATCTGACCCACCTCTTTATGAATCTGTGCCACGAGTGCCTTCACCTGCTCCTCATTGGTCACGTCACATACGTAACCATGCACATTGCTGACGCCTGCTGCCTTGTAGGCTGCTATGCCTTTATCGACAAGGTCTTGATTGATATCGTTGAATATGACATTCTGCAATCCTGCCTCTGCAAAGGCCTTTGCTATGTTGAAACCAATACCGTAAGAGGCTCCTGTGATCCAGGCGTTCTTACCTTCCAGTGAAAAGAGATTCTTTGCCATTATGTGATGATTTTTGTCGGCTGTCTTTTGTGGCAGCACGCTATTAATACTATTTCAAGTCGGTTATCTTCGAGAAATCTTGGTCGCCATAGTCGAGATTCTCGCCTGCCATACCCCAGATGAAGGTGTAGTTACTCGTTGCTGCTGCGGCATGTATCGACCATGATGGTGAGAGGACTGCCTGTTCGTTATGCATCCAGATGTGGCGTGTCTCATCAATAGGTCCCATGAAATGGCATACTGCCTGATCCTCTGGAACCTCGAAATAGAAATAAGCCTCCATACGACGGTTATGAACATGAGCTGGCATGGTATTCCACACCGAACCTGGCTTAAGCTCCGTCATGCCCATCTGAAGCTGACATGTCGGCACAACTGAATTGATGATCATACGATTGATGATGCGGTCGTTTGACCCCTCAAGCGACCCCAGTGCAAGCACGTCGGCCTCGCTCTTAGTCACCTTACGCGACGGATACTCCTTATGCGCAGGTGCCGAATTGAAGTAGAGCTTTGCTGGCTTATGTGGGTCAATGGCCTGGAAGGTCACCTCTCGCTTGCCTCGCCCAATATAGAGCATCTCCTTATAATCAATCTCAAACACCTCATCGTCAGCCACTACCCGACACTTGCCTCCGACATTGATGATGCCCAGCTCGCGACGTTCAAGGAAGTATTCGGCCTTCAGGTCACTCACATTGGCATCGTTCAGTCGCATCACCTTCCATGCTGGCATCATACCACCGACGATATAACGGTCATAGAGCGAATAGACCATCGTGATATCATCCTCCATGAAGAGATTCTCTATGAGAAATTCCTTGCGCAGACGAGCTGTGTCGTAGTGTTTTGCATCATCCGGATGTGACGCATAGCGAAGTTCGTAATTCATATCGTATAGATTATATGGTTCTTGTATATACTATTTATGCTGACGGGAGGCACTATCCCTGACAATGAGCTTCATCGATACAACGATGTTGGAGACGACACCATTGAAGCGCATGTCGAGGAAGGCCTGTGCTGCCCTCTGCCCTATCTCGGTGGCGTTCTGCTCAAGTGTGGTCAGCGATGGCACGAGGAGCTCTGCAAAATTCTCATTCGCTGTCCCGACAACTCCGAACTGACCTGGTATGTCGATGTGGTTATGACGTGCATACTCCATGACGCCTAACGCGGCATAATCACCGGCGCAGTAGAGGGCATCGCACCCCTTGTCGAGGGCTTTCGCCATATTATAGAAGCCCTTATCACGTGTTATGCTGTCGCCAAATATTATATCCTCATCAACCGCCATTCCTGCATCCGTCAGGGCTTTTATATAGCCTCTCCTTCGCTCGATGTAGACATTCGACTGGTCGTCACCTCCGAGATGTCCGATGCGGTGATAGCCAGCTTCTATGAGATGCTTCGTAGCCTCGTATGCCCCCGAGAAATTGTCGTTGACAACTGTCGAACTCTCCAAATCGTCAAAGATACGATCGAACTGCACCAGGACAACACCCTGGTCGACAACCTCGCGAAGAGACTCGGAGCTCGTTGACTCGAGGGAGTGACTCACCAGCATTCCCGCCACCTGGTTGCGGATGAGTGTCGCAATGGCACGTCGCTCATCCTCACGACGCTCATGACTCTGACAGATGATCAGGTTGAAGCCCGCAGGGTTCAGTATGGCCTCAGCACCACTTATCACGTTGCTGAAGAACTGCCGGTTGATGCGTGGCACAATCATACCCACCGTGTCGGTGAAGCCCTTACGAAGCGATGAGGCCAAGAGATTACGCTCATACCCCATCTCCGACGCCTTGCGCTCAATCATCATGCGCGTCGCCTCGCTGACACGGCTGTTACCTGCCAACGCACGCGACACCGTTGAGGGGGTTATCCCTAATGCCTTCGCTATGTCACTTATCGTAGTCTTTGCCACTTGTCATTCATTTATTCGGTTGCAAAAATACAAACGTTTGCACATATTGCAAATATTTTGGCAAAAAAATTTCACTTTTATTCATTTATAGCGATTTTTAGTCGTAAGCTATTGCACAATATTTCAAAAGTTTATACTTTCGCCATTCATAAGTGGCAAACGATTGCGCAATAGTGCAACTTTTTGTCCAAAACTCGCCAATAAAACAACATAACATATATATATAGTAGTATGGCAAAAACTTTCATCCATCCGGATTTCATCTTGACAAATGAGACTGCCAAGAAACTCTACCATGAGCATGCCGAGAACATGCCTATCATCGACTACCACTGTCACCTAATCCCTAAGATGGTGGCTGACGACCACAAGTTCAGCTCTATCACTGAGATATGGCTCGGTGGCGACCACTACAAGTGGCGCGCTATGCGTTCTAATGGTATCGCCGAACGTTTCTGCACTGGCAAGGATACCTCCGACTGGGAGAAATTCGAGAAATGGGCTGAGACAGTGCCTTACACATTCCGAAACCCTCTCTACCACTGGACTCACCTCGAGCTCAAAACGGCTTTCGGCATCGATAAACTCCTGAACCCACAGACCGCTCGCGAGATCTTCGACGAGTGTAACGATAAGCTGCAGAACGACCCTAACTATACGGCTCGCGGTTTCATGCGCCGCTATCATGTCGAGACTGTCTGCACAACCGACGACCCCATCGACTCGCTCGAATACCACAAACAGGTCAGAGAGAGCGGCTTCGAAATAAAGATGCTACCTACATGGCGCCCCGACAAGGCTATGGCTGTCGAGGTCCCTGCCGACTTCCGCACATACGTCGAGAAACTCGCTGAGGTGAGCGGCGTCAAGATTAGTAAGTTCGCCGATATGATCGATGCTCTTAAGAGACGCCAGGACTTCTTCGCATCGATGGGTTGCAAGCTCTCCGACCACGGCATCGAGGAGTTCTACGCTGAGGACTATACCGACGCTGAGATCGATGCTATATTCAATAAGGTATACGGTGGAAAGGAGCTCTCGCAGGAGGAGATTCTTAAGTTCAAGAGCGCTATGATGGTTATATTCGCCGAGATGGACTACAACAAGGGGTGGACTCAGCAATTCCACTACGGCGCGATACGTAATAACAATACCAAGATGTTCAAGCTCCTCGGTCCCGACACGGGCTTCGACTCAATCGGCGAGTTCAACACAGCTAAGGCATGCGCTAAATTCCTCGACCGCCTCAACAGCGAGGGTAAGCTGACTAAGACCATTCTCTATAACCTCAACCCATGTGCCAACGAGGTGCTCGCGACCATGCTCGGCAACTTCCAAGATGGCTCGGTGGCTGGTAAGATTCAGCTCGGCTCAGGATGGTGGTTCCTCGATCAGAAGGATGGCATGCAGAAGCAGATGAACGCGCTCTCGGTGCTCGGCCTCCTCTCACGTTTCGTCGGTATGCTCACCGACTCGCGCTCGTTCCTCTCATACCCACGTCACGAGTACTTCCGCCGCACACTCTGTAATCTCCTCGGTACCGACATCGAGAACGGTGAGATTCCTTACAGCGGCTACGAGGCTGAACGCGTCAATAAGATGGTCGAGGATATCAGCTATAACAACGCTAAGAACTATTTTAATTTCTGATATATAAACAAGGGGGGGCTGAAACTCCCCCATAACCAATAAATACAACTCATAACAATGGCAAAGATTGTAACATTGGGCGAGATTATGCTCCGCCTTTCTCCTGAGGGTAACTACCGTTTCGTAGAGACCGACTCATTCAAGATTATACCAGGCGGTGGCGAGGCCAACGTGGCTGTCAGCTGCGCTAACTACGGTCACGATGCTTACTTCGTTTCTAAGTTGCCTAAGCACGAGATCGGTCAGATAGCTCTCAACGCTCTCCGTCGCTACGGCGTCAACACCAATTTCATCGCTCGCGGCGGCAACCGTGTGGGCCTCTACTACTGCGAGACGGGTGCCTCAATGCGCCCTTCTAAGGTCATCTACGACCGCGCTAACTCGTCGATTGCTGAGGCTGACCCTTCCGACTTCGACTTCGATGCTATCATGGAGGGCGCTCAGTGGTTCCATTGGTCGGGTATCACACCTGCCATCTCCGACAAGAGCGCCGAACTGACCCGTTTGGCGTGCGAGGCTGCTAAGCGTCATGGCGTGACTGTCTCGGTCGACCTGAACTTCCGTAAGAAGCTATGGACCTCGGAAAAAGCTATCTCTGTCATGCGCCCTCTCATGAAATATGTCGATGTGTGCATCGGTAACGAGGAGGATGCTGAGCTCTGCCTCGGTTTCAAGCCTGATGCCGATGTCGAGGGTGGCGAGACAAATGCTGAGGGTTACAAGGGTATCTTCGAGGCTATGATGAAGGAGTTCGGTTTCAAATATGTCGTATCGACTCTCCGCGAGTCCTTCTCGGCTACCTTCAACGGCTGGAAGGCTATGATATACGACGGCAAGGAGTTCTACCAGAGCAAGCGCTACGAGATCAATCCAATCATCGACCGCGTCGGTGGCGGCGACTCGTTCTCGGGCGGTCTCATCCATGGCCTGCTCACAAAGAAAAACCAGGGCGAAGCTCTCGAATTCGCTGTCGCTGCTTCAGCTCTGAAGCATACTGTTCCGGGCGACTTCAACCTCGTCTCGGCTGAAGAGGTCGAGGCTCTCGCCGGTGGTAGTGCTAACGGTCGCGTGCAGAGATAATATATTTTTTATAATTTCCACAAAACAACGAGTGGTTTAGGAATCTCCTCAAAAAATTACGGAGATATATAATATTCATAAATTTTAAAAAATGGGGTTTTCAAGAAGTCTCATAAACAAAAGGCGATTGAGCTTGCTAAGAAACCTCTAATAAAGAAATAGAAATGGCAAAGTTTGATAAGACGGCGGTCATGAATAAAATCGGTGCCACAGGTATGGTGCCAGTCTTCTATCACAAGGATGTTGAGATAGCCAAGAAGGTTGTCAAGGCTTGTTACGATGGAGGTGTACGCGCTTTCGAATTCACTAATCGTGGCGACTTCGCGCAGGAGGTCTTCGCCGAGCTCGTGAAATGGGCCGATAAGGAGTGCCCAGAGCTGGCTCTCGGCATCGGCTCTATCGTCGACGCTCCGACAGCTGCTATGTATCTCCAGCTCGGTGCTAACTTCGTCGTCGGTCCTCTCTTCAACGAGGATATAGCTCCCGTATGTAACCGCCGCTGCGTGACCTACTGTCCGGGTTGTCTCACACCATCTGAGATAGGTAAGGCTCAGGAGCTGGGTTGCGACTTCACGAAGGTATTCCCTGGCGATGTCGTCGGTGCTAACCTCATCAAGGGCGTTTTGGCTCCCATGCCATGGTCGAAGATTATGGTGACGGGTGGCGTCGCTCCTGAAAAGGAGAACCTCGAGAAGTGGTTCAAGGCTGGCGTCTTCTGCGTCGGAATGGGCTCTAAGCTCTTCCCTAAGGATAAGATTGCTGCCAACGACTGGGCATATATCACCAATATCAGCAGGGATTGCATCGCATGGATCAAGGAGATTAAAGGCTAACGCTCTCCCTGTCAGTATTTCCGGAAACTCTCCTATAGTTAACAACGAGGTCGGTGTGCCTGGATGATGAGTCATGGCACACTACCCTCTCTAAATCAGGATATAAGATGAAAAAAATGACAAATTGGCGATGGTGGATATGCGGTCTGCTCTTTGTGGCTACGACCGTTAACTACCTCGACCGTCAGGTGCTCTCGCTCACAGCGAAGGAGTTTATATACCCTGACTTCCACTGGACAGATGCCGACTACGGCAATATCACTGCCTACTTCTCGATCTTCTACGCTATCTGCATGCTCTTCGCTGGTAAGTTCGTCGACTGGATGGGCACAAAGAAGGGCTATCTATGGGCCATAGGCATCTGGAGCGGTGCTGCCTGTCTGCATGCCGCATGCGCTGTCGGAACACAGTATATCCATGGTCTCGACTCGCTCGAGGCTATGCGTGCCCTCGAGACGGGTAGCGACATCGCCATCGCCGTGGCATCAACGGGTGTGCTCATGTTCCTCGTCTGCCGCGCCCTGCTCGCTCTCGGCGAGGCTGGTAACTTCCCTGCTGCCATCAAGGTGACTGCTGAATACTTCCCTAAGAAGGACCGCGCCTACGCTACATCAATCTTCAACTCAGGTGCCTCAGTGGGCGCTCTCGCCGCTCCTCTCATCATACCTCCTCTCGCTGCCTCTTTCGGCTGGGAATGGTCGTTCATCATCATCGGCGCCCTCGGCTTCCTCTGGATGGCCTTCTTCGTTCAATGGTACGACAAACCAGAGGCATCAAGTCATGTCAACAAGGAGGAGCTGGAGTATATCAATCAGGACTATATGGAGGAGAGTCAGGCTAAGACCTCTGAAGCTCATGCCGAGAAACAGGTGTCGCTCCTCGAGAGCTTCCGCTACAAACAGACATGGGCTTTCATCACCGGTAAGTTCTTCACCGATGGTGTGTGGTGGTTCTTCCTATTTTGGGCTCCCGGTTACTTCCAAGATGTATATGGCTATACGGCATCGTCAGGCACAGGTATGATGCTCATCATGACGCTCTACCTCATCGTGACGGTCGTATCAATTTACGCTTGCAAACTGCCAACATATTACGTCGATAAGATGGGCATGGAACCCTACTCTGGCCGTATGAAGTCGATGTTCCTCTACGCTCTCCTGCCTCTGCTATGCCTCTTGGCTCAGCCTCTCGGTGCCTACTCAGCATGGTGGCCTGCCATCATCATAGGTCTCGTCGGCGCTGGTCACCAGTCATGGTCGGCTAATCTCTTCTCTACAATCGGCGATATGTTCCCTAAGTCGGCCATCGCAACCATCACAGGCGTCGGCGGCATGGCTGGCGGAATAGGATCATTCATCATCAATAAATACTCGGGTCAGCTCTTCGACTATGCTGACGGTCAGGGCGCCGCATTCTCATTCATGGGTTTCGAGGGCAAACCAGCCGCCTACATGATTGTTTTCTGCATCTGCGCAGTGGCTTACATCCTCGCCTGGTGCATCATGAAGTCGCTCGTCCCTAAGTATAAGAAAATAGAACTATAATAATATCAATCAATGGCTATATTCGGATCTGTTGCAACCCTCGCAGCTCAGGGTTGCCCTAAGAGATATGGCAAGGTCTTCGAATTCCTCAAGAACGAAGACCTCGACAAACATTTCGCTGATGTGGCTCCCGGCAAGAAGAAGGAGGTCGTCGTAGCCGACGGCATCAAGGCTATCTTCCAGGAGTACGACACCAAATTCCACCAGGACGCCCGCCTCGAGGGTCATCGTAAATACGCTGACGTTCAGTATATACACGAGGGCGGTGAGTATATCGGCTACTGCGACCTCAATAAGGCTGAGGGCGATATCGACTACAGCGACGAGAAGGATATCTTCTTCTGTAAGTCCAGCCAGATGTCGTTCGTCTACCTCGCTAAGGGCGAAGCCGCTATCCTCGAGCCATGCGACCTCCACGCACCTTGCACAGCTCTGGCTGAGAAGAAGCATGTCAAGAAAATCGTCTTTAAGGTCAAACTGTAAGATGTTTATATCTTTCAATAATCACAATAAAATTATTATCACCAATTCTTTTCAAAAAAATGGCACTACCCGCATTAAATAAGCGTACTGCTCCCAAGAGCGTTGCTCCTGAGAAAATCATTCAATTCGGCGAGGGTAACTTCCTTCGCGCTTTCGTCGACTGGATTATCTGGAATATGAACAAGAGCACCAATTTCAACGGCTCTGTTGTCGTATGCCAGCCTATCGAGAAGGGTATGGTCGACTGGCTCAACGGTCAGGACTGTCTCTACCACGTCAACCTTCAGGGTCGCCAAAACGGTAAGGCTGTCAACTCTCTCGACCGTATCGACGTCATCAGCCGCGCTCTCAACCCCTACAGCCAGAACGCTGCCTTCATGGCTCTCGCTGACCAGCCAGAGATACGCTTCGTCATCTCCAACACGACGGAGGCTGGTATCACTTTCGACGACTCATGTAAGTTCTCCGATGCTCCCGCCTCTTCCTACCCAGGCAAGCTGACCCAGCTCCTCTTCCGCCGCTATAAGACCTTCAACGGCAACCCTAAGAAGGGCCTCATCATCATGCCCTGCGAGCTGATCTTCCTCAACGGTCACCACCTCAAGGAGTGCATCTATAAGTATATCGAACTCTGGAAGAACGACTTCGGCAAGGACTACGAGGGTTTCAAGAACTGGTTTACTAAGTACAACTACGTCTGCGCTACTCTCGTCGACCGCATCGTACCGGGCTTCCCTCGTAAGGATATCGCTAACATCCAGAAGAGCGTAGGCTATGCCGATAACCTCGTCGTACAAGCTGAGATCTTCCACCTGTGGGTCATCGAGAAGCCTGAGAATATGAGCATCGCAGCTCTCCGTAAGGAGTTCCCTGCCGACAAGGCCGGGCTGCATGTCCTCATCGCCGAGAGCGAAAAGCCTTACCACGAACGTAAGGTGACTCTCCTCAACGGCCCTCATACCGTCCTCTCGCCTGTCGCATTCCTCTCGGGAATCAACATAGTACGCGACGCATGCAACGATAAGGTCATCGGTAAGTACATCCATAAGGTGCAGTTCGAGGAGCTCATGGAGACTCTCAACCTGCCTATGGCTGAGCTCCGTCAGTTCGGCGCCGACGTCCTCGAACGTTTCAATAACCCGTATGTCGACCACCAGGTGACCAGCATCATGCTCAACTCATTCCCTAAGTTCGAGACGCGCGACCTCCCCGGTCTGAAGGTCTACCTCGAGCGTAAGGGCGAACTGCCTAAGGGACTTGTCCTCGGTCTGGCTGCCATCATCACCTACTATAAGGGTGGTAAGCGCGCCGACGGTGTCGAAATCGTTCCTAACGACGCACAGGATATTATGGAGCTCCTCAAGAAGCTCTGGGCAACAGGCGACACGCAGAAGGTCGCTGAGGGCGTCCTCGGTGCCACCAACATCATCTGGAAAGAGAGCAAACAGGACCTCAACAAGATCCCAGGCCTCACCGCTATGGTCAAGGGCTTCCTCGACTCAATTGCAACCAAAGGGATGGTCGAGACCGTCAAGAGCATACTCTAAAGATAGTTTCCCCCCACATAACCAAACAGGGTGCCCCCCCGCAAAGGAGGGCACCCTGAGTTGTTTTTTCCCATATGGGCTATATCCACTAATAATATAAAGCTATATCATTACAACTCAACTGAGCATTTTTTTCATCCCGAGTTTTAGCGAAATCTCATCTTTTTTACCACTTTTCGCAAAAACTCAAGACTAAAACTATCCTCTGCATTTGCATACAACTCTTATTGGGAGTAACGGAAAAGATTGGCCAGGCACTTTGTCTGACCTATTCGCATTCGCTTAAAATATGGCTTGCTTCTCTAAAAATCCTCAAACAAATCCCCTAAGTTCGTCGTGAGAAAATCCTCCACACTCAAAGCCTCAGAGCCTACGACAAGAGCTATGCGGGGCGAAAATTTTTTGCTGAAAACCGATATGCCCTCATTGCTTTTTCTCCTGCCACTCTTCACCTCTATGGCAACCGTCACGCCCTTGCGCTCAAGGACAAAATCAACCTCATAGTCATTCTCCCTCCAATAATAAACTTTATACCCATATTCATCGGCATTGCTCACCAAATAGGCTCCCACAGCCGACTCCACCCAGCGCCCCCAACGTTTCGAGTCGGTAAACTCCTTCTCAAAGCCTCTTCCTGCATTGGCACTCATCAAGGCTGTGTTATACACCTGGTACTTGGGGATGGAGTTGAATCGCCGAGCATTGTCGTTGGCATACTTATGAAGCTTTGTCACCACCTGACTGTCGTTCAGCAGCTCTATGTAGGTCGATAGCGTCGTCACATTGCCCGCATCGGTGAGCTGCCCCAACATCTTGGTCAGCGACAGTATCTCCCCAGAATAGTCGCACGAAAGCTCAAAGAGCTGTTTCAGCAACGCAGGTTTGTATATGGTTGTGGTCATAAGGATATCCTTGGCGACCACCGGCTCTATGATGGAATATTTGATATAGTCGCGCCATCGCTTTTCATTCCCCTTGTATTTTGCTCCCTGCGGGTAACCTCCAAAGTAGATATATTGGTTGATGTCAAAACCAAATGCGTCTCGCATCTCCTCAAACGACCAGTGGCCCATCCTAATCAGCTCGTATCGGCCCGCCAACGACTCGGTCAGCCCCTTTTTTATCAGCAGACGCGATGAACCAAGTAAAACCACCTTGATGTTCGTTTTGTTGCGCGTGTCGGCATCCCATTCTCTTTTGACAAACTCGCTCCAGTTATTCAACTTCTGTACCTCATCTATGACAATCAGAAACTCATTGTACCTGCGCAGCTTCATGATGTTTCGCGCATTTTCCCAAGTGTCGGAAAGCCATTCCGGCCTGTCGGGGTCAACAGCATCTGCACTCTCCGACAGGTAAGGTATTTTTAAATCCTCCAATACCTGCGACACCACGGTCGACTTGCCCACTTGTCGCGGTCCCGCAATCACCTGAATGCTGAGGCGCTCTTCCTCTATCCGAGCCTTTATTATGTCGTAATACTTACGTTTAAACATATCTCTTTCAACCCATTAACTTCATCGCAAATTTAAGACATTTTACTCAAATCTCAAAGTAATTTTACTCAAATCTCAAAGTAATTTTACTCAAATCTCAAAGCAATTTTACTCAAATCTCCATCGCTTAGTCTAAGGATTACGGCAATAAAAAATGGGAAAACAAGGGTTTCTCTGTTTTTGTAAATTTTGAATTTAAGATGTTTAGTACTTTTGTAAAAACAAAAATCTACGAATCAAATCAGAATCACGGTTGTAAAAAAAACTGAACATACCGATTTAAAAGTGCGTGAAGCTCAATTAAGCCCTTTGTCTTTGCGCTCGCTAATGGCGCCGAAAATCTCTACGACAGCTAGATTAAAAATCCTAAATCTGCAATGATTTCATGCAACGACGGTTTTCGACCTGTCAGCTTGCTATTAGAGGCTATTGAAAATCAATAAGTTTCATTATATGTAAATACAAAACTTCAAAACATTCATAGCTATTTAGCTGCACTCTTCCAATAAATCACCACTCCTTTTCAAGTTTCTCATTTATCTCACCGACATAATACAAATGGGCAAAAATTTGGTGGAAATTGACAAAAACGGCAAAAAAAATTTGGTAGAAATTGACAAAATTTACTCTTATTTCCCCCCCTACTTGACTCTTCCTCCTGTCAGAAATGACTTGACGTAGTAGTTCTGTCCCAGGTCATTCACGACGACTCCATTAGAGGTGGAGGCGTGTACGAATTTGCCGTTCTTCAGATATATGCCGACATGATTGGGAGTCGAGCTCTTCTTGCCGTCGGTGCGGAAGAATACCAAATCGCCCTCACGTAGCTTCGACTTGGATATGGAGGTGCAGTTATTCGCCAGTATGGCACTTGACTGTCGAGACAAGCTCTTGCCATAAACCTCCTTATAGACGCTATACACAAATCCCGAACAGTCGACTCCACTCTTGCTCGCTCCTCCATACTTATAGGGCGTCCCTATCCACCCCGCTACCGTCGCATAGAGCTTCTGGTTGTCACTCGAAGTCACCGCCACACCCAGCTTCTTAGCTGCATCAGCCGTCGTGGCACTCTTTGTGCCACTCCCACCCTTCTGCGATGTGCTCTTCCCCGATGTGCTCTTGAGCCTATCCAGATCTCTGACGTCAACAGTGGTGACGCGCCCGCTCCTTCTGTGCGACCTGCACGAGGAGGTGAGCACTAAGCCCAAGAGAAAAAGTAGCAGTATGATGTATCGTAGAACCAAGTCTGTTCGTTTTGCCTATAATCTCTGAAAAACAAAGATAATTATTTTTACTTAACAACGCCCCTCCCTACATGAACTCTCCTAAAATTGCGTATAACCTACTATATTTTTATATTGACATTTTACATTATTCGGTGGGTAAAATGCAAATACACTTGCATTTTTCGGTGGGAATAATTGCATTTGCTCCATATAGCAAAGCGATGTATGGCAAATATGAAACGCGACATAATCAAGCTTCTTCTCGAATGGAAAACATCGTCACACCGACAGCCGCTTATGGTGAAAGGCGTGCGTCAATGTGGGAAAACATAAATATTACATGAGTTTGGACGGCTTCACTACAAGAACACTGCCTACATCAACTTTGAGCAGGAATGATATATCGTTTGACATTAACCACTAATATCGGAATCCCTTTGTCATGCTTCACCGACGACTCCTATTTCAAGGTTTATATGGCTGACATTGGACTTATGCGTGCAAAAATTGGACTTCCTATCGATGCAATTTGGAATGAATCTGGAATGTACCATACCTTTAAAGGGGCGGTCACTGAAAACTACGTGATGAACGAATTGGTGAAATTAGGAATCTCTCCCTACTTTTGGCGTTCACAAAATTCTGCAGAATTGGATTTCCCTTTCCAGCATGGATCTCGTATAATTCCTCTTGAAGCAAAAGCCAAGGAGAACACTAAGGCAAAATCCTATTTGTCGTTTTGTCAAAAATTCAAGTCGGAACTTGGTTTCAAAGTGTCGATGAAAAACGTTGGATTTAACTTAGTTGCGCAAACTCACACATACACTCTTCCGCTCTATATGATCTGGCGATTGCCTGAGTATGTGTAAGTAATTTTTCGTTTTCAAACATTCAAGTCATATAACTTTTTTCGTTGTTTTCTTTTCCTAAATATCGTAACTTCGCTCATGATTAGGTGTGGTTTCATGCTTCGTCGGTTGTGATCTCAATATTTGGAAATGTTTACTCAGCAAAATAGTGGCATTCGTCTCAGTGCGTTTCTCGCTCGCGTCAAGCAAGCGATTGATAGCCAGCACTTCTCGGAGTGGGTCATTGGCGAGGTACAGGACCTTAAATGTCGCAACCACGTCTACTTCTCTCTGACCGATACCGATGAGGGTGCCTCTGCCCCACGAGCCTCCCTACGCTGCATGATATGGGCCCAACAAGCCTCCTTTATCATTCCTCTCTTTGAGGCGCAAACCAGCACGCATCTCGTCTCAGGAATGAAGGTGCTCGTCCACATCAACCTGTCGTTCCACGAGCTATACGGTCTCTCTGGTGTCGTCGATATGATTGATGCCTCTTTCACCCTTGGCGAGAAGGAACGCATCCGACGCGAAACCATCAAACGCCTGCAGAATGAGGGCTATACGGAGATGCAGAAACGCCTCTCTCTGCCCTCTGTCATCCGCCATATCGCCGTCATATCAAGCGAGTCGGCTGCTGGCTATGGCGACTTCTGCAACCATATCGAGAATAACCCATACGGCCTGCACATCAGAATAACTCTCTTCCCCTCGCTCATGCAGGGCTCTAACGCCCCACAATCCGTCATCAACGCTCTCGGCCGTATCATGGATGAGATGGCACTCCTCGACAACGATGATGAGGCTTACGACGCCGTCGTCATCATCCGTGGCGGTGGCTCCGGAAACGACCTGACGTACTTCGACGACTACTCACTCGCAACATACATCGCAACGCTCCCGCTCCCCGTCATAACGGGCATCGGACACGAACAGGATACATCGGTGGCCGACTACGTGGCGTTCCAACGTGCCAAGACTCCAACGGCTGCAGCCGACTTCATAATCAGTCATAACCATAAACAACAGATGCTCATCGAGGAGCTGAGAACCTCTCTGCGTCAAATAGCTATGCTGCGAATCAATAATGAACTGAACTACACAGCAGGTATGCAACAGATGTTGCGACAGACAGCCATGTCGTATGTCGACCGCCTCGCCATGAGGAGCTCCTCTATGCGCCAAATGCTCTCGCAGGCTCTCTTTAACAACATCAACACTACCCGTCAGCAAGTGGCAACTCTTTATCGCTCCCTCGAAAATGTCATAGCCGCACGCACCAATGCAGAGCGACAACGTACCGATATGCTCCTCCGACAAATCGAAGCGCTCAACCCTAAGAGCATCATCGACCGCGGTTTCTCTCTCTCGTACAACGCTAAAGGGCATCTCATCAAAAGCATCCATGATATCCATCAAGGTGAGTCAATGACAACGATGCTCGCCGATGGTAATATTACATCTATGGTCACTAATAATAATTAATCATTATGAATCGTTCTCTGCATATCATCTCTCTTCTCTTCCTCATCGGCTGCTCCCTGTCAGTCGAGGCTCAGACCGATTTCTTTGGCAATAAAGCGCCTCAGGACCAGCAAAAGAAGCTGTCCAACCCAACCATCAATAAGCCCAACAAACCCAATAAGGTCGATGCTCAGGGGCGCCGCCAAGGCGAATGGGGCCGTAAATACGCCAATGGCAACTACGCCTACACTGCCTTCTTCGTCGATGGAAAGCCTCACGGAACGGTCACTCGCTTCGCTGAAAACGGCAAGAAGGAGGCTGAAATAATCTATGTCGAGGGCAACGACACTTGCAAGGCTATCCTATACGGCGAAAAGGGCAATATCGAGGCTAAGGGACAGTATGTCAACGAAAAAAAGGTCGGCAAATGGATTATATACAACGATAAAGATGTCGTCATAGGCAACGAATCATACGTCAACGGCGAATACCACGGAACTCAGTTCTACTACTTTTCCGACGGCAAGCTACGCGAGACGATAAACTACCAGAATGGCATCGCTCATGGTGCATGGAACGAATTCTTCCATAATGGCAAGAAACATACTGAGGCTACCTACAAGAATGGCAAACTCGACGGCAAATTCACTGTATGGAACGAGGATACGGGCAAGATCGCAGCATGCGGTAAGTACGCTGACGACCATCAGGTGGGTAAATGGCAGATGTGGGACGAATTCGCTAAGGAGACATTCTTCGTCTCGTTCGACAATAACGGAAATATGACAAACCCCGACGAGGTGCAGAAACGAATGGAACGCAAGATGCAATACTACGAAGAGCATAAAGGATCTCTCCAGGACCCAGCAACTACAATCATACAATAATAATACAACAATAACTCTATCTAAACCATGCGATTTCTCTCGACACTACTCCTATTCTCTCTCTCCCAACTCATCATCGTGGCTCAGCCTAACGCTCCCGATATCGTGGTAGCTCAGTCCGGCAAGGCTGACTTCCGAACCATTCAGGACGCCATCAACGCTGTGCGCGACTATAAGCCGACCCGTACAACCATCTTCATCCGTAACGGCACATACAACGAGAAGCTACTCATCCCAGCCAATAAATGCGACATCACCATCATCGGTGAGAGCAAAAACGGCGTCCGTATCTCATACGGCGATTTCGCCTCTCTTAACGATATGGGAACATTCAAGACTTCGACCGTCCGCATCGATGGTGACGGCATACGAATGGAAAACCTCACAATAGAAAACACCGCCGGTCGCATCGGACAAGCCGTCGCTCTACATGTCGAGGGCGACAAATGCGAATTCGCCAACCTGCGTCTGCTCGGTAATCAAGATACGCTCTTCAACGGTGGCACCAACGGCGTGCGTCACTACTTCAAAAAGTGCTATATCGAGGGAACGACCGACTTCATCTTCGGCCCAGCCACTGTCTGGATGGAGGAGTGTCATATCCACTGCAAGGCAGACTCCTACATAACGGCTGCTTCAACGCCAGCCCATGAGCCTTTCGGGTATATCTTCAACAAGTGCCGTATCACTGTCGACAACGGCGTTCATAAGGTATACCTCGGTCGTCCATGGCGCGAGTACGCCGCCGTCATCTTCATGAACTGCGAACTGCCTTTGGGCATCACGGGCGAGGGATGGCACAACTGGGGACGTGTCGAGAACCAGAAGACATCACGTTTCGCTGAGTATAACTGCACTGGCGAGGGGGCCGACCGTACCCTCCGCGTCGAGTGGTCAAGAACGCTCTCCGAACAAGAGGCTGCCTCCATCATACTCGACTCGATTATGGTCAAGGGCTCTTCTTGGTCACCAGCATATTAACCATAACAATAACGAATACCGATATACCGATATACCGATATACCGATATACCGAATAAAGAATAACGATATAACGAATAACGAATAACGATATAACGAATAACGAATAACGATATAACGAATAACGAATAACGAATAACGATATAACGAATAACGATATAACGATATAACGAATAACGATATAACGATATAACGATATAACGAATAACGATATAACGAATAACGAATAACGAATAACGAATAACGATATAACGAATAACGAATAACGATATAAAAAACAATTATCTATACAATCATGAGACTCATATCATTAATACTTCTTACAGCCCTTTTTCTCACGGGGTGCTCTCAGAGTGAGGAGATCAAAGTGGCCTCGCAGCTTGCTAAATGCGAGATGATACGCACTCCTAACTCCGTCAACCTCGACTTCCGCCCTGTCCCTCGCTGGAACTACAGTTCTGGACTCCAGCTCTATGCCATGCTGAAGCTTGCTCACTATACGGGCGACCGCGAAATGGCTGATTATGTCTATGCCTATGCCGACTCGCTCATCGACGAGAAGGGCATCATCTACGGATACGAACTCGACGAGTACAACATCGATAATGTCAATGCCGGCAAACTCCTCTTCGACCTGTATGACGAGACGGGTGAGGAGCGCTTCCGCATCGCTGCCGACACGCTTCGCTCGCAGATGCGCTCGCATCCTCGCACTGCCGAGGGCGGATGGTGGCATAAGAAGGTCTACGAACACCAAATGTGGCTCGATGGCCTATATATGGGCGCACCATTCGTGGCTCAGTGGGCTGAACGCAACAACGAGAATGTCGGATGGGATATCATGCGTCAGTTCATCATCGTCGGTAACCATACCTACGACACCGGTACCAGTCTCTACCGTCACGGCTGGGATGAGAGCCGCTCAATGTGCTGGGCCGATAGCATCACCGGTCAGAGCCAACACGCATGGGGCCGCGCAAACGGATGGTATATGATGGCAATGGCAGATGTCCTCGAAATTGTCAACGACACAGTGCAGGGCCGCGCGGATGTCCTCACCATCTTCAATAACCTCGCAGAGGCTCTACTCTCCGTTCGCGACGAAGAGACTGGCCTGTGGTATCAGGTGCTCGACTGCCCAGGTTACGACGGCAACTACATCGAGTCGTCATGCTCCGCTATGTTCATATACGCTTTCCTCAAGGGAGCTCGACTCGGACTACTTCCTGAGAGCTTCGCTACCATAGGCAAAGAGGCTTACCAACAATTCCTCAATAAATTCATCGAAGAGGATGAGGGCGGAATGACAACCATCACCGACTGCTGCTCTGTGGCCGGTCTCGGCGGTAAGAACATGCGCGATGGCTCGTTCGAATACTACATAAGCGAACCAATACGTAATAACGACCCTAAGGTCATCGGACCATTCATCCTCGCATCTCTCGAGATGGATCTGGCTAAATAATAAATAACAATGATTCTAAACCGACCTCTTGTATTCTTCGACATCGAGTCGACTGGTCTCAACCCTATCAAAGACCGCATCGTGGAGCTTGCCATCGTCAAACTCCACCCCGACGACAAGCGCGAGGAGTTCCGATTCCTCTTTAACCCAGAGATTCATATCCCTGACGACGTCACTGCTATTCATCATATAAACGATGACGACGTCAAGGATAAACCGACATTCCGCGAAATGTCGCACCGCATCGTCGAAATCATGTCGGGATGCGATGTATGCGGTTACAACAGTAGCCATTTCGACGTCCCTATGCTTGCCGAAGAGCTGGCACGCGCCGAAGCGGATATCGACCTGCATAAGATATACCATATCGATGCCCAGAATATCTACCATAAGATGGAACCACGCACCCTCAGCGCTGCCTACCGTTTCTACTGCGGTAGGGACCTCGAAGATGCCCACACTGCTCTCGCTGATGCATCCGCTACATGCGACGTGCTGATGGCTCAGATCAAACGCTACGACCAACTCAAATATCTTAACATAAGGGAATTAGCCGAATTCTCTCAGATGAAAAGGGTCGTCGACTACGCCGGACGTTTCGTCTACAACGATAAGGATGAGATTATCTTCAACTTCGGTCAATACAAGGGTCGCCTCGTCACCGATATTCTCAAGGAGGCTCCAGGCTTCTACGGTTGGATGATGAATAATGACTTCCCAAGCGATACAAAACGCGTCTTGACGAATATCAAACTGAGCATGAAGAGATGAAAATTATCTGCATTGGTTTTAACTACGGTAAACATACCGACGAACTGCAACTCATCGAACGCCCTGCCGAGCCCGTCATCTTTATGAAACCCGACTCGGCTCTGCTCCGCGGGGGTAACCCCTTCTTCCCGGCTGACTGGGCTAATGAGTGGGAGTACGAGACTGAGCTGGTGGTCAAGATTTGTAAGCTCGGACGCTACATCGACCGTAAGTTCGCCCATCGCTACTACCAGGAGGTGGGGCTCGGAATCGACTTCACAGCTCGCGACCTGCAGCGTCGACTCTCAGCTGAGGGTAAGCCCTGGGAGTGCTGCAAGGCTTTCGACGGCTCAGCAGCTATATGCGACAGATGGCTCAACAAAGATTCATTAGGCGATATCCAAAATCTTCATTTCCGACTGGAGATTAACGGCGAAACACGTCAGAACGGTCACACCGCCGATATGCTATGGAGCGTCGATGAGATTATTGAGTATGTATCTCGTTTCTTCACCCTTAAGACGGGCGACCTCATCTTCACCGGAACTCCAGCTGGCGTAGGGCAGGTTAGGATTGGTGATAACCTGAAAGGGTTTCTCAAGGACGAAGAGATTCTGAACGTCAAAGTGCGCTGAATATTATGAAAAAAATCGTCGGTCTGTTTATATTCGCCCTGATAGCATGGAGCCTAAACGAATGGCTCGCGCGATTCGCTCCCGATAATATGGCTAAGGTCAGCGTCAGCCATGTTGAGCTCATCATGAATCATCACGAAAAGGCTATCAGCAACACCATCGACGACCTGACATGTCTCTTGGAGCCAACTCCCACCGACAGCATTCAACTTCTCCTCTCGGAATACTCTCGGACTAACCACTCACCATACGAAATATACTTCTTCCGCGGCAATCAGCTCGTGGCATGGACAAATGCCGAACTTCCCAAGACGGATTATCGTTATCTACAGCGACAAAGCTCTATCTTCCGAAGCGATAACGGGTGGTACTATAAGCAGTCGGCTGACGCTCCTCACCTCGGCGACCACCTCTTCGTGCTCCTCAGAATCAAACAACACTATCCCTTCGACAATGAGTATCTGCAGAACGAATGGCATGAATCATTCGACATGTCGAGTCGTTGCAGTATCATCCTCAACGCCTCGCCTAATGATACAACTCTGACGGATGTCAACGACAGCAACGGCCATCGTCTCTTCAGCATACGCAATAACCTCCCCACTCTCTCAAGCGAGACTCTTGCCCTGACCTCTTTCCTGCAGCTCATATGCCTCTCGGCATGGCTTATGGCTGCGCTTGTCATGATATGGCTTACGACTCGTCATATAGCAACTTCCATCGGAGGCAACAGGGCTGTCCTCATCGCTCTGCCTATATGCCTCCTCGTCTATGTATGGGCGTCAATGAGCACCATTCCCCTCGGAAGCAATCAACTATCTCTCTTCTCTCCTCAGACCTTCGCCTACAGCTCCCTCGTCCCGTCGCTCGCATTCCTCGGTCTCGGCATAATTCTCTTTATGCTTTGGTGCATCATGGCATGCCAATATGTCGATAGCACAACGCTCCGCCAACGCCTCCCCATATTCCAAAACGACAGATACTACCTGCTTCTCGGAATCTTCATCCTAACGGCCATCTTCATCGCCATCAACTGGGTGATTAACATCATGGTCTACCACTCAGCCGACCTGATGCTCTACGTCGATAGCATCGATGTCTCCGCCACATCTCTCATCAAGACTATCATCATAACGCTGCTCTGGATGTGCTACATCATCGCCCTCGAAGGTGTCTATCGACGAACTTATAATGCCATATCATGGAGAGTCTTCCTCAACGTCCTCTTGCCCCTCACAGCGCTCCTCATTCTTCCCATCGATATCTTCTCCGATATCTTCTCCCACTCGCTGACAATCGGTTTCCTCTTCTCTAATATCATCGTCTTCTACTCCAAGCGCCACCACGAACACGGCATGCACTTCAGTAGCTACGTATGGTTTATGTTCGCATCGGCTCTCTTCATTCTCTTCCGTCTCACTATGCTCAATAACGATAAGGAGCATCAGAACAGAGAACTGCTGATGAATAACCTCACATTCGAACTGATGCGCGAAGACGACCCCATCGCCGAACAACTCATCGTCAAGATGGAGCCTCAACTCCGCGTCGATAGCCTCCTATCTCGTATGGTTCTCTCCGGAACTCTCTCGCTCGAGAGCGAAACAGAGCTCTACACCTACCTGCGCACACAGTATTTCGATGGCTATTTCTCGCGCTACGACCTGCAGATTATTCCCTGCCACGGACCTAACAGCTTCATTCAGCTGACTAACGACGGACTGGAGTATAACTGCTATGAATACTTCAACGGGATGATTGAGACCTACGGCTCACGCATCGCTCACGGCAGTAACTTCTATTGTCTCTACGACAACGACGGACTGGCAAGCTATTTCGGTCTGCTCCGTTTCTTCAACCCCATGACACAACAGGCTGAACGTCTCTACCTCGAACTCAATGCTCATGAAAACTCTGCCGAGACCGGTTACCCCGAACTGCTCGTCAATAAACGCGACCGAATCAACAACCATAAGCAACTCAAGGGATATTCGTATGCTAAGTATTACGATAATATCCTGTCAACTCACTTCGGCTCATATCAGTATCCACGACGCTCCGCCGACCTGCCCACAAACGAAGGAATAGAGCCCGACAGCATAGCACGCTTCGAGGTTCTGCAAAACAACCATTGCCACCTCATCAACCGCGTTCAGAACGGTCAGACTATCCTCCTCTCCTACCCCACCATGACCCCTAACCAACTCTTAGCCAACTACTCATATCTCTTAATCGCTATGCTGACCATCATGACAACCCTGCTCTACATCGGCCGTCATGCTATGCGCATCATATACGTCGATATGTCCATTCACGAACGTATGCAGAGCGCCTTCATCACTCTCTCGCTCGTCCTCTTCATACTTTTCTGCATCATAGCCAGCTTCCAGTCGGTCAACCGCCTCGAGACGGCAAGCCGCTCCCGCATGGCATCAACGCTCTCAAGCATGACCAAGGAGCTCAGCCGCGCTTTCTACGCCAATACAAGCCCGACGGATATGGATAACCTCATGCAACAGCTGGCTGACCACTATACCGAAGACGCTCATCTCTACTCTCCAAAGGGAACTCTCATCGGGACTTCTCGCCGCGAACTATTCATCAATAGCATCAAGTCGCCTCTCATCGACGATATGGCTCTCACAACTCTCCAACAGAACAATACCGACGAGGTATTCCAACAAGAACAAATCGGAAAACTCTCATTCTACTCCATATATGCACCCATACGACAACCCGGTAGCGACGAGGTGGCCGCATATATCAATATTCCCTATTTCGAGGACCTCAAGGCTCAGAGAATCGAGATCATATCGACTCTCCGACCTATGACTAACCTCTATATGATTATCATCCTCCTCTCCATCCTCGCCTCTTACTTCCTCGCCTCAAGCATCACCAAACCTCTCATGCGCCTGCGAAGCGGATTGCAACATGTCGACCTACGTAAACGAAACGAGAAACTGTCATACCCCCATAACGACGAGATTGGTCAGCTCGTCGGCGAATACAACAGAATGCTCGATGAGCTGGAGAGTAGCGCCCAAAAGCTGGCTGCATCCGAACGCGAGTCAACATGGCGTAATATGGCACGTCAGATAGCTCACGAAATCAAAAACCCTCTGACGCCTATGAAACTCAGCGTCCAATACCTCCTTAAGTCGTGGGACGAGCGGCGTGAGGACTTCGATGCCTTCATACGCCGTATCAGCAAGACTCTCATCGACCAAATCGACCAGTTGGCTCACACCGCAACGCAGTTCTCCGCCCTCGCCAAGACTCCCAACGGCGAGGCTTCGCGCGTCAATGTCGTCGACCGCCTCGAGACATCCGTATCGCTCTTCTCGCGCGAGCCCGACCTCAACATTCGCCTCCGTAGAGAGACCAATGACGCCTACGCAATGATAAATGCTGACCAGCTGACCAGTGTCTTCAATAACCTTCTCAAGAACGCCCAGCAGGCACGTCGCAACGACCAGGAGGTGGTCGACATCATGACGCATATCTCAACCAACGACAACGTGATTGTAATCGTCATCAGCGACAATGGAAAGGGAATCCCAAACGATATAAAGGAGAATATCTTCAAGCCAAACTTCACCACCAAGTCAACTGGTATGGGACTCGGTCTCGCCATCGTCAATAAGATAATCCTCGACGCTGGCGGTCATATCTCCTTCACCAGCAAGGAGAACGAAGGCACATCATTCACCATCACCCTCCCACAAGGGTAAAAACTTAACGATAATATCAAAATATCGTAATACCGTAATACCGTAATACCGTAATACCGTAATATCGAAATACCGAAATACCGTAATACCGTAATACCGTAATACCATAATACCGTAATACCGTAATACCGTAATATAATATAACAAAAATCAACAATACTGCTTTTCTCCCCAAAAATGATACCCACCTCTTGTTTTTTATAACTTCCTCTTACTATCTTTGTGGCACCTAAAGCTCTCCTCGTATAATGGGTTCGGACGATGAGAGTATGTTTACTGAACTCAACAACTATAAAAAACAATTATCATGAAGAGACT
>JABUTU010000063.1 GCA_021443545.1 Marinilabiliaceae bacterium | reverse complement strand
AAGGTGAGCATCTTCAGCGATTTGAACAACCTGAGGGATATTACGATGATGGATGAGTATGCAACGATATGCGGCATCACAGAAGATGAGTTGACATCTTTTTTTAGTCAGGATATCGATGCAATGGCACAAAAGAGGGGTATCTTGCGAGAGGAGGTATTTGTGGGAATGAAGGGGATGTATGATGGCTACCATTTCTCCGAGAAGATGGTTGATATGTACAATCCGTATAGTGTTCTTGGTGCCCTCGCAGCAAAGAAACTTGGCAACTATTGGTTTGAGACAGCAACTCCGACATTCCTGACACGGCTGTTGAGGAACGCTGATTATGACTTAATGGATCTGTCGGGCGAAGAGGCCACAGCGTCGCGATTGGGAGATATCAGCGAGCCGGAACTCGACCCCATCCCGATACTTTTCCAGAGCGGTTATCTGACGATAAAGGATTACAACAGCAGATTTGATACGTACACACTCGACTTCCCCAACAGAGAGGTAAAGAGTGGCTTCTTTGATTTTCTGTTGCCTGCATACGTGACCCGGGCACGCAACAAGACTTTTGGCATCAGCAATTTTGTAGAGGATGTTGAGGCCGGCAGAGTTGACGACTTCATGACTCGCGTCAAGTCGCTCCTCGCCAATATCCCCTATACACAAGCCGATGATGAGCACCGTCAGCGACTCATTGAGCAGCAGTATCAGAATGTTGTCTATATCCTCTTCACCCTGATGGGCTTCTACACGAAGGTCGAATATCACACTGCGATGGGCAGAATCGACCTCACCGTAGAGACACCCGACTACATCTACGTCATGGAGTTCAAGGTTGGACAGGGCACCGCAGAAGAGGCCTTGAAGCAGATTGAGGATAGTCACTACGCCGATGCCTTCCTTGCATCGGGCAAGCAGCTGATGAAGGTCGGGGTAGGCTTTGACAACGCCACGCGTAATATCGATACGTGGATAGTTGTTAGGGCGTGATACTCCCGCGTCACATGTCCTTGATAGTAAGTGTAGTGTAATAGGTTATACGATTTCGTTGAATACTCTAAATAATTGAGGCTGTACCAGACATCTGATACAGCCTCTTGATTGTATAGTCAGTTAGTTCTATTAGTAACTTGAATGGTGGTATTTGCCGAAGCGGTTGCGGAAGAATGAGATAGGAATCTTTATACCTGCGCGCAAGCCGAAGTTACGAACGTTAAAGCGGTCGACCTTATCGGAAGCCATAACACTGGTATATTTGCGATTTGGGTCTACCACAGCATCATCATGACTTTTGCCGTTATCGGTCACACCTAAGGCCGCAAAGACACCATAGAAGATATTGATATTGCGGTTTAGACGATTGATGAGTGTAGCATCAAGGAACAGTGAGGCACTGACCACTTTCGTAGGAATCTTGCTGGCTGGACGTGGATCTGTCAGCAGGAATCCATGATGTGGAAGATCGTCAATCTCAACACCTGTCTTTTTGTAGTATCCCTTAGTCTCGTACGAGCCTTCGAGAACCTCATATTTGGTTCGAAGAGGGAAACTCAACTTGACACCAGCGCTTGCCATAAATGTCAGTCTGTTGGTGAAGTTATGACGAAATAGAGCGCCAATAGGGATGTCGAGTTGTACGCTACGCTGTTTCTCTGTCCATCCGTCCATGATAACTTTGAACAGGAGCTCTTGATTGTTCTCAACATCTTTCATCTCATATTTCAAAGTGTCATCAAGACTGATTTTACTATTACTCAGAGAGGCTCCCAAGCCAGCTGTGATACCCCAATTACGATTGAAGAACTGGTTATAGTCGATACTAAAGGAACCCCCACCACCGAGAGAACGGTCACCACAGTCAGGGTCGAAGTGGAGAGAACTCTCTCCTCCATTGATACCTATACTGATAAACTTCACCTCCTCAAAAGTAGGAGCAATAGTAGAACGACTAAGACGGATGTCGTTAGAGATGCTTTGGGCAACTGCCGACATCGTCGACAGTGCCAAAGCTGTTGTTAATATTGATTTTATATAGTTCATATAGTACTGAGTTTGTTAGGGTGCTACTTCATTTATTTTACAAGGAGTTTGCAGTTCTGCATCTTGTTATTGTTTACGATGACAATAACTATGCAAATACCTCTTTCTGTTCTTGCAGGAAGTATCACACTGTTACTCTCGCTTATCTTAAGGGATTCATATACCATTGAACCCTTGACGTCGTAGATGTAGAGCTGAGCCTTCTTCATCTCTTCAGGTGTCAAACCACCTACCTCGACTTTGAACTCCTGTCCCACACTCACTTCGCTTGGATTAGCGGCTACTTTGAATGTTTCGTCAGCCTGAAGCTCAATTCTCTTCGGACCTACGGTTATCTCCCTTCCATACTTAGTGGTTACGACTGCTTTATACTCGCCGTCTAAGCCACCCAACTCGCAGTAGAACTGCTTGGTTGCGTTAGGAATTGCTTCGCCATCCTTATACCACTGGAATGATGCAACTTCGTCACGTCCCAACTCTTCCTTCATCGCTATGACGTTAACTACGATAACATCGTTCCACATAAGTTCAAGGTATTCATCATCGAACTCTGTTGGGATATTCTCGGTTACTGTTACAACCACATCTATACCATAGAGTGTGTTGTAGTTGTCCGTATCCTCTGGTATGAAATCAACAAGTACGTGATACTCCGTGTAGTCGTCGAGAACTATCGTTGGATCCTCCCATGTGAATCCTGTTGGCAGGTTGATATCACCAAGGGTTTGACCTATCTGAGCTGTGATGCCTTCGAGTTTAGAGATAGGAGGATTAGCCTTCTCAACTGTCACGGTGACATCAAATCTCTTCTCTACGCCACTTGGAGCGGTGTAGATAACGGGGAAGTAATGTTCTCCGGCGTTACCCACTGATGTTTCAGGATATGCCCACTTGCAACCTTCTGGGAGCTGGTAAGCAATATCTGAGAGCACCTGTCCGTAGGTTGCAGTCAAATCGCCCACCTCGACATCTCCAATCTTGGTTGCCGTCTCTACGCTCTTATCTCCACCCACGCCTTCTGGAATGACAGGTGTTACAGTGATTGTGTAGACCTTGCCCTCTTCAAGACCTGTGACAGCAGCCTTTCCATCGCTGATAATAATCTTATCGCTTGGAACAGCATTGCCCTCAGAGTCAGTCGCTGTTACCTGGTAGGTGACTGTTGACTGGTCGATAGTACCATCACTGATGCCCGACCATGTGACAGTAATTGAGTTATCTGTCACCTCGTCAATCTTGAGGTCTGTCACCTTGAGGTCATCGAGATTCTTAGTTGAAACTTCGACAGTCTCAGTCTTACCCTTATCACCATTATTGTCAATAGGAGTAATCTCAACTACGTAGTCAGTACCATCGTTCAGACCATCTATGATGATAGGTAACTTGCTGAGTTCATCGTTTGTTATTGTCTCGGTTGCAATTACATTGCCATCTTTATCCTTGACAACAACTTCGTATTCCTCGATTGAGTTACCATCGGCAGGCTTAAAGTCAATCTTAATCTCATCGTATGTAGGATCGACCTCAACATTCCCGACACCAACAGTTGAAGCTGATGTAGAGAACTCCTTATATTCAGGAGCGCCTAAGCCACCCACGCCGTTTGAAGGCTGAACCTTAACGGTGTACTTAGTAGCTGGCTTGAGTGACTCAACTGTAGCAGACGTCTTGTCAGCACCATCTGTCGTAGTTGTGAAGATGACATTATTGTTGACATCCGTAACAACCACCAGGTATCCGTACAGTCCGTCTGTTGCCTCTGGAAGAGTCCATTCAACGAGTGCCGACTCGTCAGCAGGTGTAACCTTGATATTCTCAACTTTCAGGTCAGTAAAGGCTGTTGTAGCCGATGTAGCTGTTGCACTGCCCTTACCAGCGGAGATTGAAGGTGTCACCTCAATGTCGTATGTAGTAGCATGTTTCAGACCAGTGATTGTTGCTATATGACTCTCCATATCGATTGTTACGACAGCGTCGTCAATAACCTTGCCATCGAGTTTAACTACGATATCATAGCCTGTGACATCATTGATTGATACAAACTGATCTTCAAGCCCTGACCAGATGATGCGAACTGTTGTCTCGTCAACTGTTTCGCCTCGCAAACCGGTCAGTTTGATTCCGTCAAGGCTCTTTGTTGAGACAGGAGTATCAACCGTCGTGCCCTTCTCTCCGTTGATATCAACAGGAGTGATGCTGATGACGTAGTCTTCGCCTGGAGTCAAACCAGGGATGTGTATTGGTAGGGTATCGATATCTCTGCTATCGACGGTCTCAGTTTTCACGACATTACCATCCTTGTCTGTAATGACAATCTCATACTCCTTGATAGCGTCGCCATCAGCAGGCTTGAAGTCGACAATCACCTCTTCGAAGTCGCTATCGATAACTACATCACTAACCGAGAGGTTGTCGATGCGAGTAGAAAACTCTTCGATGGCTGCGCTGCCATACTTGCTAGATTCGTCTTTTGGACGTATTGTGACAGTGTACTTAGTGCCAGGTGTGAGATCAATGAAGTCGATAGATGTATCGGTTGAGCTATCAGTCGTCTTGACGAACTCATTACCTTCAGCATCTTTAACTACGACCTCATATCCGGCGATACCATCGGTTGTCGAAGGATTAGTCCACTCGATGTGGGCTGTAGTCTCCGTTGATGTAACCTTAATATCGCTAACAGATATCTCGCCGATAGCTGTTGTTGCTGATACTGTTTCAGAAGCACCAGTGCCAGCTGCAATAATCGGAGCAACGCTTACATTGTATGTTGTTGCTATGTCGAGACCACTGATTGTTGCAAACTCACCCTCCTTGTTAATCGATACGACTGCATCGCTTGCCACAGTGCCATCGGTCTTCTTGACAACGATGTCGTATCCAATAACCTTGTCATTGGTTATTTCGGTATCGCTGAAACCAATCCAAGTCACTTTGATAGTCTGAGTATCGATTGTTTCACCCTTGAGGTTTTGAACCTTCAGGTCAGTGAGCGATTTTGTGTTAACTGTCTCTGAGGTTGTCTTACCCTTATTACCATCCTCATCAACTGGAGTGACATCAACTGTGTACTGCTTGCCAGGTTCGAGAGGCGTGATGATGAGAGGTAACTGATCAGGGTCAGTGATTGTCTCTGTCTTGACAGGATTGCCATCCTCGTCAGATATTACAACCTCATATTCCTTGACAGCATCTTTATCTTCATCTTCAGGGTCGAAGTCAATTATGATTTCATCGTAATCAGGCTCGACAACGAGATTGTCAACCTTAGCGTTCTCTATTGAGGTGTGGAAATCCTCACTTGATGAAGAGCCTGTACCTGCAGCGATGACTGGAGCAACAATAACGGTGTAGTTCTTACCCTCTTCCAGACCGCTGATTGTGGCGCCCTTCTTATCTGCATTGACTGATGTAGTGCAACTTACAACACCGCCCTCAGAATCCTTGACGATAATATTAAATCCTGTTACATCACCCATGTTGAATGAGGTCTCTTCGTATTTGATATCGTCCCACTTGAGAACTGCTGTTGTAGTGGTTGTATCAGTTACTCTGAAGTTTTCGAGAGTGATATCGTCAAGGTCCTTCGTTGTAATGGTCTCGTCTGTAGCGACAGCAGGCTTGCCATCCTCATCAACAGGGGTAATGACAACGATGTAGGTTGTACCATCATCGAGACCTGTAAACTTGACAGGGATTTGAGATGGGTCAGTGACTTCGACAGACTCGATTGTATTGCCTTCGCTATCCTGGAGCTCGACAATGTGTTTAACTATCGTCTCTTCTGAAGCAGGAGTGAAGTCAACCGTAATCTCATCGAATGTTGATGTGATATCAATGTCTGTTGCTTTAGAATCAGAACTTGATGTAGAGAAGCTTATGCTCTCGGTATAGCCTCGCTTGTCACCTTCGACGATTGGAGTCACCTTAGCTGTGTACTTGCTACCTGCTGTCAGGTTATTGATAGAAGCTCCGAGCTTGTCACCATTGAGAGTAACGGTGCCTACCTCAACATTGCTTGAGTTGTACACCTTAACCTCGATATTGGTTAGGTCGCTTATAGCAAATGATGTACCATCGAAGAGGATGTCATCCCATGAGAGGGTAGCGCTCTGCTCTGCTGGTGTGACGTTGAGATTGCCAACCTTGAGGTCAGAGAGATCCTTTGTTGTGACAGAAGCTGATGACAAAGAGCCAGCAGTTGTGCCATCGTAAGGACGAACCTCGATAGTATAATCTTCACCGCTATTCAAGTTGTCGATTGTCAGAGGCAGTGACGATGAGAGTTGCTCTTTGGTCAGAGTGATTGTTGAGCCAACTTGCGAATCGTTCTTGTCCTTGACAGTAATCTCGTAGCTGTCGACGGCGTTGCCGCTGACAGGAGAGAAGTCAACCTCGACTTTGGTAAATCCAGAAGTAGTGGTGACTGTGGTAGTCAAACCATCTATCGATGTGGCAAAGTCCTTAGTCGTAGCATTTGTTCCGTTTGTTGGCTTGATGCTGACGGTGTAATCGGTACCCGGAGTCAGAGTGCCAGCAGGAACAATGTGTTCGTTGGCTGTTGCTCCAGATTCAGTAATTGGGCCATATACAACCTTGTTATCAGCATCAGTAATAGTGATATCGTAACCAGTGATACCAGCATTATTTGTTGGAACTGTCCATTCAATTACAGCGTCAGTCTTGTCAGGTGTGACTGTGATACCCGATACCTGAGCATTGCCTACAGAGGTGCGGGCGCTGACGGTGTCAGAGGTCTTACCATCACCGAATGTAAATATTGGCTGGATAGCAACTGTATAGTCAGTAGCATTTGTCAAGCCAGATATTGTGGCGGTCTTGTTATCCTTATCAACAACAGCTGTTGTCTCAGTGCCGTTGAGATATACAACGTAGTGGTCAACCTTCTCATCTGCGATTGTAGAGTCTGTCAGACCACTCCAATCAACCACAATTGTTGATTCATTAGTCTCAACAACAGCGAGGTTGTTAACAGTGACTGTACCAGGATTACTTGTCTTTATATCCTCTGAAATCTTATTGCCTGAATATTCAGGGTCAGACGAGGGCTTGTCGGTATCCTTTGGTGTGATTTCGACTGTATATTCCGTATTTGCATCAAGAGGAGAGAATACAACTGGGTACTTAGAGTTGTCGACACCAATTTCCGTTGTCTTGATGTTCTTCGTGTCGACAATTGAACCATCTTCCTTCTTCTTAATGACAACTTCGTATTCGTCGATTACATCACCAGCAGCAGGAGTGAATTCCACTTTGACGCTCTCGTAGTCTGGAGTCAAAGTGACACCTGAAGCTTGTAAGTCTTTAATACTTGTAGTGAACGTTGTTGAGATAGCTGCTGTAACCCCTGTGCTGCTATAACCCTGAACACTTGCGGTATATGTTGTTCCAGCTGCCAGTCCAGTGACGGCGTATTGAAGATCAAGCTTGTCAACAAGTGCTCCATCTGCAATCTTATCGCCACCGCCTGTAGGAACGATGGTAACCTTGTACCCCTGAATTGCAGCGTCATTTGTAGGTTTGTTCCATGTCAAGGAACCCTTCGTAGCATCATTAGTATCAGCTGTGAACTTAAGATTTGTGATAGTGACACCTTCACCCATTGCTGTGTGAGCTGTTGTCGTAACCTCGCTACCTGAGCTGACACCACCGATGATTGGTGTGACACCGATTGTGTACTCAGTAGAGTTGGTCAGACCAGTGAATGTCACCTTATTTCCGCTTATTGTATGTGGTGCGGAATTTCCGTTGAGAGTAATGACATATCCTGTCACCTCACTTGCTGCTTCAGCATCAGAGAAACCTGACCATGTGGCACTGATTGTCGCTGCATCAACGGTCTGACCAGTGAGTTCTGTTACTGTAACGCCATTAGGGTCCTTTGTGCTCTTTGTTACAGATAGAGCCTTGCCTGCTTCTGATCCATCATAAGGAGTAACAGTAATCGTGTATTCAGTATCTGGCTTCAGACCTGTAGCAACAACTGGATATTTGTCCTCATCATTCAAGTCATCGTTGGTCAGAGTAACCTCCTTCGAGAAGTCTGAACCGGTGATGACCACCTTGTATTTGTCGATGGCCGTTGCCGTTGCAGCCACAGGAGTAAACTCAACCTTTATAGTTGTGTATGTTGCGGTTGGTGTTACAGAACCAACCTGAACATCTGAACATAGGGTTGCAAAATTCTCCTCGTCGTAAGCACTGCTCTCAGTTGTACCAGCCATTGCACGTACTACAACTCTGTAGTTAGTTGCCTCAGCCAGTGTTCCAGCAGGTATGTTGCAAACTGCAGTAGCGTTGCCTGTGACTGTAGTTTCATAAGCTTTCGTAGTGCCGTTATAGACCTTTACGTTGTAGCCTGTGATGCCATCTTTATTAGTTGGTGTTGACCACTCAACCTTAGCGGATGTCTTGGCAGGAGTTATGTTGGTTATCTCAACGACAGCGTCACCTATGAGAGTCGTTGCCATGACATCCTCTTTGCCTCCATCGCCGTAGACTAGTACAGGTTGAATCTCAACCTTGTATTCTTTAGCATTGTCAAGGCCCTTAATCTCAGCTGTCTTGGCACTCTTGTCGACAATAACGGAAGCACCTTCTACCTTGACATCATCAATATATACATTGTAACCGCTTACCTCGCTTGCAATCAATCCAGAGTCTGTAAGACCAGTCCACTGAACCTTAACACTCGAAGTTGTGGTGTTGACAACTGTAAGGCCGCTAACAACTACGTCGGCAGGATTCTTCGTCGACTGGGTGTCAGAGAGCTCCTCACCAGTCTCATATGATCCATTCTCCAATGGGTCGTTATCTTTTGGAGTAACGACAATTGTATATTCGGTGTCAGGGGTGAGAGAAGAGAAGTCAACCGAGTACTTGCCGTTGTCGTCAAGAGTTGAGCTTGCGACTATGACGTGTTGTGTGCTGACTACTGTTGTGCCATCCTTGATTATAATGTCATACTGGTCGATAGCATCACCACTCGCTGGTGAGAACTCAACATGCATCTTATCGTAGCCAGCTGTCAACGTAAGGTCTGAAGCTTTAAGCTCGGCTATGCTTGTTGTGAATGAAGTGGTGACAGCGTCAGCCTTATTGGCATCTTTATATGCCATAACTGTTGCTGTATACTTAGTACCAAGTGCAAGACCAGTCACATTGTATGTGTCGATTTCCTTTCCGACCGTTTTGTTGTCGACAACATTTGCACCGCCATTAGCAGGAGCTACAACAATCATATAACCATCTATGGTAGCTCTGTTCTCAGGCAGAGTCCATGTCAGTGTGCCCTTTGTTGCATCGCTCTCATTGGCGGTGAATGTGAGGTCGCTAACCTTGACGTCACCACCCATTGAGGTGCTTGCTGTCGTGGTAGCCTTAGTTCCTGAAACGCCCTTTATGAGAGGTGTCACACCGATTGTGTATTGAGTTGCACTGGTCAAGCCTGTAAAAGTCACCTTGTTGCCGTCAATAGTGTAGGCAGGACTGCTGATGACGGTGCCACCCTTCTTCAGTTCGATTGTGTAGCCCGAAATGTCACCTTCGGCTGTCTTGTCAGAGAGTCCCGACCATGTGGCACTGATGCTCTCCTGGTCGATAGTGTGACCAGTGAGGTCAGTTACCGTGATAGCCGATGGATTCTTGGTGTTGACATTTATAGTTGTCTCTTTACCCTTCTGGTTTGCAGCATCAGCATCTGTATCGTATGGTGTTACTGTGACTGTGTATGCTGTGTTAGGGTTGAGACCAGTTACTTTGACAGGATACTTAGTAGCATCGTTGAGATCATCGAGTGTGAGTTCTGTTGAGAACTTCTCGGTTGCCCCTTGTTTAACTACAACTTTGTACTTATCAACGGCAGTAGCTGTGGCAGGTGTAAACTCAACAACCATTGATGTGTAGCTTGCTGTTGCTTTTACACCTGTAGCCGTAACATTAGTGCAGAGTGTAGAGAATGTCTTCTCGTCCGACTTGCTACTTTGTGTTGCTCCAGCCACTGCGCGAACCTCTGCCTTGTAATCGGTACCTTCAGTCAATGTGCCAGTTGGGATGTTGCAGACAGCTGTTGTATTGCCAGAAACTGTGGTTGTATACTTGACTGTAGTGCCTTGGTATATCTTAACTTCATACCCAGTAATACCATCCTTGTTAGTAGGAGTGGTCCACTCAATCTTGGCAGATGTAGTCGCTGGTGTAATCGTTGTGATTGTTACAGCAACATCGCCTATGAGTGTTGTTACTGTTACCTCGCTCTTGCCGCCATCGCCATATGTCAATACAGGCTGAATCTCAATTTTGTATTGAGTAGCATTTGTCAGACCTGTCAGCTCAGAGACCTTAAGCTCCTTAGATACTTCGCTAACCTTGACACCGTCGAGGTAGACATTGTATTTGCTTACCTCAGCAAGAGTCAGAGAAGCATCTGACAAGCCAGTCCACTGAACCTTGATACTGTTGGTCTTGACGTCAATAGCGGTAAGACCTTCAACAGTAACATCGGCAGGGTTCTTCGTGCTCTTCTTGACCTCCGTCGTGGCTGTTCCAGAGGTGCTGTTATCGGTATCCTTTGGAGTTATTACTACGCCATATTCGGTGTTGGTTGATAAACCCTCGAAGAGGACAGAGCCCTTTGTCTTATCGCTCAAGTCGGCAACTTTTACAGTCTTAGTGAATGTCTTGCCACCACCAGTCAGTACAACCTCATATTGGTCGATAGCATCACCGCTTGCAGTCTTGAAATCAACCTTTATCTTGTCGTAGCCAGCAGTCATCTGAACATCTGATGCAGTCAACGAGGTAATAGCAGTTGAGAAGTTGTATGTAGCTGGTGTTGCATCTGTAGAACCACTATAGAACCAGACTCTTGCGATATAGTCGGTACCAGCGGTGAGGCCAGTGACGTCAAGGGATGTTGCTGTCTTAGCTATATCATTCTTGGTGAATACAGCACTTCCGCCCTTAGCTGGAGTGATAGTAGCCTTCAGGCCATCAACAGAAGCTGTGTTTGCTGGAAGTGTCCAGTTCAGTGTACCCTTCGTGACATCACTATTATTAGGGGTGAAGCCCGTAATTGTAACCTGTAGGTCATTACCCATTGCAGTCATGACACTTACTGTCGACTCAGTACATTCGATGCCTGCAATGATAGGCGTAATACCAATTGTGTACTCTGTCGATCCACTGAGGTTATTGATGGTGACGCTATTGCCACTTATCTGCATATTGCCCGCAGCAACGGTAGCTCCATTGCATGTGATGACATAGCCCTCAAGGTCGCCAGATTCAACAGAAGGATAGGTAGCAGGATACTTGAGAGTGCTCTTCCAAGAAGCCTTGACACTTGTCACACCGAGAGTCTCGCCTGAGATTATGTCGACTGTGATATCCGTAGGATCAAGAGTTGACTTGGTTGTTGTTGCAGTCTTAGCGGCTGTCGTACCATCGTAAGGAGTAACCTTAATTGTGTATTGAGTATTAGCGTCAAGACCTGTGAACTTGACAGGATACTTGCTGCTATTCTCAAGGTCGGCATTTGTAACGGTCGCTGTTCCTACATTGCTTGTGCCCTTCAGGATTTCAATCTTGTAAGAGTCGATAGCTGTTGCGCTGACCTTAGTGAAGCTTACGGTCATTGAAGTATATGCAGGTGTTGCAGAGATGCTGCTGACCTGAATATTAGCGCATGTCGTAGCAAATGTAGCCTCAGCGCTTGTGCCGAAATTTGTGCCATCGGTAGGACGTATCACAACCTTATAGTCGGTACCTGCTGTCAGTGTGCCAGCTGGAACAGTGTAAGAGTTAGTGTTCTTACCCGATGCTACGCTCTTATGAACCTCTGTCGCACCATTAAGAACGCGCACCTCATATCCTGTGATGGCATCGTTGTTGGCAGGACAGGTCCATTCGAACGAAGCAGATGTCTCGGCAGGTGTAACCTTAGTGATGACAACCTTTGACGAAGAACTCATCTTCGTTGTTGCATCACATGTCTTCATAGTGCCTGAGTCACCAGCTGCGGTGCCCTTCTTCAAGATAGGTGTCACGCCTATGGTGTATTCCTTAGAACTCTCAAGACCTGTGATGGTAGCTGTCTTGCCCGAGATGGTAGCTGAGACAACCTGTCCGTCTACCAAGATTTGATATCCATAAATACCACTCTCGTCAATATTTGCAACGCCACTCCATTGAACCGTCGCACTTGTCTCTGTCGTGCTTTGGACAGCCAAGTTACTAACCGAGACGTTAGCAGGGTTGAGAGTACTCTTTGTGACAGATGTCGTGGTACCGGCGGTATTGTTAGTATGTTTTGGAGTAACTGATATTGTGTACTCCGTATTTGCGTTCAAACCATCAAACTTAACAGGAAGGTCAGTGCTTGCTGATACTGTCTTAGTCTGAGAGTTTGTGCCATCTGATATTGTGACTGTATACTCCTTGATAGCGTCATTGCTGAGTAATGGGAATGTAACAGACATATCGTAGTAACCAGGAGTCGTTGTGATGTCAGCATCATCTACAGATAGAGTGCCTATCAGTGTTGCGAACTCCTTGCTGTCGGAACCACCGAGTGTGGTTGTCTCACCCTCGATAGTAGCAGGTGCTACTGTTACTGTATAGTTGGTTGCAGCGCTGAGACCCGTTATTGTGGTAGTCGTTGTCGGTGCATCCACAGAAACCTTCTTAACCTCAGTGCCATCGCTCTTCTTGTTGATAGTCACAATGTATGCATCGACAGCATCACTATTCTCAGGAGCAGTCCAAACAACAGTAACAGAGTTTTCTGTCGGAGTGACGCTCGTTATGAGAGCCTTGACATCGGAAGAAATCTTAGTTGTTGCGCTTGCATGGTTAGAGTCTCCACCGAATGAGTAGCTACCCTTAGAGAGGACGTAAGGAACAACCTTAGCCCAGTATGTGGTACTTGGCTTAAGACCTGTGATGTTGTATGTTGTCTTGTTAGCTGCATCAAGAGGCGTTGCAGATGCAAGGTCGGCCTCGTTCTCTGCATAATATACGTAGTATCCAGAGACATTAGTGTTTGTTGCTGCTTGCCAGCTGAGAGATACCGTCTTGTCACCGCCAACGGCAACGAGGAATTGAGCGACAACCTTATTCGAAATAGCTGTAGCTCCCTCAACAATGTCGGACTTGCCACCCTCATTAGAACCAGCTAATGGAGCAACCTGAACGTAGTATTTAGTTGCTGGTGTCAGACCGGAGATTGTCTGAGTGCCTGTCGTACCCGTTGTGACGAATTGGGCATCTGACATATCGCTATTAGTACTATAGTATACCTTATAGCCTGTGATACCTGTATTGGCAGTCAGCTCGTTCCATGATATAACCAAAGAGGCTGTCAGGTTGTCTGCTGCAACAGCGCCTGCCTCAACCTTAACACCCGACACCTTAAGGTCGCTGGTGATGGTCGTAGTGGCACTTACAATATTCGACTTGCTACCCTCCATGCTGTTAACCAATGGCAGAACTTGGAAGTAGTAGAGTGTGGCACTGTTAAGGCCTGTGACATCGTATGTGACGCTGTTTGTTGCCGATGAAGCAAAGCTGCCTGCATCCTTATAGCTTGCATCTACGAGGTTCTTACCATCTGCACTAATCTGTGTGCTATAGAACACACGATAGTTCGTGATGCCCGAAGCTGCCTTATCCCAGGCAACGGTAACCTTCTTTTCACCGCCTGTGGCTGTGATAGTGACTTTGACGCTACTGTCGATGGTCGTAGTGGCCTCAGCAATGTTAGAGTCGCCGCCTTCGTTGCCAAGAGCGTCAAAAGGAACAACCTTGACATAGTATTTCGTTGCTGCTGGAAGATCAGGAGTCGCAGTGATAATCGTATTCTGCGTCTCAGCTCCATTCACACTTGCAAAAGTGCTGCACGAGCATGCTGCCTCTGCGCAGTAGTATATGTGATAACCAGCGACACCCGTCAGAGGAGTCCAACTAACCTCAATGCTGTGTTCAGCACCGGTTGCTGTAACGTTCTTGACAGTTATGCTACTATCAACAAGAGTTGTAGCGTCAGCATACTTAGCCCCACCAAGATTCTTGCTCTTGTCGTAAGGAACAACCTTGATGTAGTATTTTGTAGCACCCTTGAGGTTGTCGATAGTATATGTAGCATTGTTACCAGCGTCATGAGGTGTTGCTGTCTTCAGCGTCTCTGACGACTCAGCGTAGTATACGTAGTAGCCTGTTACAGCGGCATTGACCGACTTGTCCCATTCGAGTTTTATCTGATGCTTGCCACCTACGTATTGAGGTGTTGCTGTCACATCACTACCCAGTGTTACTGTCTCGTCAATGTTTGTTGTAGCGCTTGCGATATTTGAGTCACCGCCTTTAGCGCCGTTGCCATCGTAAGGAACAACCTTTACGTAGTATGTTGTTCCTGCAGGAAGTCCACTGATTGTTGTGGTCTTTGCTGATCGGCCCGGAACATCTACAACTGTGTTGGTGCATGAGCAGTCGGCATCGAGGCAATAGTATACATAGTAACCAGTGACCTTATTGTTCGCAGCAGGAGTCCAGTTGACGATAACCTTGTTGGCAGCACCCGTTGCTGTGATGTCGTTGGTAACCTTGATTGTCTCGTCGATGAGCGTCGTAGCAGAAACCACATTTGAGTACTTCGAGCTTACCTTGTCAGGAGCGTAGGCCTGCGAGCGGAACCAGTAGTCAGTTCCAGGCTCAAGACTCTTGAGAGTAGTGCTATTGTAAGCACTCGATATTGAGATTCGGTTTGTCGTTCCATTATCAAATGTCGAAGTAGTACTATACTCGATGTAGTAACCTGTGATGGCATCGCAGTCGGTATTGGTCCACTCAAGTCCCACCTCAGTAGCCTTGACCGAACCAGCCGTTATGCTGAGGTCAGAGGCCGCTATATCCTTGATATCGGTGTGGAACTCTTTGCTTGCTGAGCCACCGTAGTTGTCGATATCATCTACTGTGGTACATCCGTCGGAGCCATAGGTGTCGACGCGAACCTCGTAGTTGGTACCCTCCTGCAATCCAGTGAATGTGTGAGAGAAGAATGTACCACCATCATCGGTTTGAGCCTCGCTTCTGTTAATACATTCAGAACCAAGAACTGTCTCACCTGTTGTAGTCTTCTTGATGAGAGATACGAAGTAGTTCTGAACGGCATCAGCATTTGCTTTATACCACTTGGCTGTTACCTCCATCTTGGCAGGGTCGACAGCAATCTCAACAGTTACATCACTTGAGAGGTATGTTTTGGCTGATACGATAGCCGACTTGGTAGCCTCCGTTGATGACATATAAGGAACAACCTGGATGAAGTATTCGGTGTAGACCTCCAGACCCGTTATTCTGCCTTTTGTGGCATTTACGCCCTTGACAGTCATTGTGCTTGCACCGTTCATCGCAGCATCCTTGCTGTAGTATATATGATAACCCTCGATGGCATCATTGTTACACTGAACAGTCCATGTCACCTCGATTACAGATGTAGAACGAGGCGATGCCTGTGGGTTAGTAACAGTTATCGACTGGTCGAGTTTAGTTGCGAAGCTCTTGCTTGCTGCCTTACCTGTGCTATTGGCTGCATTGGCAGGAGTAACCTCGACCGTGTAGTTCGTGGCGTGTGTCAGACCCGTTACGTCATAAGCAAGATTTGTCGAGGTTGTATTGATAAGGGTATTCCCCTTAGCATCCTTAACAACAACGATGTAGTGGTCGACGCCACTTGCATTCTCAGGCTCAAGCCATGTGATGCGTGCCGAGGTAGTCTGGATATTTATTACATTGAGGTTTCTGACAACCTCGTTACCACTCATGTTCGTCACTGTCTCGCTTTGGCTTGAACAAGCTGGGTCGGAACTTGACTCCTTGCCTTCGTTGCCTGAGTAGTCGACAGTTCTGAACTTGTAGTAGTATGTTGTCGAAGGGTCCAGATTGGTGAAAGTGTAGGAACTGTTTAGGTTGCCTGAGCTATCCTTGTAATCAACAAATACTCTGTCGGTATTGTTGAAGCTATTCTGAACCTTGCTATAGTAAATATGGTATCCCTTAACACCTGTCAGTGTCGAGGGCTGCCAAGCAACAGAAATGGTGTTGTCACCGCCGTTTGCAGCGGCGCCACAGACAGCTGTTATCTCCTGGTTCCAATCGATGTCGGTGCATGCCGAGACGATAGCTGAAGGCTTGGTGTACTTATCAAGTTCTTCAGCGTAAGCCTGAACAGTGAAGTAGTAGCGTGTTCCAAAGTCGAGAGGCTGAACATCGTAGTTGTCGACATTTCCTGCTTCAACCTGCGAGGCATCGCTCATGTCAGCATTCTTGGAATAGTTGATTACATACTTTGAGATGAGAGTACTGTTAATCTTATTCCAGCTTACGTGAATCTTCGACTGAGTAGGGGAGTCAGCCGCCACTCCCGTAACCTGCATATTCTCGTCGAAGTCGGGAAGAGTACGTACTGAGATGGCATCGCTCATAGAGCACTCATGGTTCTTGATGTCGATAGGTACAATCTTGTACTGGTACATCTTATAGACATCCAAATTGCTATCGGTGTAAGTCGCTGTTGAGAGCGAGTTTATCTGAGCAATCTGATTGAATGCACCTCCACCTACGCTTCGGTAAATCCTATAACCGCTGTAGTAACCTGTATTGGTTGTAATTGGTGTCCACATGAGAGAAGTCGATGTTGTCGAGAGAGCTGTACCGGCAAAGTCATCGACTGATGTGCCATGAACGGTACCCGTAGTCACGTTTATGCCGTCGGAGTTCTGACCTGTTTGATTATTTGCATCAAACGGCTTTACGTAGATGTTGTTGTATGTGGTCTCATAAGAGAGCCCAGTCACTGTGAATGATGTCGCATTTGTCTCTCCGACTTTTGCGCCATTCACATATACTTCATATTTGGTGACAGCTGTTGCTGTACAATCCCACGACAGGTCGAACGATGTGCACTCAATGTTAGAGGCCTTGAGGTTCGATGGCTTGATATTGGATATCGATGTCCAAACCGTTAATACATTGCCAGTTGTTGAGAAGTTGTAGTCTTTTGTGACATCTTGTTCAACGTAATATATATAAGAACTGCTATATGCTCTTGTCTTGTATTTCTGAGAAGGTTGAGCCTTTATGTAGTATACTGTTCCTTCCGACAGATTATTCAATGTATAATTCGCAGAATATGGAGATGAAGTTGCAGTGACATTAAATACCTTCTCTTGAACATTTGAAAAGTTCTTGTCGGCAGAGTAGAATATCTTATATTCATCAACCGAGGCAGTGCCACTTGAGGTGTTTCTATCATATCTGCCATATTTGAAATTCCATGTATAGTATGTACCTGCTGCCTGTAATTGCAGTGCAATACTATTAGTGGTTGTGCTCGTTGACGATATTGTAGCAACCAACACTGTGGGGTCGAATACAGCGAATGCGGGCTTGCAGTTCGTATCGTTGGTATATGGGACTACTGCAAAATAGGTCTTTGCTGTAGTTGATAGCCCAGTTGCCGTGTAGGTATTAGTTGTTACGGTTGCTGGGGTGCCAGACGCATAGTTGGCTTCTGTGAGGGCACTGTTTGACTTGTATATCTTATAACCCTTAACCTTTGCTGAGTTGAGAGCTGACCAGTCGAGCTGGCACGATGAACTTGAAATGTAGGTCACTGAGACCGGGTCGACCGAAGCCTTTGTGATATCAGTTGTGGCTGCTGCAGCAATAGAGGCTATACCCTCCATTCCATTGTTGTAGGAACTTGTAGGGGTTATCTTAATGAAATACTCCACATCGGGCTCAAGGCCATCGATGTAGCATTCACTTGCACTATTGCCAGAGACAGCTATTGTGCGTATCAGACAATCGTCAGGACAATTTGTCAGAGAGCAACCCTCTCCCGCATACAATTGCAGTTTGTATCCTGTGACAGCATTATATTGAGTCAGAGGAGTCCACTCGGCTGTAAAGTCGTAGGCTCCTATATCCTTTGTTCTGATATTCAAGAAGTCGTCGCCACCCACATTATTAATAGATGTGGCGAACTCGATGACGCGAGAGTAGTTCGTCACCTGAGTTATTATGTTGTTCTCCTTGTTATAGCCCTTGACGGCGTAGTAGTAGATAGTACCTTCGTCGAGGCCAGTAACATGACTTGATATTGTAGAACCTGAGAGACCGCTATCGTGGTCGACAACCTTCAGGTTGTAACCATCAACGAAGTCAGTCATACCACGGTTTTTAGATACCGACAGATAGTAACCAACGACAGACGACTGTTCCCATTTAGCGTCGAACTCCCACGGGCTGTTCAGGTCGTCAGGGTCAGTAGCCGTGATTGAAGCCTTCGATGCAGCCTCTTGTTCTTCAGTGATCTCGGGACCTTCGAGTTCGCCCTTTTCTCCAGTTATAGCAAAAATGGTTACATACAGAGGAGCGTCGCCTCCCGAAGGAGGGTTACATGGGTTAGCTGCATTAACAGTTGAGATGGTGACGCTCTTAATGAGTTTTTTAGTATTGATTACTACCTTGCACGACTTGATGTAAGCTCCTACGCGGAATCCATCGCTATATCCAGACTCGTTTTGGTTGTCGTCAAAGTAGTGGTATCTGTATGTCTTGGTAGCATAACCTGATGTGAGATTTTTGGCACCAGCGCACCAGTCTGCTACCTGGAAAGGATCGGGAGTCTCAGTTGTGCCATCCGAGAAGTTAACAGTAACATACATGTTGGCAGTAGAGCCCGCCACATTGGTGGCAGTTGCAGCAACGTAGAAGGCTTTATACACACCTTCATTTTCAAAGGTCAGCGTCACCGACTCAGGGTCGGTAGGCTGGAATGACCCACGAGTCCAGGTGCTACCACTCTTCAATGCATAGAAAGGACCGCCATTTTTATCGGCTGGTCGGTTAGGTCCAGTCAGCTTAATAGCATTGTTCTGGTTGTAGGGTTGCAGATACCAGCATAGGCCGTCACCTGTACCCTTGAGGATTCGGTCGTCGGGTAATGGTTTGAAGGTCTGACTCTCCCTGGCTTTAGGGAAATTTTTGTCGTAGAATACTCCTCGAGTATTACCATGGGAGTGGTCAGTGTAGGATGCATCATTGGCCTTGTTAGGATACTCACCAATATTTTGGTGTCCAGTGCCATTACATGTCTTGTCATCCATAACATCTGTTTCTGCAAGTGATTCGCCCGCAGTGTAGATAACATCCACATTGAAATGTTCAGGCTTGATGAGCATATACTCATACTTGTCTGTGTCCAGCTGTGCTAATCCCGCTATCGGGACCGCCAGAAAGGCGAAAAGCAGTTGTATTAGCTTCTTCATATTATTATGTTTTATATTATTACTCAACATATAAATAGGCGTATAGAGGCATATATTATTGTATTGTGTTGTAAAATATTTTGTCACACTATTGGTCGTTTAAAATATTTTTGCTACATTTTTCTACGAGACATACCTCAATATGTTGCAAGATGTCGCTAAATAACATATAAAGAGGATTACGAGACTTTTCAAGTTAGGATTGCTAATAACCTATTCGTGATAGTAACGATGATTTTCTGAAAAATTGTTGGAAATGCGAATATAATAACTATTTTTGCGCCGAATTTTAGCTCATAAAGTCCCTTTGTTGACGGATTAGGTGTCGATTGTTAGCATATTGAGATATAGAGGGGAGTGAGTTTTTAAAGGAAATTGATAATACATACTATAAATGCAAACAAATAATGAACAGAATTGGACTATTTCTTTTTTTGCTTCTATCCACGCTATGTAGAATCTCATGTATGGCTTATGACTATACCTTGGTGATGGATGGAGTTTATTACAAGGTGACACCAGATGTTCTGAATGAGGACAAGAGTGTAAAAACCAGGGGCTATGCGATGGTTGTGGCTGGAGAAATCGAATATAGTGAAACGGTCAGAATAGTCGATGTAGTGACAGTACATGATGATGTAAGAGATGAGGATATCGAATATCCCGTTACCATCATCGCTACAAAATGCTTTTCCAATTGCAAGAAACTGAAAGAGGTTATACTTGGAAATAATATTACTACGATAAAGAGCCAAGCCTTCAATTACTCAGGAGATTCTTCGGGGAACAAGAATGCGGCAGGTAACGTTGTAAGAAATGGTGTCATCATCAATTTGGATGCCCCATCCTTAGAGGTTGTTGAAGCGAATGCATTCTACTCAACAACGGTAGTTCCACCAGACGAGGTTCTTCGCATCGGAGCTAAAGTCAGACAGCTTGGTGATAATAATACAACCTTCCTTGGGTGGTCTACATTATGTGCAAAGAAGATTGAGATAGAGGAGGGTAATACCAGTTTCGAGTTGGATGTCGTGATGAAAGATGGTGTCGTAGACTTCGAAGTTCTCTACTCTAAAAACAAAGAGAAACTGATATACTTCCCACGTCTATGTACAGGTAAGAATTATACGACACCAGCTACAACGAAGAGAGTGCTCACACACTCAATCTACGGATCGGCCTTGGCTTCCTTCACTGATGGCGGAGCCTTGGTATACGTAGGCGGATGTACCTTCGGGTGCGCCAACATAACACTCGGAAAGAATGTTACTTCAATTGGTGAATACTATCGTCTTTGTGATGGCGCAAATAATAAGATGACCCTCACAATCGACCCTGAGAATAAGACGTTTAAAGTGATAGAAGATGCTAATCACAACAGAGCTTTGTATAAGATAGATGGTAATGGAAATCCAACGATTCTTCTCAAGGCATTTAGGTGCAATGGGTACAAAGTGAATGGTGGTCAGTATAATGAGAATGGTTATTTCGGAACAGAGACCTTTATATTGCCAACGACAGTAAAAGAGATAGCGAGTCTGGCTTTTCTTAATTGTACATATACCAAGTTTGTTGATTGTGAAGGAAACACTGTATTGGAAGCGAAAAATATCAGTGATACAGCAGTCCCATCGCCAGTCTCTTTAAAGTTCATCAATATCAGTCTGTACAATGTTATTGATGGTATAGAGTACACCAAAGACGGAAAGAAACTTGTCACATGGGGAACTGATGTGAATATCCCAAATTATGTGATGCCTGATGGCGTAACCTCCATAGCAGGAGCTGGTATGCACTCTAATGGTAACACCAAGACCTTCGACATAAGCGCGGAGTTGAAAATTGGTAGCAACGATGGTTATTTCTTCAATCTATACAATCTGGAGAAATTCACTAACAGTCGAGGAAATACAACTCTGTTTGTATATGATGATGCGTTGTACCATAAGGCAGATAATGGTGTCATATCTATGGTTTCATATCCAAAGGGCAAAAAGAGCCTTTCGTACACCGTTGCAGATGGAACAGCATATCTTTCGGGAACTACAGGAACACCTGCAGTCAGAACTTTTGATGCATGTAATTCATTGAGAGCTATAGATTTAGGGGATGATATGATAGAGATGAGATATAGGTCAATGAGGGCTCTGACAAACCTTGAAGTTCTAAAACTTGCCTCTCCTCAACCTCCGATAGCATCAAGTGGCACATTCGAATCAACAGCTTCTGCCTCACATAAGAGGGTCCTTTGTGTCCCATCAAACCTGATGGAGATATACAAGAAAAACTCAGTCTTCAATACATGTTTCTATATCATCGATGACGTAGAGAATTATGACCAACATGTAAAAGATGTAGAGGTAAAGTATTCGGTTGAACACTACATACAGAATATTGATGATGATGAGTATGTCTCGTATGGTTCTACGCCAAATTGTGTTGGTAAGATATCTACAATGACCGATGCTGCTCTGTACGCCTATAATACTACAACATTAAAGGGTTTCACTTTTGACCATGCTGATAATGTAGAACTTACAGAGGAAGGCACAGTTGTGAATATCTATTACAATCGTAATGAGTATACCGTGACATGGATGAATGGTGATGCCAAGTTGTCGGAGGCGACAAAGCGTTATCAGACACCATTGGTAGCACCAGCTTTGGAAACTCTGCCAGCAGGAAAGAATTTTGTAGGATGGCATACTGATCCATTGTCATCTGTTGCTCTTAACTTAGACGAGGCAACGTATGTAGATGATATAACCTATTATGCTCTTCTTGCTGATAATCCAAAGAAGAACTACACCGTTAAACATCTGTTTCAGACATTGGATGGTACCAGCTACGAAGAAGATGAGAGTCTGCGCACAACAGGCGAGGGTATCTGGGGAACCACAACAGCCGTCTCGGCACAAACAGTTACAGGCTTTACTGCTCAGAACGTAGATCAGCAGGAGATAAAGGAGGACGGCACGACAGAGGTAGTGATAAAGTACGACAGAAACAAGTATACTGTTACCTGGAAGAATGGCGATGCTGAGTTGGCTACAGCAGAGCACTTCTTTGGAACGGTGCTTGTCGCTCCACCTGCGCCATCAGCCGTTGCAGGCAAGCATTTCATTGGCTGGAATACGACAGATGGGGCACAGACAACTGTGGCTCCAGCATCACAGTATGAAGATAACACAACATATTATGCTGTCTTCGCTGCTAATGATGCAGCTGATTATCAGGTGTGTCACTACCTTGAAGGTCTCGATGGTTCGTATGCTGGTCCGAATGCTACTGAGTCGGGTAGTGGAACAGCAGGCTTGCAGACTCAAGCTGCAGCCAAGCAGTATACAGGTTTTACACTGAGAGAGCCTATAGAACAAGTAACTATCAAAGAAGATGGTTCGTCAGTTGTAAATATCTACTATACACGTAATTCCTATAGTGTTAAATGGATGAATGGTACAAGTGAACTTGCGTCGGCTACACTTAAGTATGGAGCATCGATTACAGCACCTGAAGCACCAACGGCCCCAGCAGGAAAGCATTATGTTGGCTGGAATACCGACAAGAATGCTCAGGAGAGCATGGTGGTTGCAACAAGTGTCGCTGGTGATGTGACCTATTATGCAATAATACTTGACAATGCAACTGTTGACTATACCGTGAAGCATCTTACAGAGAATCTTGATGGTACATATTCAGAGAAAGCATTGGCAATAGGTAAGGGTAAGTATGGTCTGCAGACAGAGGCTACAGCAAATACTTATGAGGGTTTTGAGGCTCAGTCGTTTGACCAGGAGACGATAGCAGAGGATGGTAGTACAATTGTTGAGATAAAGTATTCTCGTAATAGCTATCAGTTGGTATATGAAGAAATCCAGGAGGCAACCATTACTAATGAAACCACCTATACGAAGAGCGGTTCTGTAAAATATGAGGCTCCTATTGAGTTGCCCGTGATGACGAGAGTCGGTTATGAGACACCATCGTGGAGCATGGCTGTTCCAACAACAATGCCAGCTGTAGATTTGACTCTGACAGCAGTGTGGAGCAAGAAGTCATTCACTGTAACATGGTATTTCCAGGATGAAGCAGCAAACTATATTTCTGCACCTATCCCTTATGGTGATGCGATAGTTAAACCATCAGCATTGCCACAAAAGGAGGGATATGATTTCATTGGATGGGCAACGTCTCCTACAGCAACAGAGGCTATTGAGAACGATGATTATGGTATAATGACTGAAGCGGGTGCTGTATTCTACGCTGTCTTTACACCTAACGTCATAGATTATCAAGTAGTACATAGTTTCGAGAATCTTGATGGTGTATATGAAGAGGATGAATCGTTGCGAGAGACCTTGACAACTACTTACAACGGTCAGACCAATGCTGTTGCGAAGAGTGTTGACGGGTTTGAGGCTCTTGCTATTGTTCAGAAGAGTGTGACAAGTAACGACGTGACCGTTGAAGTCAAATATCAGCGTAAATCTTTCATATTGACATGGGTAAATACTCGTTCGAGTGCCACAGTAACCAATGAGGGTTCTTACACACCAACGGGCACAATAAAGTATGGTACATCAATCGTTGCACCTCTCTATACTCTTGAGGGAGCAACATATACGTGGGATGGAGTTGTCCCACCAACGATGCCAAACGACGACTTGACATTTACTACAGTCTGGGAGGATGATGAACCAAATGCTATCGAAGCTGTCGGAGCAGGTGTGACTCGAATCACAGCAAAGGGTAATAACATAGAGATTGAGGTGCCAGCTAAGCAAATGATTGCAGTATATAGCATCACTGGTCAGATTATCTATCAAGGGGTTGTTGAAAATACGGCTATAATCGCGGTTGATGCGAAGGGTATATACGTGGTTAAGACAGAGCAGCTCGTTAAGCGAGTGCTTGTAAAGTAGACAATTATATATTCCTGAAATAAAAAGAGATGTCTCTTAGGAGACGTCTCTTTTTTGTTGTAGCAGTAAGATAAAGAGGAATATTTTCTCTATCTTTGCTATCTCAATGTGTCAAAAAATAACATTTAATATTTATCAATATGGCAAATCGTAGAGATCTTAAGAAGGAGATTAAATTCCTTGCAGATGAATTGGTATCAAGTATCTGCGTTAAGAGCATTATCAGCGAGCAGAACGATGATAAGGCAAGTGAACTCATTGTGAAGATTATCGCATTCCGCGACAGGTCGGTTCGCAAGGTAAGTTCATACAACCGCGAGGATAATGGTAAGTCTCAGTTCCGTGATATCCTTAAAGAGGTTGGTGAAGAGTACAACGAATTGATTAAGGAGTACGATTCATTGAAGTTGGTTTAAAAGCCAGAGTGAATCAAGATAATCTGATATAGTTTAACACAGGGGACTTCAAATCAACAATCTGCTGAACACAACTTCTAATCGTTCAGAGAGAAAAGATGTTGAAATTCCCTTTAATGATTTATCGATGCGGGTATCACTCAAAACGTTTCTTACGACATTGGTTATGGCGCAGATGCTGACTATAGGATGTCAGACGACAAAGCAGGAGGAGTTGTATGAACCTATTGAACCCCAACTTGAAGCAGGGAGTCGTCTTACACCGGAACTGATATGGCAAATGGGGCGTGTCGGAAACCCACAAGTTTCGCCAGATGGCAACACAATGGTTTTCACGATAGCTTACACAGATGTCAAGAGTAATAAGTCGTTTACTGACATATATACTATGCCAGTTGCTGGTGGTGAGATGAAACGGATTACCCGTACAGTCAGAAATGAATATGAGGTAGCGTGGCGTCCTGATGGACAAGCCATTTGCTACCTCGCTTCTGCTGGAGAGGCAGGGAGTCAGGTCTTTGAGATAGGAGCTGATGGAAGTGGGATACCTCGCCAGATTACAAATGTTAAAGGCGGAGTGGATGGTTTTATATACTCCCCAGATATGAAGCATATTCTCTATCTGAATAGGGTAAAACTGGATAGAGATATTCATGATATGCACCCAGATATGCCACTTGCTACAGCGAGAATAGAGACAAGTTTAATGTATCGTCACTGGAATGAGTGGTCGGATGGCTCTTATAACCATCTTTTTGTTGCTGACCTCTCGAAGGATGGTGTCGCTGCGGAAGATGCAAAAGATATCCTCGAGGGAGAGCCTTATCACTCTCCGCTTATGCCGTTCGACGGAATGGAGGATGTATGTTGGACGCCCGATAGTAAATCGGTAATATACACATGTAAGAAATTAACAGGTCTTGAAAGTGCCAAAAGTACTAACTCGAATCTGTATCAATATAATTTAGAGGATGGACAGACGGTCTGTCTGACTGATTTCAATAAGGGATACGATAAGAATCCGCTCGTATCGGCTGATGGCAAGAATCTCTTTTGGCTCAGTATGGAGCACGACGGATATGAGAGCGATCAGAATCGTATTATAATGATGGATTTACAGACACGTCAGGAGGTCAACCTGATGGAGAAGTCTGATTTGAGTGTCTCTTCATTCTGTCTTGACTCGGAAAGCGACGCTGTTGTTTGGGCCATTATTGATGAGAATGCAAAAGAGGCTATCTTTAGGATTGATGTTGCAACGAAGCAGTTAACGCGCATAACAGATGATGTGTGCGACTATACATCGGTGATATCAACACCCCAAAGATTAGTGACAACGCGCCAAAGTATGCATTCTCCAACAGAGATTTATGGGGTGGACAAGGAGTCGGGTGAAGCTACATCACTTACAACCGTTAACGCATCAATATTAAATAAACTTGATTTAGGAAGAGTTGAGGAGCGTTGGGTCAAGACAACAGACGGCAAGAAAGAGCTGGTGTGGGTTTTATATCCTCCTCACTTTGATCAAAACAAGAGATATCCAGCTTTACTCTATTGTCAGGGAGGTCCGCAGAATACAGTAAGTCAGTTCTGGTCGTCGCGCTGGAATCTGGCTTTGATGGCAGCTAACGATTATATTGTTGTTGCTCCTAACCGACGAGGATTACCAGGCTTTGGTAGAGAGTGGAATGAGCAGATAAGTGGTGACTATGGTGGTCAGAACATGAAGGATTATCTCTCAGCCATTGACTCGGTTAAAGAGGAACCATTTGTAGATGAGGAGCGTCTTGGAGCGGTAGGTGCCAGCTATGGAGGTTTTTCAATCTATTGGTTGGCGGGTCATCACGAAGGACGATTCAAGGCATTTATTTCTCATTGTGGAATATTCAATTTCGACCAGATGTATGCGACGACAGAAGAGGTCTTCTTTACGGATTGGGATCTTAAAGGTGCTTTCTGGGAGCGCGACAATGCTGTAGCCATGAAGAGCTATGCTGAGTCACCCCATCTCTTTGTCGGTAAGTGGGATACACCAATCATGGTTATTCATGGAGAGAAGGATTTTCGCATACCATATACGCAAGGAATGGCAGCTTTTAATAGTGCTGTCATGCGAGGTATACCAGCCGAGTTCCTCTACTTCCCCGATGAGTGTCATTGGGTGCAGAAGCCGCAGAATAGTATAGTTTGGCATCGAGAGTTCTATAAGTGGTTGGATAGATGGCTCAAGACAGATGTCAATAATAAGTAGTCAAAACCAATAATCATATCATCTTGAAAACTCTAAGTCACATATTATTCCCCATTGCTCTGTTTTTGTTGTCGCTGAATGTGCCAGCACAATCCTACAGAGTGGATGGTGTAAAGCGCATCTGCGTTGATGGTGGGCTTGCAAAAGATGTGGAGGTTGATAGTCTTGTTCACCTCTATGAAGATAGCATAAAGAGTGAACTGAATAGGGTGGTTGGTCGAAGCAGTGCTACGTTGGAAGCTGTACGTCCTGATTCTCCTATGGCATCCTTGTGGGCAGATATCCTGATAGAGACGGCGCAGCCATTAATTGAACAGATGGGAGTTTCCTATCCTGTTGTATCTCTCGCGAATATTGGGGGGATACGCTCAATAATTAATGAGGGAGATATAAGAGTGTCGGATGTATTTGAAGTATCACCCTTTGAGAATGAGGTGGTCATAGTCTTTCTGAGGGGAAAGGTCCTGACGAAGATGCTTGAGCATGTTGCAGCGCGAGGAGGCGAAGGCTTAGGTGCAATAAAGATGACGATGAAAGATGGACATCTTATTGAAGCAACGGTCAATGGCAAGGAGATATCGAGAAGGTCGATGTATGCTTTGGTTACGCTCGACTATATAGCAACGGGTGGTGATGACTTTGGTATGCTTGATAACCAGAAAAGAAGTTCGGTAGGCAAGCTGTTCCGAACAGCTATATGGGAATATATTGAGAGACGAACGGCGCGAGGCGAGGCTCTTGTTGCTCCTGTAGAACCAAGAATAATTAAATGTGAGTGATGGAGAGGCGTGATTTTCTGAAGTATATGCTTATGGGCGGTGTTGCAATGATGACTCGCCCTATTGAGTCGTTTGCAACAAATACTCGTGTTGTCGGTCCAGTAGCAAAGAGACTAACTATTTTGCATACTAATGATGTACATAGCCATATAGATGCCTTCCCTGCTAATGATGAGAAGTATCCGGGTATGGGAGGTTATGCCAGAAGAGCTGCTTACATCAAGCAAGTGAGGGAGAACACCTACCGCGAATTGCTTGTTTTTGATTGTGGTGATATGTTCCAAGGAACTCCATATTTCAACTTCTATAAGGGAAAGTTGGAGATATCACTCATGAATAAAATGGGAATTGATGCAGTTACCATTGGAAACCATGAGTTTGATAATGGTCTTGACATATTATTGGACAGGGTGCAAGAGGCAAATTTCCCGTTTCTCAATGCAAACTATCAATTCAAGGATCAGAGAGCCCAAAAGCTGATTCGTCCATATAAGGTTTTTGAGCGTTGTGGACGACGAATAGGTGTTTTCGGACTTGGCGTAAAGCTGTCAGGTTTAGTATCTAAGGTGAATTTTGGTGACACAAAATATAAAGACCCCATATCAGTAGCCGACGAGTTGGCGCGTCAACTCAAGAGAGATGAACATTGCGATTTGGTGATAGCAATAACTCATATAGGTTATGAGATGGGAAGTCAGCCCGACGACCTCAAGCTGGCAGCTAAGACACGTTACCTCGATATCATATTAGGAGGCCATACTCATACATTCCTTCCAGAACCGACATTCGTTGATAATGTCGTTGGGAAGAAAGTGCTCGTCAATCAAGTAGGATATGCGGGTTTGTATATAGGACATATTGATATAAACTTCGATGGAGAGAGAGCGTGGGCTTGTGGTGGAGATTCGCATAATATTATTATGGCATAACATTTGAAATAGAAGTATCGTAGACTAACCATTTAAAAATTGCAAGACTATGAAGATATTCAAGATGGTATCAGCGGCTCTGTTCGCTGCAGTGGTAACAAGTATTAATGCACAAGACAGTGTTCCTACGGAGCAGAATTATGCAGATTTTGGCGATACCAAGACAATGGTAATTCTTGACGATAATGTGATGAGCGATTTTAATGTCAAGATTAAGGATGTCATGTCGAACGAATGGAAAGTGACGTCGTACGACTTCACCACAAACAAGCATTTCAATAGTATGATAAGCGATCCGTCATATTCGTTCCTGACAACAACGACGGTGACTTACCCAGAAGATAAGACAAAGGCGAAGTACATATATCTGTCATTGCTTATGGGAAAGGAGAAGGCTCGTAAGGTAAATACTCTCCCGGACCTTCTGTCGATTCCTTTGGCATATTCTAATCTGCAGGACCAAAACTATACATATAAACTCGCATCGTTTGTGCGTTTCATACTGAAACATGTGGAGTTGATGAAGTCAAACCCAAAGCTGATATCAAAGACTCCGTTGCTTTACTATAATAAGAATATCAAATCGTTGAAGAATAAGACTTTGTATGTTGTTGAGAGCGAGGTGCAGAAGGATTTGAGAAATGAGAAGGCATTTGGAGCTGTTTATAAGAACAAGTTTAAGTTTGTGACGGAGAAGGAGGTTATGGAGGCAATTGAAAATAAAGCCAAGGATGTGGTTTTCCTTCATAAGGTCGGACCAGGCAATAACAAGTTGGAGACACGTTGCTATAATATGATTATAGGTGCAGACGATGATGAGGTTTATTATTTTGATTGGCATAAGGTGAACAAGAAGGAGCCAGATGCATTGACATCAAAAGATCTTAAGAAGATGAGTAAACAGTAAGATGCTACAGATGACCCCCAAAGAACTCTACGACCAGATAGTCAATATTGGAGATACCATAGGTGTCAATGAGCCGCAGATGTCCCTTCGACAGATATGTAATCTGCTTAGGGACTATCTTGGTGCTGTAAGTCTGCATTTAGGCTTTAGAGACGAATGGTATGAGTCGGATGGTTTCAAGAAAACCAGTTTCATCCGAAAGCAGAATATCATTGTTGATGGTTTGTCGCAGATTATTTTTGAGGTTTATTTTGAGCAGGAGTTAGTCCCAGGTTATGACGAGGCGCATGCCAATGGGTCGTTAGATATGGCCTTGTCCTTAGTGAAGAGTTTTGTAGCAGGAAGGGTGTTAGGGCGTTTGGCATTCGAGCATAGAGAACGTCTGAAAGAGTTGGCTGCAATCAATGTTGTCACACAAATTATATCGCAAGACCTTCCTATAGATGAGACGTTGCAGCAGATCGTGCAGGCCATACCTCAGTCGTGGCAATATCCAGATATAGCATGTGCACGCATTGAGTATGAGGGACATAAGGCTCAAAGTGAGGGATTCGTTGCGACACAATGGATGCAGAACGAGAATTTTGTGACACTCGACGATAAGAAGGGGGTAGTACAGGTCTTTTATAAGGAGTCACGTCCTAATGCCTACGAAGGTCCATTTCTGAAGGAGGAGTGTCAGTTGATGACCAATCTGGCAAAACTGATTTGCGGATATATCAATAATCATAAGGGTCGCGAACTATATAACAATATGCCTCACAAAGCCTCTACCGAGGTGAGCGAGGATTTCCGCAAGACGCTGACACGCGACAAACAACCACTTCAGCTTTTCTTCAATAAGCAGATTATCGAGAAGTATGTGTATCTCGATATGATGAAGTACAAGGTCAAGAATATACTCTTTGTTGCAACACTATACGATGCCTTCATTCTTGAGAATGACGACTCATTCTTCGAGCAGTTTATGGGAGAGATATATCAGTATAGTCTCTTCTCTTTGCCTCGTATTACGGGTGTGACATCGTCGCAGGAGGCTCTTGAACTTATGGAGTCGACGCATTTTGATCTGGCAATCCTTATGGTTGGTCTTGACCAAAATACTGTGATTGACCTGTCACGCGATATAAAGGAACGTCAGAGTGACTTGCCCGTTTTCCTCTTGCTGAACAAAACAAATAACGTCAAGTATTTCGAGCAGTTAGCATCTACTGTTCCCAGCATCGACAAGTTGTTCGTATGGAGTGGAAATTCCCAGATACTATTCTCTATAGTTAAATCAATCGAGGATAAGGCTAATGTAGAGAACGATACAAAAATCGGTTTGGTCAGGGTCATACTTCTTGTTGAAGACTCACCTGTATACTACTCTAAATATCTGCAACTTCTCTTCTCAATCGTCTTCGGTCAGGTCCAGAAGTTACTGGTAGAGGAGGAGCGCAACGAGATAAATAAGATTTCTAAGATGCGACAGCGTCCGAAGATATTGCATGCACGCAATTATGAAGATGCGATGTACATATACGAGAAGTATAAGGATTTCTTGATGTGTGTCATATCAGACCTTGAATTTGAACACAATGGTAAGATTGACAATAGAGCAGGCGAGACCCTTCTTCGCTATATCATGGCGGACCGTCCAGACCTTCCATCTATATTGCAGACGGCCGACCCTGAAGGGAGAACTATAGCTGACGAACTGGGTGTCGAATATCTTGATAAGAATTCAGATGCTATTCAGGCTGACATCATGGACTTTGTCACGCAGCGACTGGGATTTGGAGACTTTATTTTCCGCTCGCCAAGTGGTAAAGCGATTGCACAGGCAAAAGGACTGAAGGAGTTTGAGATAATATTTAGGAATATTCCAGACCACCTTCTCTCTCGTTATTTCATGGATAATCGTTTGTCATCATGGTTGATGTCGAGAGGTGAGATTCCATTGGCCCGATTGGTTAATAATATTCACTTCGAGGAGTATACCGACCTTGAGAAGTTTCGCTCAGATGTGCTTAGCATTATGCGGGACTATCGCGAGAACAGACGGCGTGGAAAGCGCCTTGACTTCGACGAGGTTGAGGCTTTGGACGAACGAAATGTAGTGTCGATTGCTTCGGGTTCATTAGGAGGCAAAGGTCGTGGTTTGGCATTTATCAATACCCTCATTCAGAATATTGATACGTCGATGTTCTCTGACCGTATCAATATACGAATGCCATTGACAGCGATTGTGGGAACTGATGAGTTCACACGCTTCATGCAGCGGGGCTCTTTGTATCCATATATAAATGAGGAGACAGATTACCAAAAGCTTCGACAGACCTTTGCGAAAGTTCCACTATCAGACAGTGTCATGGATAGGTTGCGGCGCTTCGTGTCGCAGGTGAAGAGCCCGATAGCTGTTCGGTCATCAAGTCTCTCGGAGGATTCAATGAACCAACCCTTCGCGGGTGTCTTTGATACCTACCTTGTGCCAAATAATGAACCGACAATCGAGGAAAATGTTGAGATGATATCAACGGCAATCAAGATGGTCTATGCCTCAATATATTCAGATACGTCGAGAGCTTATTTCCAGACGCTTCACCACAATATAGAGGAGGAGAAGATGGCTGTTGTCCTTCAAGTCCTTGTCGGAAATAGGTATGAACATTATTTCTATCCGCATGTAGCAGGTACAGCGCAGTCGTACAACTATTACCCTGTTGCTCACATGAAACCTGATGAGGGATTTGCTGTCGCAGGATTCGGTTTGGGCTATTATGTGGTAGGCGGGTCTAAGGCCTATCGTTTCTCGCCAGCTTGGCCTAATATAGCCATTGTCTCAACTGCCGATATGGTTAAGACTACGCAGGTTGATTTCCTCGCTGTGGACCTTGACAAGCATAACCTGGATTATGTCGGTGATGGTGAGCATGCGCCACTGGCTACGCTTGAGATGAGAGATGCAGAGCGGCATGGAACTCTCAAACATTGCGCCTCTGTCTATAATCCAGAGAATGATACTATTGAGGCAGGACTGAATAGTTATGGTCCGAGGGTTGTCAACTTTGCCGATATTCTGAAGTACGACTACGTTCCATTGGCGAAACTCCTGTCGCTTCTTCTCAATACAGCTAAGGATGCAATGGGCTCGCCTGTCGAGATAGAGTGGGCTCTCGACTTAGAGGATGGGCCTAACGAATTGCCATCATTCTACCTGCTTCAAATGAAACCGATTGTCAGTGAGTTGCAAGGCTCAGCAGTGGTGATCGATGAACCAGAAAAAGAGAGTGCGATACTATACACGACTCAGAGCCTTGGTAACGGAGACGTGAAGGATATAACTGATATAATATATGTTGATCCCGATACCTTTGACCATTTGAGAACTGAGGAGATGGCTCGTGAGATAGAGTTCATGAACAGTCAGATGATCAAAGAAGACCGTCATTATATCCTGATAGGACCAGGTCGTTGGGGAACGCGCGATAAGTTTATAGGTATACCTGTGCAATGGTCGCAGATATCAATGGCTAAGGTGATTGTCGAGATGTCACTTCCAAATTTTCCTCTTGACTCATCATTGGGTTCCCATTTCTTCCATAATGTGACATCTATGAACATCGGCTATCTAAGTGTCCAGGATGGATCTTCGGTTGATTATATCGCATGGGAAAATATTAAGGGACTGAAAGAGGTGCAACATACTACGTTCTTTAGACATGTAAGGGCAGATAAGCCTTTGAGTGTTAAGATGAATGGTAAGGAACGAAAGTCAGCAATATCGTTATCAATAAACAATAATACAACAGAAGAATGACATTGGAAGAACAGCTTAAGAGCCTTCATGTACAATTGAAGAAGACATCGAAGTGGCCTTCATTATATATGTTTAAATTTGTCATGCCGAATGATGAATCGACGGTACAACAGGTGAACTCGTTGCTTCCTTCTACAGGAAAAACATCATATAAGACGAGCAAGGATGGTCGTTACATCGCCGTTACGAATGTGGCACGTATGCCAAGTGCTAAAAGTGTTGTCGATGTCACATCAAATGTGGCGAAGGTTCCAAATGTCATGATACTATAGTGGTGAAATAATTAAAATTAAATATATGGAAATGAATATCTCAAAAGACATCCGATATGTGGGTGTCAACGATTCAACAACAGATCTTTTTGAAAGTCAGTATATCATACCAGAAGGTATTAGTTACAACTCGTTTGTTATACTCGATGAGCGTGTAGCACTTATGGATACAGTTGATGCCAGATTCGCAGATGAATGGTTGGAAAATGTGAAGAGAGAACTTGCAGGACGCACTCCCGAGTATCTTGTCGTATCGCACGTTGAGCCTGACCATGCAGGTTCGATAGCTGTTGCCTTGAAGGCTTTCCCAACAATAAAACTGGTTGGTAATGTCAAGACGTTTCAGTTCATTGAGCAGTTCTTTGCTCTCAATCTGCCAGAGTCGCAACGTATCATCAAGACAGAAGGGGATAAGCTTGAGTTAGGAGCTCATACTCTTTCCTTTATTCTTGCACCTATGGTGCATTGGCCTGAGGTGATGGTGTCGTATGAATTGTCGGAGAAGGTGCTCTTCAGTGCTGATGGCTTCGGTAAATTCGGAGTGCCAGATGATGGGGAGTGGGATTGCGAGGCTCGTCGTTATTATTTTAATATATGTGGTAAGTATGGTGTGCAGGTTCAGTCTCTTCTGAAGAAAGCTTTGGCTCTTGATATAGCAAAGATTGCTCCACTTCACGGACCTGTTCTTACAGGGGATCTGAGTCACTATATTAAGCAATATGACACATGGAGCAGCTATCGCCCTGAGACTGAAGGCGTCTTTATTGCTTATGCATCAATACATGGTAATACGGCTGTTGCAGCAAATGAATTGGCTGAGAAACTTAAGGCTTCGGGAGTTAAGGTAGCCATATCTGATCTTTCGCGTGATGATATAGCTGAATGTGTAGAGGATGCCTTCCGTTACGACCGTATCGTGCTTGCTTCTCCTACATACGACGCTGGAATATTCTCGCCAATGGATGATTTTCTTTCGCACCTCAAGGCAAAGGGTTATCAGAACCGAAAGGTTGCTATCATAGAGAACGGCTCATGGGCTCCAGCCGCAGCTAAGTTGATGAGGAGTTTCATGGAGACTCTCAAGAATATATCGTTCGTTGAACCTGTAGTCAGCATCAAATCGGCTCTTACAGCTCAGTCTCGTGCTCAACTCGATGAACTTGCGAAGAACCTCCTTAAATAAATATGTTGTACCATAAGGTCATATTTACTCTTAGTCCACGCAATGAAGATGCCTGCGATATTCTCATGGCACAGTTGGGCGAACTGGGATATGAGAGTTTTCTTGAGACTGAAGAGGGTTTTGAGGCGTACATCCAGGAACACTTGTTTGATGCCTCAATGCTTAACTATCTGAATCCATATGTCGAGGGTGTCTTTTTCGGCATGAATGACTCGCCTGTTGAGGATAAGGATTGGAACAAAGAGTGGGAGGAGAATTCCTTCACACCAATAGTAATTGATGACCGCTATCTTGTCAGAGGTCCTGCTCATGAGAGTCGCCCTGAAATACCAAATGAGATTGTGATTAATCCACGAATGTCTTTTGGTTCAGGGCATCATGAGACAACTGGACTCATGATGCGCTATATTTTAGCAATGGATGTTAAGGGAAAGAGAGTCCTTGACATGGGTTGCGGAACAGGTATTCTTGGACTATTGGCTTGCAAGGAGGGAGCAGAGAGTGTACATGGTATAGATATCGATGAGTGGTGTTCTCTCAACACTCAAGAGAATTGTCAACTCAATGGTGTGGACAATTTCTCGGCTGTGACGGGGGATGCTTCAAGCCTTGAAGCAAAACATCAGTATGATATAGTCCTTGCTAATATCAATAGAAATATCCTGATGCGTGATATGCCTGCCTATATAGATGTCTTGATTCAAGGTGGCATACTTCTGCTGAGTGGTTTTTTAGAGGCCGATGTGAGTATACTTATTGAGAGGGCGGAATCTCTTGAAATGACACTTTTGGACAAAACCAACGATGGCGAATGGTTCGCTTTGAAATTGCAAAAAGGCCTGCAAGGGTAGAAAAGCTATAGTAATATAATTAAGTTTTTTCTATAAAAGCATTCTTAGCGCTGCTCATAATGTGCTTGGCGTTTATAGCA
>JABUTU010000032.1 GCA_021443545.1 Marinilabiliaceae bacterium | reverse complement strand
AGAAGCATCATTTTGCTTTTCAACCGCACATCAAAAGGCGTCCACATCAAAAGCTATCAGATGGAGCACGAGTTACACTTAGAGGGAGGTCCCTCGGAATCCGACGAGGAGAGCATCATCGACCTGAGGTGTAGAGCCGCGGAAGACATTAAAGTCGAGAAGCATCTTTCTCTTTTGCTCTTGCACCTCTTCGGATGCGTATTTAGTGAACATCTCCTTCAGACGGCGGTTGCAGAATTTATACTTACCATCGGCCGAGAACTGATCAGTGATACCATCGCTATACATATAGAACATATCAGACTCCTCGAATTCGAACTCCTCGGAGACAAATTTGCGTTCATTTATGTATTGAGCGACTGGGTTGCGCACTGGACGTATCTCCACGATTTGCTTATCAGCACGGACTATGGTAAGAGGTCGGTTAGCTCCTGCGAAGCGAATCTTAGTGCTACCCTTCTTATGTACGATCAGAGCCATATCCATACCGCTCAGAGCAACCCCCTCATCGGTCTTGACATTAAGAGTTGTCTTGACATCCTGACGTAGGCGCTCGAGGATAGCAGCTGGGTCGAAGCAACGAGCGAAGCCCGTCTCGTCGACATCATCGATATGAGCTTTGCATGCGGCGAAATATTCGTTCAGGAGAGCGATACTCATGACAGTCAGGAGAGCAGCGCTAACACCGTGACCAGTACAGTCGGCAACAGCAATAATCTTATATTCGTCATACTGCTTAGCGTAGAAGAAGTCACCACCGACAACATCTTTTGGGGAGTAAATGACAAAGCCATTCTCAATGACATCTGTCACCTTACGGTCGCCGAGCATAATCTGATTCTGTATGAGGCTTGCGTAAGAGATGCTTGAAGAGAGTTCGAGGAGCATTGAGTTGAGGCCATCTCGTTGTTGTTCGATCTGCAGGTTCTTAGCCTTTAGCGTCGCGTTATGCCTTCTTCTTTGCACGGCGATATAAACGAGCATAGCGAGAACGACTATAAGGACAAAGACAGCAATCATGATAGCCATACGCTGATTCTCAAGTTTATCTATTGCGAATTGTTTTTCCTGCGTGTTATACTTAACCTCCAGTTCGCTTATCTGTTCCATCTTCTGCTGGTTAAAGAGCGAATCTTCATATGTCTTTGCGAGCATAGTATACTCATAGGCACGTTTATAATCGCCCTTAGCCTCATAAATCTCACGCAAACCATCGTAGCAATATTGGTAGACCTTATGGTTACTGTAGCCCTTGACGAGGTCCAGTGCCTTATCGATATACTCCTTACCTTCATCATATCTCTTAGCATTGACCAGGATAGCAGCTATGTTTTCGTAGCCTACTATTCTGAGTTGCAAGGCATATACCGTATCGATATCGAAGGATTCCAGCGAATCGATCATATTACTAATTGATGCGCAGGCCGCATCGGTTTCGCCCATCATAGCCATGACATTAGCCTTCTGGATGACAGAGGATGTCACTGTTTTGACAATATTCTGGCTCTTAGCGTAGTCTATGACATTATCCAGGGTTATCAATACAGAGTCGATATTACCCTGTGCCATATATGAGAACAGACGAGCCTGATATAACTCGATGAGGAATCTTGGGTTTGCCTCTTTGATTTTATTCAGGTTCTTAATCTGCTGGAAAGCCCAGTCAGATTTTCCGTTATAATAGAGCTGTTTCTCAACATGGTATTTAATCTTCTCCTGATCATTAGTACCGCGAACAGAATTATAGTATGCCATTGATGCCATTGCATAACAACTGGTCAGTAAATGGAAGAAGGCATCGTGATCCTGATAGTTCTTTGACGCGAGAAGTTCTTCACCCTCGGCGACGCCTTTGATGGCATATTCGAGAGCCTCGTCGTTGGAATCAATATATATATTAATGGTAAGAGCAACGCATGCTTCCATCTTATCGAGACCGCTGCTGTTATCAGCTACATTTTTCAGCGAATCGACATTAGCATTAGCCCATTGTGCGAAGCCATGAGCATTTAAGAAGAGTGTAAAGAGAAGTATTATGAATGACTTTTTCATTTCGCTACGAATTGGAATACAAATATAGATTTTTTCAGACAATATTGAAATAGAGCATTCTACTTTTTGATCTAAAATAAAAATCGAGGCTGATTATGAGTAGCCCAACAACCCCCTAAGACAGCATTAACATCATAATAATGATAAGAACAAATAGACTACATACAGAATACTTCAACCAACGAACTATACTAAAAAGTCAATTAATAGGAGCTACTACTCCACACTATACATTATGAAAAAAAAAAAAATGCCAAATATATTGCATGTTTTATTTCTATATATTATCTTTACGCCATAACTATAAACAAAGGAGTCACCGCTAATCGGTCTGAAAACGAAAGAGCAGTCACTCCTAAGTATTAACCCCAAAAGGAAGGAGGTAACGGCAGTAAGTACGCATAAATTGTATATTAGTTTCGCTTGACAAGGTCAAAGCAGAATCCTCTTACGCGATGAAGAGTTCACGTATCGCAACATCACAATAAAAAGAAGTACAAACAAAATCTTTATAGAACAATAAAAAAGATTCTTGGAGTTGTAGCAGTGATATTGATAGCTGCTGCTGTGAATTTAAGTATAGCAAGCGAGGACACAGAGCTTACTGAACTGCAGTTAGACAATTTGGAAGCATGTGCCTACGGAGCAGAGGTTAATCCTGATTGTCCGAACGGATGCGTTTTGGGCAACTCGGGATGCTATTGCTATACATGGTATTGGTACGACGAAGCTAAACATAGATAACATTTAGCTGATTACCCATTTAACTACATACTGTGCTTATACTTATAAGCACAGTACTTTAAAACATATAAAATGAAAATCATCATCTTACTACTTTTTACACTATTAATTACTGGTTGTAATAAAGACAATGGCTCTGAAATATTTCAGCATTACAGGAATAATAGTATTGACATCAAAGACAAAATCAAAGAAATTGATTTGGGCGATGTATGCGTAAGTTCATCGTCACGCCCAGTTGTAGCTGGCAATTTTTTAATTATCACTGATTTTAAAGCATACGAGACCCCTATCAATATATTTGACATAAATACATATAAACACATAGTTTCTTTTGGTATTGTTGGACAGGGTCCAACCGAAATAGCCAATATGGGAGACGTTGCATGGAATCGCGAAACACACGAATTATATGTGACAGACCATGGCAAATTAGAAATATTGGCTTTCAACATGGATAGTGTCATACGAGATAGTGCTTACCCACCAGCCACAAAATTCAGATTGAATCGAAGCAGTTTTCCTGCAGACTATTATTATTTGAACGACTCAGTCTCGTTCTGTAGAACGATAGAACCAATAGGCAATAATGACTTTTGTCCTAATGCTGGGATATGGAATATGATGACTGGAGATATCGAAGTGTTCAGATACAAGCATCCTGAAATCGACAAAAACAGATTTATGCTGGCTGTTTCTTATAGCGATAGCATTTATGCGGAATGCAATGTTTTAAACGACCTCATCAGTATTTTTGACTTAAATGGCACGTTGTTACACAATATTTACGGACCACTATGGGGCGACACAGACTTGCATTTCTTCGGAGTATCTCTTTTTACTAAAGAATACCTTGTTACCGCTTATAATGGCAAAAAGTATAATGACCACGAGCCTACAACATCTATAATTATTTTTACAAAGAAAGGAGAGTATGTAGCAACATTGGAATTGGGTTATAGGACCAGTTTCTTCTGTTATGACGAGATTAATAATAGATTGATTTTCTGCTTTGATGATGAAATACAATTTGGATACATAGATATTAATGAATTGAGACTAAACTAATGAAAAGAGTAATATCTATATTATTAGCTACAAGTATATACGTATGTTGCTCTTGCCATAAAAGTAAGAACGAAGAGTTACGAGATATTCTTAAAGAGTGGTCAGGCAAAGCAGTTAAGCTACCTACAAATGCAACTTTCGTATCAATTATGGATACGATAAATGTCGATTTTGATAAATACAAATTCAAGATTATTACTTTCACAGATGCGGATGGTTGCATAGGATGCCAATTGAAATTAAAAGAGTGGATAGATTTCAATCATGATATAATAAAAATGACCAATGGAAACGTTCTTCCTTTGAAATTCATAACCCCACGTAGACGTAATGAGGCCTTATTTGAATTAAAAAGCACTGGATACGATTATCCAGTGTGTATAGATATAGATGGTGAATTTGCTAAAATCAACAATTTTCCCCACGAGAACATATTCAAATGTTTACTATTAGACGAGCAAAATCAAATTGTTTTATTGGGAGACCCCCTTTCTAATTCCAAAATTAAAGATTTATATATTCATACTATATGTGAACGATTAGGAATTGACACGTATCATAACAAGAATAGTGAGTATCGTGTAAATCTGGGAGCATTTAATTGGAGAGAATCTCAAGCTACATCTTTTGCAATTCATAATACAGATGATGACATATGGGAAGTAGATTCTGTATACACTTCATGTGAATGCACAATTGCTACAATTGACAAAAAAATAATAAATCCCCATGATTTCGCAGTTGTCAATATTACATTCAAAGCAGACAAACCAGGCGACTTTTGGCGCGAGGTATACGTCGACATTAAGGGGACAAATCAGATTACAATAAATATCGAAGGAAATGCTAACCAATAAAACAAGTTCTTGGTGTCCGTAAACATTATATGAATTAACATAAACAATGAACAAAGCGCACATTTGAGCGGACATCCAATGTATGAACAGTTCAAGAACATCAATAAAATAACAGAGGGGACGATGCCATATTGCATCCTCCCCTGTTGATTATTTCAGAATTAGTGACGGACTCAGACAGTTGAGCCACGCACGTCGTTATAATTTGACCCTTCGATTTTACTATTTCTCAGGCGTCTCTTTATTGTGGTTTTCAAATCGATTGCCTGCAGATTCGACATATCTCTCTTGGTCTCTTTTTCGTGATAATGACGGGCGCTCTTATTGCGGTATCTGTTATAGATATATGCATAGTAGATGAAACCGGAAAAAACAAATAACCAGCCCCAGCCACCTCCTTCTTCATCGCCACTATCGAAGTAGATACTACACAAAAAGGCAGCTACGATTCCCAATATCTCTACGAGGAGCGACATAAAGAAGAGCAGCACCTTGTTGAGTGGCACGCTACCCATTGTCTCCTGCGTACGGGCATTGACAGCCACGTAGTGGAGGAGATGCTTACCGTTGCTTTTCTTCTGCATATAGCTATAGAGCCATACAGGGAGGTAAGCTGCATTCCAGTTTTCACCCTGCAAATCATATTTCTCACTCTCCCAACGCACGCCACGGTCGAAGGCCTTCAGTGTCGGCACAACAGCGATACGCGATATATCGTTCAGTTGTTCCTGCACAATTGGCTTAACCTCCGAGACATTGAGGTCGCGTTTCTCAGAAGTATAGCCATTGAGATAGTTGGAATCGTACTTCACGCAATTCTCCGTATCGAAAGGCATGATTGAGTTGATAATATTATTAGTCTGATCAGATGCCTTATTGTTAAGGCGCTGTTTGCTTGACTCGACAGTCAGACCAGAGATAGCAATATCGAACTCACGCGACACGCTATAGCACTGAGCGTCGTAATATTTTGTTTTATTCTTCTCAGAACCCTCTTCATACTCGCGAATCTTAACCTCGCCCTCGCCTTCGAGCTGCACATGTTGTTTAGCATCGACAATCAAGTAAGGGAAGTAGACACCCATGACATTGTCGAGAGTGAACTCCTTCTTGAAGGTTGGGTGAGCGTAGAAATTGCGAGCCTTGACGAATTTATAGATTAAGTCCTTAGCCTCATCCTTTTTCAGTTTGAAGGGCAGAATCATATCTGGCACAGCTCCGTTAGGAATCTGGTTGTTTATCGACAGCATATTACGGCACCAGTGGCAACGTGCCTGAGTCGATGATGTTGTGTCTATGACCACCTCTGCGCCACAGCTTGTGCACTTGAGCGTAATCATCGTATCGGCGGAGGCATCGATATCGGCAGCACCTGAGCTCACTGATTTTCCTTCGAGCTTCGAGGCATCTTCTGCAAGTCCCTGAGCCTTCTCCGGCTCAAACTCGTGACGACAGAAGTTACAACGCAACTTACCCGTTTTCATATTCTGTGATATGTCGGTAGCTCCGCACTTAGGGCATTTAACCTGACCTCCCTCGACCTCTTTCGGCTGTTCTGGCTGAGGGTTTTGCATCTCGGGCTCTTGTTGCTCCTCGTCACCTGTAGGCTGTTCCTGCCCTGGAATCTGAGGCTCACCCTGAAGCTGTCCATCAGTCAGTGGCTCTTGAAACTCCTGTTGTGGAGTGTCAAAAGGCATCTCTCCCGATGGCATCTGCATCTCATTATTCTCTTCGTTCATTGTCGTTTATAGCTTTGACATTAGAATATAACGCAGGGCAACACTATTGAGATAGGTTGCTCTGCGTAGATATCAGTTCTTACAAAAACATAAGCTATTAAAGACCAAGAACCTTAGCCTTGAATGCATCAAACTCCTGCTGAGAGATAGCCCCCAAATCGAGAAGCTCCTTCATCTTCTTGAGCTTTTCTACTGGATCTTCTTGAGGCTGACCCTGCTGAGGCTGACCTTGTTGTGGATAGCCTTGCATTGGCTGACCTTGCTGTGGATAGCCTTGTTGTGGTTGACCCTGTTGTGGATAACCCTGCTGTGGATAGCCTTGTTGTGGATAACCCTGTTGTGGATAACCCTGTTGTGGATAACCCTGTTGTGGATAACCCTGCTGTGGATAGACAGGTTGTTGCAATCCCTGCATAGCAGCGCCAGCCGACTGCATACCCATACCCATGAAAGCCATACCTGTAGCGCCGCCGCCGTTTTCGCCAGCAGCCTGGAAGCCACGAGCAACAGACTGTTGCATGAATGAGTTACCACGAGCACCGGCGAGAGCATCAGCCTTCTTAACATCGCTAAGAAGAGCCTTCGTATCGGCATCGTATTCGATAGCCTGGATAGCGACACGAACAATCTCAAGACCGCGACCAGTGCGCCACTGATAGCCCTCTTCGACAGCTTGCGATAGACTCTTAGCAAAACCTATCTGGTCGCCTTGGATCTTGGTGATTCGGTTACCATGACTTGGGTCATTTGTATAGTTAGAGAATGCAGCAGAGAGGCTACCGACAACCTCATTAAAGAGTTGTTCAGCTGCATCGTTATCCATATCTGCGAAGTCGAATATCTTATTACCCGATGTGAGGTAAGAGGCTGGGACAAAGCCCTTAGCGAAGAGAATAGGGTCAACGATTCGCATGGTATAGGTACCACGCGTCATAGCTCCGACCTGAGCGTTGAGATATGCATCATCCCAATAGATTTCAGATTGAGTTCCGAAACGGTTGTTAGGAATCTCCTTCAGGTTGACGTAGACAGCCAACTGCTGAGAGCCTGGCATACCACCGAATTTAAAGCGTTCCCACGACTGCTTAATCAGAGTATCTATTAAGCCGTCGCCGGAGAAGATAGACTTAGCATTTGGGTCGTCAGATGAGAAGATATAACCACCGACCTCTGTAACCACTGATGTGATTGCGCCATCCTGAAGCAAGAGCAATCCCATACCATCAGGTACAAGAATCTTACTGCCATTGGTAATGATACCCTCAGAATGGCTTGTATTGGAGCCACGACCTGCATTAGTATCCTTCTGAACAGCAGGAATAAGAGCTGCTGTATCGGGTGCACCTGGCATAGGCATAAGAAAATCTTTCCACTGATCACCGAGCATACCACCTATGGCGCCCGTAAAAGCTTGAATTAATCCCATTATTTAAAATTTTAATTAGTGTAACTCTCGTTAAGTACGTTGTTAATTTTTTGTTATGCACAAATGTATACAAACTATTTGCCAAAAACAATAGATGAGGCATATAAAACAAAAAAATCCCGAGATGAGACATCTGGGATTTTTTATTAGAGATTACCTATAGATTACTTTTCGACATCGAACTTATAGACACATACATGGCTATAGGTCTCACCAGGACGGAGAATTGTTGATGGGAAGTTCTCGTGATTAGGCGAATCAGGGAAGTGCTGAGTCTCGAGGCAGAGAGCAGAACGGCGTGGATAAGTCTTACCGCTCTTACCGACCTGAGTGTTATTGAGGAAGTTACCGCCATAGAACTGTACGCCAGGCTCTGTTGTGATGACAGTCATGATACGGCCGCTCTTAAGAGACTTAACCTCAGCAGCGACGCGGAGTCCGTCTTCGTTTGGTTCAGAAGAGAGCACCCAGTTGTGGTCGTAGCCGCCACCTATCTTCATCTGCAGGTGGTCGCTTGCAATGCTATCGCTGATAGCGTGAGGAGTGTTGAAGTCGAAAGCGGTACCCTCGACAGGCATGAGTTCACCTGTTGGGATGAGGAAACGGTTAACAGCTGTAATCTCCTTAGCTGGAATCATCAAGACATGGTCATTAACAGTCTCAGCGCCCTCGCCGTCGAGGTTAAAGAATGAGTGGTGAGTAAGGTTGATAGCTGTTGGAGCGTCAGTTGTAGCGCTATATGTCAGCTTAAGACCATTGCAGTCGCACATTTCATAAGTCAGCTCCACGTCGACATTACCCTTATAACCCATTGTGCCATCAGCGTCATGGAGAGTGAAAACTACCTTATTCTCGGTCTGTTCCTTCACAGTCCACATCTGAGAGTGATAACCCTTGCTACCTCCATGGAGGCTCTTACCAGGCATCTCGTTGATCTCAACCTTTGTTGTATCGCCATCGATGACGAACATACCACCAGCGAGGCGGTTGCCATAGCGTCCGATTGTAGCACCGAAGAAAGGCTCACCCACGCCAGCCCTCTGGTCGCACTTAGCATAGTCAGCTGCTGTTGGATAACCGAGGACGACATCCTCCATCTTACCCTCTTTGTCGGGAGCATAGAGACTAACGAGTTTAGCGCCCTGATTAGTGAGTTGAGCGACCATACCATTGGCATTCTTGATGGTATAGAGTTTAACCTGCTGACCATCATACTCAGCTGTACCGAACTGCTCTTCAGTCAATCCGAGTTGCGGCACCTTAGCCTGCTCAGCACAAGAGACCAGGGCCATAGCTGCTACAATTGCGAAAAATGTTTTTTTCATTGTCATATATTTGTTAATGGAAACTTCTTTAAGTTCTTGATTTATAAGAGATAGGTTATTTCTGTTCCTTAGCAACGACTGCGTTTTGCTCGATAGACAAGCCCTTCTGATAGCACTTGATATAGTTATTGAAGCCCTCAATATCCTTTTTATCAGGAGCTATTTCGACGCCTGTGTTACCAGCGAAGACTACAGACTCGAGCCAGTCGGGCAGGTTCTTCTTACCGGCATTATTTACGAGGTAAGAGGCGAGCAAAGCCATACCCCAGGCACCGCCTTCACCAGCTGTCTCCATGACAGATATAGGAGAGCCGAGAGCAGCACCAAGCACCTTCTGTCCCACACCTGGCGTGCGGAAGAGACCGCCATGACCAGTGATACGATCGACACGTATCTTCTCGTTCTGGAACAGGATATCGTTACCAATCTTCAGCACAGCCACTGTTGCATAGAGATGAGATCGCATGAAATTGGCCAAAGAGAACTTATCGTTAGCAGAGCGAACGAAGAGAGGACGCCCCTCAGCGAGACCCGTCACAGGCTCACCCGAGATATAGTTATACGACAAGACGCCACCGCAGTCCGACTCCCCTGTGAGGGCATGACGGAGAAGAGTTCCATAGAGATCGTCGGGCGACTGTTCGACGCCGAGCAGTTGCTGATACTCCTTAAAGATTGAAATCCAAGCGTTGAGGTCGCTTGTACAGTTATTGCAATGCACCATAGCCACGAGGTTACCATCAGGAGTTGTCACCATATCGATTGACTCATACGGTTTGCTCAGTTCCTTCTCGAGGACAATCATAGAGAACGAAGATGTTCCGGCACTCACATTACCAGTGCGTGGTTTAACAGCATTCGTAGCCACCATACCGGTACCGGCATCACCCTCAGGAGGACAAACAGGGATACCTGCTTTTAGGTGACCGCTCACATCCAGACGCTTAGCACCCTCAGCCGTCAGAGTACCTGCATTCTCACCGGCATTGATAGCCTTAGGAAGGATATCGCCGAGTTTCCAATTGACGCCCTTAGAGGCAACGAGTTTATTGAACTTCTCGACCATATCCTGGCGATAGTTTTTCTTTTCTGGGTCGACAGGAATCATACCAGATGCATCACCTATACCGAGCACTTTCTCGCCCGTTATCTGCCAATGCACGTAACCAGCAAGCGTTGTGAAGAAGTCGATTTGAGGGACATGCTTCTCACCGTTGAGGATAGCCTGATAGATATGGGAGATGCTCCAGCGGAGAGGGATGTTATAACCGAATAATTCAGATAGCTCAGCAGCTGCTGCACCCGTATTGGTATTACGCCAAGTACGGAATGGAACAAGTATATTCTGCTGTTTATCGAAAGCCATATATCCGTGCATCATAGCACTGATACCTATTGCAGCGAGAGTCTCTATCTCGACGTCATACTGCGACTTAACGTTTTTACGCAAGTCAGCATAGCAATCCTGAATACCGTTCCAGATATCATCGATGCTATATGTCCATAGGCCATCAACAAGTTTATTCTCCCATGAATGGCTACCCTGAGCGATAGGCTTATTCGTTTCATCGATAAGAACAGCCTTGATACGAGTTGAGCCGAGTTCTATACCGAGGACAGCCTTTCCGTCTTGAATTGTCTGTTTTGGAGTCATAATATTCATTTAATTTGACATAGGCCGAGAGTATCCCATCCCGGCCTATTATCTTTCAGTTAACTTTTGACTATAATGAGGTTCAATAAAGAACCCAGAGTAATTACTTCAAAGCGTTTTTCAGCATATAGTACATCTCATTGTTCTGCAACTGAGTCTTGAAACCGCTGATAGTGGTATTCTTATCGATATTGACATATTCGATACCAGTCATTTCAGCGAAGTCCTCCCAATATTCAGCTGTCAGGTCGTACGAGAATGCGCTATGGTGCGTACCGCCGGCGAGGATCCAAGCGCCTGCTCCGACCTCGAAAGAAGGTTGAGGCACCCAGAGAGCAGAAGCGACCGGGAGTTTAGGCATTGGCTTAGGCTCGATGCACTCCACCTCGCTTGTTATGAGGCGGAAGCGGTTGCCGAGGTCGACGATGGTAGCCTTGATACCGAAGCCCGTCTTTGAAGTGAAGACGAGACGCGCTGTCTGCTGCTTACGGATACCGATACCGAGGAAGTGAACCTCGAGTTTTGGTTTGTCGGAAGCGATGAGAGGGCACACCTCTAGCATATGGCTCTGGAGACTTGATGTGCAGTCGGCAGCGAAGTTAAGAGTATAATCCTCGAGGAAAGAGCAACCCTTAGCGAGACCCTGGTTCATCACCCACAGAGTGCGATAGAGGCACGCCGTCTTCCAGTCGCCCTCAGCACCGAAGCCATAGCCCTCAGCCATGAGACGCTGAGAAGCGAGACCAGGTATCTGGTCGAAACCGAGGAAATTAGGATCGTCGATATCAGCCCCACCGAGGTCGTCGAAGTTGGTAGTGAAAGCTGTTGCATTCTCATCCTTCAGGACGCGGCGCAGAGCGATTTCAGCCTTAGCAGCGTTTTTAACCTTCTCCCAGTAGACCTTCTCACCCGACTCATCTATTTTGATTGTATAGAGCTTCTTATACTCCTCGACGAGAGCGTCAGCCTCAGCATCTGTTACCTTCTTGAAGTACTCCATGAGAGAAGAGACAGGATAGTAGTCGACGTGATATCCGAGACGCTGTTCAAACTCCACTCTGTCGCCATCAGTCACAGCCACGTTATTCATATTCATACCGAACATAAGGCAGCGTACATTGTGAGCATCAGCCACGCCAGCTGCGGCGCGAGCCCACACAGCGATCTTCTTCTGAGCCTCTTCACTCTTCCAGTAGCCTACAACGACCTTACGAGGCACGCGCATACGGCTGCATATATGACCGAATTCGATATCGCCGTGAGCAGACTGGTTAAGATTCATGAAGTCCATATCCATAGTATCCCAAGGAATCTCAGCGTTGTACTGAGTATGGAAATGGAGGAGAGGTTTCTGGAGTTGCTGCAGACCCTTGATCCACATCTTAGCAGGCGAGAATGTATGCATCCATGTGATGATACCAGCGCACTTAGCATCGTTATTAGCAGCCTGCATGACAGCCTCAACCTCCTTCGAAGAGTTGGCTGTACCCTTATATACTACTTTGATAGGAATGATACCACTATTGTTGAGACCCTCAACCATCTCTTTTGAGTGACCGTCAACGATTTTAACAGTCTCACCACCATAGAGAAGCTGGGCACCTGTTACCCACCATATCTCAAGATTATCAAATGCTTTTACCATATATAATTGTATTACTATTTGTTATAAATTAACGGGGTACGAAATATACCCTTGACCATTTATTTAGTGTTTTTGTCCTTTTTGCCCATAATAGGCGTTAGGACCATGCTTACGCATATAGTGTTTCTCGATGAGGAGAGGGTTCATAGTCAGTTCTGGGTTAACCTGGAATGCCACGAATGCCATCTTAGCGCACTGCTCCATGACCTTAGCGTTGTACACCGCATTATCTGGAGAGGTACCCCATGAGAAAGGACCATGGTTCTTTACGAGAACGGCAGGAGTATGATCAGGATTAATCTTGCGGATATTCAGAATCTCATCTACGATAACGTTACCAGTCTCAAGTTCATACTTACCCTCTACCTCCTCCTTAGTCATATCGCGGGTACATGGGATAGCCTTATAGAAGTAATCAGCATGCGTTGTGCCGATATTTGGGATATCCTTACCAGCCTGAGCGAATGCAGTTGCGTATGTTGAGTGGGTATGAACAACACCTTGAATATTTGGGAATGCCTTGTAAAGAACGAGATGAGTAGGAGTATCTGACGATGGGTTCAGGTCGCCCTCAACAACTTTACCGCTATTGAGATCAACGACAACCATATCGGAAGCCTTCATATCGTCGTAGCTGACGCCAGAGGGTTTGATGACGACGAGACCCTTCTCGCGGTCGATGCCACTGACATTACCCCAAGTGAATATAACAAGACCCTGCTTAACCAAGTCGAGGTTAGCCTTGAAGACTTTTTCTTTTAATTCTTCTAACACTTTATAAAAATTTTATTTAATGGCAGACTGTTGCCAGTCATCAAGAGACGACTGGCAACAGAGGCCATATATTTTACCAGAAATAGATATAGAAAGCTACTGTGATACCCAAGATAACGGCTGTATGGAATATATCCCAATGGTTCCAGCTCTTACGAGTTGTCTCGAGTTGCTCAGGAGTAGCTGTACCGAAGACGAGACCGGAGATTTTGTTTGCGCTTGGAGCTGGAGTGCAAAGGCTGACAGCGACAACAATAATGCAGCAAACGAGGAGCATCCAACCGCAGAAGAATAGCCAGTTGAGGTCGTAGAAGAGATACTTGAAGAGGTTATCAGAAGCATCGGCAGCATTGCTATAGTAAATCTTAGCACCGAGGCGGGTCAGACCGATAATCAAACCTGAGAGCAAGCCCCACATACCGCCCTGAGCAGAAGTACGTTTCCAGCATACACCGAGTAGGAAAGCAGCAGCGATACCAGGAGCGAGAACCGATTGAACATCCTGCAGGTAATTGTAGAGTACATTACCAACAGAGCGCATAACAGGAATCCAAAGTATACCGAGAGCTACGACAACGACAGTTGCAATCTGACCTATGACAACGAGTTTCTTTTCAGGAGTCTCAGGCTTATACTGCTTATAGAAGTCAATAGTGAAGAGCATAGCAGACGAGTTGAAGAGCGATGCCAAAGAGGACATGAGAGCTGCGAGGATACCGCAAACAACGACACCCTTCAGACCAGCTGGAAGCATCTTTGCCACGAGAGTAGGGAATGCTGCATCGGCATTAGCTGTTCCGTCAGCCAACAATGGGAGGAATCCTTCGCCACCCTGACCGATGTATTTCTGGTGGAGAGCAAAAGCAATCATACCAGGAATCAAGAAGAGGAATACAGGCAAGAGCTTCAGGTAGGCACCGAAGATTGTACCACGACGAGCCTCACGCTCATCGCGACCAGAGAGAACACGTTGCACGATAAACTGGTCGGTACACCAATACCAGAAGCCGATGATAGCTGAACCGAGAAGCGCTCCGAGCCATGGATACTGAGGGTCGGTATTAGGACGCATGAGATGAATCATTGTACTTTCAGCGCCCTCGTATGAAGGTTTAACATCACAAAGCGACATCATCTCGCCCCAGCCACCGAGCTCCTTAAAGCCAAGATAGAGAATACAAGCAGAGCCAAGAAGGAGAATCGGAGTCTGAAGAACCGAAGTCTTCAAAACCGACTCCATACCACCAACGATAGTATATAAAGCCGTGATAATAACAAGTCCGATTGCTGCAATCCAAAAGAAATCGATACCCCACAACTCCTCAATACCGAAAACCTGCTGGAATACGAGGCCACCGGCATATACCGTCACAGCGACCTTTGTCATGACATACGAGATAAGCGAGATGAGCGAAAGAATGTTACGTGAAGCCTTGTTGTAACGTCTCTCGAGGAACTCAGGCATTGTCAGCACCATTGAACGCGAATAGAATGGAACGAAGACCCATCCGAGAAGCAGAATCATCCAACCCTGAATCTCCCAATGAGCCATAGCCATACCGCTTGATGCTCCAGCACCTGCCAAACCGATGAGATGCTCCGAACCGATGTTCGATGCAAAAATTGATGCTCCGATTGCAAGCCATGTTGCATCTTTGCCACCCAGAAAATAATCCGACGAGTTCTCCTTCTTCTTACGAATCACCGTCCAGACTATCCATATCATTCCGCAAACAAATGCGGCAATGACTATCCAATCCAATAACTGCATATAATTTGTCGTTTATTAAACAATTTAAATATAAGTGCAAAGATAAGTTAACCGCTCGGATAATACTACAAAAAAATTTCACAATATAGTGTTCAAAAATCTTTTTACAGGAAACATAGTACTTTAACACCTCAAAAATAGAGTGAATTTTACTATTTTCGCATTCGGAATAAAAAGCCATATTGTGGAGCAGACACAGAACGAAAGAAAAGAGGTGTTGCACAACCAAGAGGAGTCAGAGATAACCGTTCTTGGTGCCCGTCAGCACAACCTCAAGAATATTGACATCTCAATTCCTCGGGACAAGCTGGTGGTGATAACAGGTCTATCGGGTTCCGGCAAATCATCACTTGCTTTTGACACGATATACGCGGAGGGACAGCGTCGCTATATCGAGACCTTCTCGGCCTATGCGAGGCAGTTTCTTGGCGGGTCTCAACGACCTGATGTCGACATGATTACGGGTCTCTCTCCTGTGATAAGCATCGAGCAGAAGACAACCAATAAGAACCCACGTTCCACAGTGGGTACTGTGACTGAGATATACGATTTCTTCCGACTTCTCTTTGCCCGTGCGGGCGTGGCCTATTCATACAATACGGGAGAGAAGATGGTTCGCTATACCGACCAGCATATTCTCGAACTGATTAATGAGGCATACACTGGTCATAGGATATACCTTCTTGCGCCTCTTGTCAATGGACGTAAGGGACACTACAAGGAGCTATTCGAACAGATTCGCAAGCGAGGCTACCTATATGCTCGTGTCGATGGCGAGATACGAGAGGTCACGCACGGCATGAAGCTCGACAGGTACAAGATTCACTTTGTGGAGCTGATGGTCGACAAGATGCGGATAGAGGCGAGCGAGGAGGAGCAGAAACGACTCCGGCAGAGCATAGACCTTGCGATGCAGATTGGAAAGGGCGTCATGATGATTTATGATGCTGATGCCGGCGAGGAGGAGAATAAGAAGCATAAGTCGACGCGCTATTTCAGTCGTCATCTGATGTGTCCCACGACAGGAATCTCGTACCATGAACCAGCGCCCCACAACTTCTCGTTCAACTCACCTCAGGGTGCCTGCCCGAAGTGTGGAGGCATGGGTGTGATAACCGAGATTGACATCAACAAACTGGTCCCTAAGGATTCGCTTAGCATAGCAGAGGGAGCCATAGAGGCTATAGGCAAGAAGAGAGCGAGTCTGATTTTTGCCCAATTAGAGGCACTGACCGAATTGCACGGATTCTCTCTGGAGACACCCTTCTGCGACCTTTCGGAGGAGTGTGTGGACGCCATACTATATGGTACGACAGAGCACTTGACGCTGAAGGCTGATCCTGGGTTGGGCAGCAACTTCATTCCTACGTTTGATGGCATTGCCAACTATATACGTTCCATACAAGACAACTCAACGAGTGTTAAAGAGCGCAAGTGGGCAGAGCAATTTGCAAAAGACCAGACATGTCCTGTCTGCAAGGGAGCGCGACTCAACCGTGAGGCTCTATGTTTCAGAATAGGAGATAAGAATATTTCGGAGATATCCAAGCTTGACATCCTTGAACTCCGCGACTGGTTAGAGAGCGTTGAAGATGTTATGGACGACCGGCAGAAGGCCATAGCCACCGAGATACTGAAAGAGATACGCTCTCGCATAGGTTTTCTCCTTGATGTGGGTCTCGACTACCTCTCGATGGACCGACCTGCCTCGTCTCTCTCGGGCGGAGAGAGTCAGCGCATACGTCTTGCCACCCAGATTGGCTCGCAGCTTGTGAATGTGCTATACATCCTCGACGAGCCAAGCATCGGTTTGCATCAGCGTGACAACGAAAAGTTGATACACTCACTCCAGCAGTTGCGCGACACAGGCAACAGTGTGATTGTTGTGGAACACGACCGCGACATGATGTTGCAGTCGGACTGGCTCATTGATATAGGTCCGGGTGCTGGTCGTCGGGGAGGCAATATAGTGGCACAGGGCACGCCGTCGGATGTCTTGAAAACCGACTCAGTGACAGCCCAATATCTCGATGGGAGACTCACCATACCTGTTCCCGCAGAACGTCGAAAAGGCAATGGTCAGGTTCTGACACTCAAGGGATGCACAGGAAACAACCTCAAGAATGTCACTGCCCGATTTCCTCTTGGCACACTAATTTGCATGACAGGAGTGTCGGGCTCAGGCAAGTCGACCCTCGTCAATGAGACGCTCTACCCTATCCTCAACAAACACTTCTACCGAGGACTGAAAGAGCCCCTTGCGTACGAATCGATAGAGGGGATAGAGAATATAGACAAGGTTGTCTGCGTCGACCAGTCGCCACTTGGTCGCACACCGCGTTCGAATCCCGCCACCTACACAGGACTCTTTGACGATATCCGTAAACTCTTCGGCGAATTACCAGAGAGCAAGATTCGCAACTACAAACAGGGACGATTCTCCTTCAATGTTGCAGGAGGCCGTTGTGAGACCTGCAAAGGAGCTGGCGTACAGGTTATCGAGATGTCGTTACTGCCCGATGTTATGGTTGAGTGTCCGGAGTGTCATGGCAAGCGCTACAACCGCGAGACACTTGAGGTACGCTACAAAGGCAAGAGCATAGGCGACATACTGCAGATGACCATTAACATGGCAGCGGAGTTCTTCAGTGCGATACCGAGCATACACCATAAACTGGAGACACTTCAGAGCGTCGGACTTGGATACGTCACATTAGGTCAGCCATCGACGACACTCTCGGGAGGAGAGAGTCAACGAGTCAAATTAGCAACCGAGTTGAGTAAGAAAGAGACAGGACAAACAGTCTACTTGCTTGACGAGCCTACGACAGGGCTACACTTTGAGGACATACGCATACTCATGGAAGTAGTCAATAGGCTTGTTGACAAGGGTAATACCGTCATTGTCATAGAGCATAACCTCGACGTCATCAAACTGGCCGACTATATCATTGACATGGGTCCAGAAGGCGGCCGTGGCGGAGGTCAAATTGTAGCAGAGGGGACGCCTGAGGAGGTTGCCAAGAACAGTGCAAGTCATACCGCACCATTTATTGCTGCAGAGTTAGCACGATAAGGACGCAGCGAACAACAAAGAGATTTCATAAGCGCAATATCCACAGAATAGAGAAAAAGAGTTTTCCAATGCCGAAGCACTTGAAAACTCTTTTTTTTATGTCTGCAACTTCAGGTTAGAATGGATTATCCTCAAACGGATTTACATAATCGTCATTATTTTCCGCAGAGAGACTCGCAGATTTATTCTTACCTGGCTTTGTTGGTTTACCACCACCGCCACCAAATCCTCCTCCTCCGGAATCAGTAGCCACACATATGGACTTATCAACCTTCAATACCGATATAGACGGCACCTTATATACTTTCTTCATACTACTACGTTTTTATCTTACTACGACCTTAACGCTCTGATTGTTACCCTTTGCGAAATAAATTCCAGCAACGACAGCTGGGAAGCGCAAATCAGATACACCCGCCACTGCACTATGAAGCACTCGTCCATTCATATCATACAATGTATATGTCGCACCTTCAGTTGTATTGATAAGGCGAATCGAACCATTTGAAGCGACAGCTGCTCTTAGTGATGACTCTGCCACCACGATCTTGACAGCTGTTGGATCGTCATCCTCGTCATCGACTTTCTGATCTTCATTAGCACGAGCATCCTCCTCGATAGCCTCTTTCATAGCGAGATACTCAGGGTCGGCCAGAGGGTCAACAATCTTAAGGCCACCCATCTCATTTGGGTCAGCCTCGAACTTGAATGTCACATCACCTCTTTTATACTTCTCCTCAATAGGGGAATCTGCGGTATACTTCGTACCTGTAATAACATACTCACCAGAGCATTGAACAGTTCTTGCACCGCCTTTGAGCATTTGCTGAGTAGTGACTGTTTGAACAAGTTTCATTCCCTTCATATTATAGTCGAGAATTTTCACCTTCGCCCTTTCTGAATCGGTCAAGATAGACAAGGTAACCTCCGTATCAACCTGATCAGCAATAATATCGCCACTCTCCTCATCGAACTGCGCCATTGTCGGGAATGGATACGACTTAATCATGTAATATGCATCAGTCTTATATGTGAATGTTTCATACGTTGCATCACCATTTGTAGGTCTACAGAAGATATAAGGCACTGTATAGGTAGGATCATAAAACTCCGACTCGAAGTTTGCATCCAACTTATAACTTCCTTTATACTTCTTATCTTCACCAGTTGTCTTAGAGTTTGGCAAGCTTACAGTATTTTTGTACAACTCCTTATCGTCGTCAGATGAGATGAAATAGACCACACAGACGCTTCGATAGCCAGCGCTTGTTGGGTGAGCCTCGTCCTCAACAACGAATCGGATGTATGGATACTCCGAAAGATTGTTGCTATTATATTTTTCTGTTATATCCTGATAAGAACACAAATCCTCCTTCTTGAAAGTTGCAGATGCATAAATATTATTGGTATGCTGAGAAGACATCATACTTGGAGTCAGATAACCATATTGCATAGGTCCGTCGTATGTTGTAAGGCCCGAGAAGGTATTGTATACAGCACCATTATGATGACCGAACATCGTGGTATTAATGACGTTGTTGACGAACTTATGGTTAGCCTTATCGCGACCTGTGCTGACGCCATCACCAGTACGATTTGCCTCTACGACACTTCGCCAATCGATTGGAGCCGGATATGGATTATCCAATCTGTTGACGTTCCAGTATGAGTCGAGCACATGGTAATAATATCTGTATCTGTCGTATGCATACGATGCCTCGTCATTCACCTCACCCTTGTAGCGTATGGCAAAATTGGAAATGTCATTTCTCCAATCTGCAAATACACGATAGTAGTCATTTAAGGTATTTTCTACTAGCATATATTCATCATAATCGTAGTACCAATGGTCATAATTCTCAAATTCGCTACCATCAGGTTTATCATAATTCTCTTTAACCCTATCAGACATTGGTGACATCAAAAAACAATCATCAGCCATACCACTGAAATGCATATCAGACCAATGCACAGACTTAACTGGAGAGGCCTGATGAACATACCAGCAATCAGATGTTTTTCCGAGAGACTCTCTGACGAATACGGAGCTTGCCGATTCGAAAGTACCGTTGTTAATCAGATAGGCATTCTCCCACGACTCGTTTGTTGGTGAGAGGAAATATGCGGTATCGGCAACCGTCAAGGTTCCACCCTCCTCTATTTCGACACCTGCACGACCCTCTACAATCAGCTGACTGCAGTAGACATGGTCGCCTGTTGCAATGCGCAATCGCTTACCCTCTTGTACGACAACCGTCTTCTCATCTTCCGTCAGAGCACGTGTCGACAACTGCTTATCGTAATCATCACTCCAAACATAGTCAACAGGAGTGATAGTGAATTCGAATGTTCTCGCTGACAAATCAGACAAGAGACTATTTCCTGTTTCATCTGCTGCATACTTCAGTTCTGGAAGGATAACCTTAAACTTCGAGAGAGGCTTAAGATAGACCATATCACGGATAATGAATGTGATGCTTGTTGGATTTGCGACATAATAGAGATACTCATCTGCAGATGCTACAGGCTGCAAGGCAGCACCATCGTTGTACACGTAATCTATGTTCGCCAAATTCTCTTCGACAGGTTCCAAAGAGATATCACTTCCATCGAAACCATCGTAATTGATATGGAAATTACCGATGACGAGATCGTCGGCAGTCATAGCCGCCTCAACACGTCGTGGCTTACCTTCAGGATTTGGCACATCGAATTTCGACTGGTTATATACGCAGGTACCCTCTACCTGCATCTCAGCCTTGAGAGCATCCTTAGTCAACGGATTATTTTTCGGATTGTTCTCAGAGGCCAAACATACTGGTCTTGGGAACTTAATCGTTATTGAAGGTTTAGGGTTAATATACTTAACACCACCCTTTGTATACACAACACACGTCTCATCTAATGTTGGCTTGACAATCTGTGAATAATTGAATTCATCGCCTTCCACCTGAGCCTTAGCTGAAAATGAGGTAGCAAGAAGCAATGAGCATACGATATATGCGGAAAAATGCGTCTTAAAATTCATAACACAACCTATTTTTATTCTCATATAGACAAATTTATATGAATTTATATACTTTAAAATAAGGGCAAAGTTACATATATGATTGAAAAAAACGCTATAAGAGACTAAAAAATAACATTTTTAATCACAAAACATTTGACATACCGATTTGTTATATACCTTTGTGGGCAACAAATCACTAAATTTCACAAGAATGGGAAAACGTACTATAAGTAGTTTTGCGGAGCTTGAGGCTCTTGTTGGTCAGGAGCTGGGAGTTTCAGACTACCTCCAGATTACACAAGACCAGATTAATAAATTTGCAGATGCCACACTTGACCACCAGTGGATTCACGTTGATGTTGAGAAGGCTAAGCGCGAGTCGCCATTCGGCAATACGATTGCACACGGCTACCTCACGCTCTCAGTCCTTCCATACCTTTGGGAGCAGATTGTAGACGTACAGAACATTAAGGACCAGATTAACTATGGCATTGAGCACTTGAAGTACAACCAACCAGTCATCGTTGATTCACGAGTTCGTCTTGCTGTCAAGGTTTCCAGCGTAGTCAATCTGCGTGGTACTACCAAAGCAAGCATGGGTGTACGTCTCGAGATTGAGGGCAACCGCAAGCCTGCCTACGAAGGCGAGATTGTATTCCTGTACCACTTCAACGAGTAATACAGAGTCTTTCATAGAAATATCCCGCAGAGGCTATATACTCAGCGGGATTTTTTGTAGGACTCCTCTTACTGAAAGATAGAATAAAACAAAAATATATTGCATTAATTCTGCATAAGAAAAGTTTTTTCTATATTTGACACTGCGAATGTAAGACCAAGTATGATTATATAAATACAGAATCGTTATAATCGGGGTCGCATATCATATTCTAATAATAGCTAAGGCAATAATATGAGTATTAAAGAGAGTTTCATTGTTGTTTTTTTGGTTATTTGTGGTACCCTCTCGGCACAGACCACCTATATGGAGCATATAAAGAAACAAGGAGGGAGCCGCACGACTGTACCCGACAGTGCTTGGATGGGCAAGAATGCGATAGATGTCGTCCAAGATGCTGCTCGGTTTCTCAACGATGAAGAAAAGGTTGCGAAGAGGGCTGTTGAGCTCATTGGCATTGCAGCGACCCATTCGACAGATACCACAGCACGTCGCATAGCCACGACGCATCTTGTAATCGCTTTGAAGAGCGAGAGTACCCTCATTGCCAGCTCAGCCAATAGCTACCTGAGTAAATTTGCACCTGAGGATTTCACAGCCGAAGCACAAAGCATCATAACTGGCATGTTGGAGAATCTGAACAGCTACAACTACGAACGTGTAGCTCGAATGGCTGCCTCGAAAGGTGTGGGACTCAATGCGTTATCTCAAGTGTTTCTTACTAAAAAGATGAATATAGAGAAGAAATGGGATATAGCGCTTGCGCTATCGCGATTAGGAGATGAATATGCTATAAATTGGATAGTGAAAAAATTATCTCGAGCGAACAATCAGTTGTACGTGATAGAAGTTGCCAAGGACCTGGTTTATACCCGTCAGCCGAAAATATTAGACTTGTGTGTTGAAGCACTGAAGAACCCTGATTTGCTCTGCGACTGCGTCAACCCCAATGTGTCGCAAAAGATAGACTGTGGCTATCGTCTTATGGAGAAGATAGGTCCGCTCATCAAAGATTTCCCTGTGACATTCAACAGTCTCGGCATGCTTGGTTCCGACGCCGAGTATGAAGCAGCATTAAAGAGAGTCCGCCAATGGCTCAACGAGAGAGAGAGGGTTGAATACCTGCTTTAAGAGACATCTACAAAAGGCCTTAGACATATAGGTCTAATTTGCAAGCTTTATTACATACAAAAAATCCCCGACCGTAAGGTCAGGGATGATGAATCTTCTTTTGCTCCGTTCACTCCTACCGGTAAAGGAGATTACGGATTTCAAGAGTGGCTTTTATTAATATGCCTTGCCATGCTCTTCGTCAGAAACTGTGAGTTTCTTACGACCCTTAGCACGACGTGCTGCCAAAACGCGGCGGCCATTGGCTGATGCCATTCTCTCGCGGAAACCGTGCTTGTTCACACGCTTACGGTTTGATGGTTGAAATGTTCTTTTCATCGCTAGCTTTGTTTATCTTTCATTTTCGGGGTGCAAAGTTAAGCAACATTTTTATTGTATGCAAACCATTGCAATCATTTTTCATTTATCACACATTAATAGTCAGACTATCAACGCTTCACCCCAGTATAGGATTGAGGCGTTATGTTGCGCAGCTCTGCCTTGACGCTTTCTGAGACCTCCAGAGTATCGATGAAAGCCGAGATTGACTCACGTGTCATCTTCGTATTGGTACGTGTCAAAGCCTTAAGAGCCTCGTATGGATTGGGATATGCCTCACGACGGAGAATAGTCTGAATACCCTCTGCCACGACAGCCCAGTTGAGTTCCAAATCCTTCTCGATAGCATCTTGGTTAAGGAGAAGTTTCCCGAGACCCTTCTCAATGGATGCGATCGAGATGAGTGCATGAGCGACAGGCACGCCCACATTACGAAGCACGGTTGAGTCGGTCAGGTCGCGCTGGAGACGGCTGACTGGCAACTTAGCACTGAGGTGTTCGAGTATAGCATTAGCAATTCCGAGATTTCCCTCTGCATTCTCGTAGTCGATAGGGTTCACCTTATGAGGCATAGCGCTTGAGCCCACCTCACCAGCCTTAATCTTCTGCTTGAAATACTCCATCATGATGTACATCCAGAAGTCGCGCGACAAATCTATAAGGATGACATTGATTCGCTTAAGGGCGTCAAAAACCTCTGAGAGACCATCATAGTTAGAGATCTGCGTTGTCCATGGTTCTCTTTCGAGACCGAGACTGTTGCTAACAAAGTTATTGGCGAAAGAGAGCCAATCGATATTAGGATATGCCACATTATGAGCGTTCATATTACCTGTAGCACCTCCGAACTTAGCTGGCAATGGCAAGCGCTCCAACGAGGCAATCTGGCGTTCGAGACGCGACACGAAGACCATAATCTCCTTACCCAATTTTGTTGGTGAAGCAGGCTGTCCGTGGGTTTTTGCCAGCATCGAGACGTCTTTCCACTCCTCAGCGAGAGAACGCAGATGATTAGTCAACGCGTGAATTGCAGGAAGATAAACATCATTCAGACACTCCTTGATAGAGAGTGGAATCGATGTATTATTGATATCCTGAGATGTCAGACCGAAATGGATGAACTCCTTGTGTTCAGCCAGGCCCATCTTATCGAATTTACCCTTTATGAAATATTCGACAGCCTTGACATCATGATTGGTTGTAGCCTCTATATCCTTAATGCTCTGGGCATCTTCCGCTGAGAAGTTCTTATATATATCACGCATCTGTCCGAAGAGATTTTTATCGACTCCCTTCAGCTGAGGCAGAGGCAGTTCGCACAAAGCTATATAATACTCAATCTCGATGCGGACACGATAGCGCATCAATGCATATTCTGAGAAATATTCACCCAGACTATCCACTTTACCTCTGTAACGTCCGTCAATAGGTGAGATTGCTGTTAGTGATGAAAGTGTCATCATATTCTGAATATTGTTACAATGTTTTTCGATGGAGTCGCGAATATAGCAACTTTTTAGTTATCTACGTCAAATTCAACGATTTCTTAATATGATTTAACTCCTGTCTCGGCGTTTCATCTCGTTACGGAGGCGGTTTGTAAACTCATAATTCTTCAACCCCCAGCGTGGTGCCACGACCATATCTGAAGGGGCTTGACTGGTAAACCTCTCGACAACTATATCGTTTCTAAGGCGGCTGAGGAATTCGACACAGAAATCTATATACTCATCAACCTCCCAAAGGCGAAGGTCGTGAAGCTCTTCCCTTTCGTACTGCGATGCGAAGAGGGAGCCTCTCACTATCTGCAACTGATGCAGTTTTACAAGTTGCACTGGAAGGGCATTTACGGCATCAGCAACACGCAACTGCATATCAACACTCTCGCCAGGCAGACCCATTATAAAATGTAGTCCCACATCGACCCCACACTCTGACAAACGGCAAACAGACTCTTGTGTCACGCCCCATGTATGTCCACGGTTAATCCTACGAAGTGTCGCATCATAGATACTCTCAGCGCCCAATTCGACACAGAGATAAGTACGTGATGCTAAAAGACGGAGAGCTTCGAGCATATCATCCTTCAGACAATCGGGGCGTGTTCCTATCACTAATCCTACCACATCCTCCTGCGACAGTGCCTCCTCGTATTTAGAGACAAGTTGGTGGGTATCGCCATAAGTATTGGTATATGACTGGAAATAGGCCAAATATTTCATCTCTGGATATTTCTTCCTGAAAAAGGCCTTACCCTCTGTTATCTGCTGAGCTATGCTCTTATTCGGACTGCAATATGAGGGATTGAACGATTCGTTATTACAGAATGCGCAACCTCCTATACCTATCGTACCATCACGATTCGGGCAGTTGCTACCAGCATTGATGGATAGTTTCTGAACCTTACACCCTACCCTCGACAAAATATATTCGTTATACTCCAATGCCATTTCACCTGCCACCTCCAAGCAGCGTTATAGCTTGGGCAATCTTGTCGTCCATAGGCAGGAGAGCATCAATCCAGTGGATTATTGTACCACGCGTCTCCATCCCCCTGAACCAGGTCATCTGACGTTTTGCAAACTGATGAATCGCAATCTCAAGCTGAGAGACCATCTCATCGTACGACAGGTGGCCTATCACGTAGAGAGTTAAATATTTATACTCCAAACCATAGTATATGAGATCCTCTGGCTTAATACCTCTGTTCAACAGACCTCTCACCTCATCGACCATCCCCTCATCCAAACGAGCTTTCAAACGCTCAGATATACGACGTCGGCGAGCCTCACGCTCGATATTAAGGCCTATGACGACAGGTTCTATAGCAGGCAGCGGTTCATCTTCGACATCAGGGTGTTGCTTATAAAACTCCTCTATCTCGATGGCCCTGATAGCCCGTTGTTTAGTATCAGTATCTGTTGAATTATGCAAAGACCTGTATGTTGCCAAAATCGCTTCAAGTTCTGTCAGACTCTTATCCGAGAGCCTCTCACGCAGCTGTTGGTCAGGCGGCACATTAATCATTCTATACCCTTTGAGAACCGACTCGATATATAGTCCTGTTCCACCGCACATCAGAGGCAGTTTACCTCGCGATGATATATCCTGGAAGGCATCAAAGAAATCGTTTTGGAAACGATAGACATTGTATTTCTCCCCTGCTTCACAAATATCGATAAGGTGATATGGCACATGAAAGCCGTCGACCTCGTAATCGACAAGGTCCTTCCCTGTTCCAATCGACATACCACGATAAACCTGACGGGAATCGGCCGAGATAATCTCACCACCCAGCCGCTGAGCCAGGTGAGTGGCAAATGTAGTCTTACCACATGCTGTCGGACCGAGAATTACGACGAGATTCACTAATCAGCTTTATTTTCTGGGAGTTCATTCGACTCTTCAATCTCCAGTGGTTCAGACGATCTCTTCGAAACACCCGTATTCATAAAAGCCTTAAACATATTGCCTACTGGAGTCTTCTCGATGAGAGGAATCAGGATTGAGGTCAGAACGATACTAAAGAGAATTATATTGTATGTCACGGCCTGTATTGACGGAGCCTCCACCATTTCGTATTGACCGGGGAGACCAGCGAGGACAGCGGCAGCCAATCCCTTAGGCACCATGACACTTATTATAGTTTTATCAAACGCATTCACGCCTCGGTTGACGAGGAACTTAGTTGCCATAGGGCGTGCGATATATACGACAGCCACTATGGAGAGAGCAATCATAATAAACTCCACATTTGTAAAGGGAATAGATATACCCAGATATGTAAAGAAGAATATCTTTGTCAGGAATACTATCTCTCGATAGAGCATCTTCTCGACTTCTGATACGGCGCCTACCGAAACGACATTACCCGTAATCTTACCCATTGAATGGCCCACGAGGTAGTTATTACCCAGAACGATTCCGAAGGCGAGAGAGGCTATTGCGCCCGAGAAATCGAGCATCTCAGCTAAGCCGTAGAGGAGGAACATAAAGAAGAACGTTGCGAACTGAGTATTCTCGTTCTTACGAATCTTATCAATCACCCTCAACCAGAAGACGCCACCAGCTATACCGATGACACTCGCCAATACCAATGAAGATATGAGAGAGCCTATGATTTTACCTATTTCGAAATTGCCGCTCTTGATACTCTGCAGAACGCCGATAGTAAATACGATACACAGCACATCTGTCAATGCCGACTCGAGGATGAGAACCGTCGTAGCCTCCTTACCCACCTTTAGTGCATTAACCATAGGAATCACCACGGCTGATGATGTACCAGCGCATATAAATCCAGTCAAAAGCGAAGCCATTGAAGAGAAATCGAATCCATACTTCATTATCACGAAGACGATGAGCGTCGTGATACCAAAGAAGGAGGTCGTGAGCACAGTAGCCTGCTTAGCTGAACTGACCAGGTTTGTCAGCGATAATCCCAAACCGCCTTCAAAGAGAATGACGATGAGGGCTATTGAAGTGAATAACTGACCTGCGACACCTATCATCTCGGGATTAACAAGGCCGAACACTGGTCCGACAAGAATACCGAAGATAATCAGTATCAACACATCTGGCACCTTTGCTTTATCAAAGAAATGTGTCAGAACATGTCCTATGAAATAGAGTATTCCTATGGCAATTATCGCTGATGTCATATCAAACCGAAATTATAGAAAGGGCAATCACATTTGCGATTGCCCATTGATCAATATTTGTTTACAGATTCATCTTAACCTTATCAATCAACTCTTTGTAGCAATCCTCAGAGAGGTAGACACTGCCAGGGTTCATCTGGAATACGCCACCGAAATCAGGCTTCCCCTCGTACTTAGGGACTAAGTGGAAGTGCAGGTGGCTCAACTTGTCGCTATAGGCGCCATAGTTGATTTTGTCGGGATTGAATGCCTTCTGCATGGCCCGTGTAGCTTGTGCCACATCAGCCATAAAGAGATTTCGTTCGTCATCATCGAGTTCATTCAGGTCGTTGACATGCTTATCATACGATACGAGGCAACGTCCGTAGTATGTCTGCTCTTTAAAGAGAAACAGACGTGAAACCCTGAGATGACAAATCTCAATCATCAGGCTATGCAACGTCTCATTGTTTGTACAATAGAGACACTCTTTTGGATTGCTATACATATTGTTGTTATAGATTGGAGATAAATATTATTTCTTACTCTTCCAAAGCTTCGTCATATCCTCGAGCGTCATACCCTTAGTCTCGGGAACAAGCTTCCATACGAAGATAGCGGCGATGATACATATCACACCATAGAGACCATATGTAAACCAGTAACCGAGGCTATTAGCCATTGGCACGAAAGATGTCGATACAATCCAGTTAAAAATCCATTGGAAAGCAACGGCTATTGCTACAGCAGCACCGCGGATGGTATTAGGGAATACCTCAGCTATGAGAACCCAGCATATCGGGCCCCATGAGAACATGAATGATGCCGAGTAGAGCATGAGAGATATCATACAAAGCAATTGATATTCAGTTCCGAAAGTACAAGCAACGCCCAAAGCGCCTAACGCCATACCGAGAGAACCAGTGATGAGAAGAGGCTTACGTCCGAGTTTCTCAACCGTAAAGATTGCAACACATGTGAAGCCGAGGTTTACTATACCATTGAAGACTGTAAGAATCATAGGATTTTCAAAACCCATAGCTCCATAGATACGAGGAGCGAAATAGAGGACGGCATTGATACCGACAGCCTGTTGGAAGACTGAGAGCATGATGCCTACGAAGATACAGAGCAATCCGTATGTCATGATAGGCTCTGTCTTGACCGTCATAGTCTCCTTTATCTCGGAGAGAATTGTCTTAGCCTTGCTTGCGCCGTTGATACGAGCGAGAATCGACTCAGCCTTAGCGTCAGCGCCAATAGAGGCGAGGTAACGAGGAGTCTCAGGCACGAAGCATATAAGGATGGCGAAGAGACCTGCAGGAACCATTTCGGAACCGAACATATATCTCCAGCCCGTCTCGATTGCCCAAGCAGCTTCGGGTCCGTTTACAATCTTATTTATACCCTCACCCACGCTCTCGATAGCAGGAGCCACATGGTCGCCGAGGATATAGAAGTTAACGAAGTAGACAACGAGCTGACCGAAGATTATAGCAAATTGGTTCCAGCTGACGAGCATTCCACGTATGCTACTTGGAGCAATCTCACCGATGTACATCGGACACACAGCCGATGCCAAACCGACGCCGACGCCACCTATTACACGATAGATGTTGAAGACAACTAAAAGAGTGATGTTTGCCTCTCCTTGAGGGAGAATCATCGTCTCAGGATACATAGACCCCCATGCTGAGACGAAGAACATCACGCCTGCGAATATGAGCGACTTTTTGCGTCCCCAGTTAGAGGCGAGAAGACCTGAGATTGCACTACCTATGATGCATCCTATAAGAGCACTTGAGCTTGTAAAGCCGTGCCAAAAATCAGTATAGGTAAAATCAGATGCACTCATGAAGAATGCCTGAAGACCCTTCTCTGCTCCGGAGATTACTGCCGTATCATAACCGAACAGCAATCCTCCTAATACGGCAACCAAAACTATACTGAATAGGTATGCCTTACTTCCATGTTCTGCATTATTTGCCATTTCAAATTTTGTTGTATTGTGTTATTTAGAGAACAAAGATAATGAACATTTTTTAACACGTCAATATGAAATAATCTTTTTAATGAAAAACTCCAAAGCACCTTCCCGGCGCCTTGGAGTATTCCTTAACCAAATAAAACTCTAAATTATGAAAAAAACGCATTAAACAGTATACAATATCCATGCCAAAATCACACGAAACAAAAAAAGTATTTAAAACGTAATATAATCAGCATATAACAAGAGAAAATATGGACTATTCATTTTACGATTTTCTACGACTTGTCGGCTCCTTGTCGATGTTTTTGTTTGGCATGAAGATGATGTCGGAAGCCCTTCAAAAGGTTGCTGGCTCCAAACTCAAGGATATATTGGGAGTCATGACCTCCAACCGTTTCTTCGGTCTTCTGACAGGCTTTTTGGTAACGACAGTAATCCAATCGTCATCGGCGACAACAGTTCTTGTAGTCAGTTTTGTAAATGCAGGTCTCATCTCCCTTTCGGAGTCGATAGGCGTCATTATGGGAGCCAACATAGGAACAACGGTGACTGGTTGGATAATATCGATTTTAGGATTCTCTGCCGACATATCAGCGTTAGCTCTTCCAGCCATTGGCATAGCGTTACCTTTAATATTTTCAAAACGCAACACACTACATTCATGGGGAGAGTTTTTAATGGGTATCTCGCTGCTCTTCATGGGACTTGACTTTCTCAAGGCCTCCGTCCCGAATATCAGCAACTCGCCCGACATTCTTAGTTTTCTGCAAAGCTACACGGAGAACGGATATCTATCGATATTACTATTCCTGCTGATAGGCACAGTTCTTACCATCGTCATACAGTCATCGAGTGCCACGATGGCCCTAACCTTCGTCATGTGCTCGCAGGGCTGGATTCCCTTCGAGATGGCAGCAGCAATGGTCATGGGCGAGAATATCGGAACCACAGTGACAGCCAACATAGCAGCCAGCGTCGGCAACATATCGGCACGACGCGCAGCCCTCGTGCACCTCGTCTTCAACCTCATAGGCATCCTATGGCTGCTCATATTATTCTACCCTTTTACCGACCTTGTCGAGTACGTCACAGTCTACATCTCAGGCTCCTCTCCACGCACAAATATTGAAGAGATTCCCCTTGCCTTAGCTGTATTCCACTCCATATTCAACATATCCAATGCCCTTATATTCATCTGGTTCACGAGATTTATAGAACGCATAGTGATGACGCTACTACCAAAGGGCAAAGAGGAGGAAGAGGAGTTTCACCTGCGCTTCATCACGACAGGCATGCTTTCGACATCCGAGCTCTCACAGCTTCAGGCGAAGAAGGAGATATCATTCTTTGCCACACACACCAGGAAGATGTTTGGCTTTGTCCGTAGCCTGACAAAAGAGGATGTGACAGACGCCGATTTCGAAAAGATATATGCCCGCATAGAGAAATATGAGAGAATAAGTGACAATGTCGAAATGGAGATAGCGAGCTACCTGAGCAAGGTTAACCAAGGCAAACTATCAGACCTCGGCCGCAGTCGCAACAAGGCAATGCTTAAGATAGTCGGTGAGATAGAGAGCATTGGTGACGCCAACTATTCAGTTGCGAGAATACTCAACCGCGTCAGGAGTCAGAAGATGGAATTCACACCAGAGTTGAAGAGTAAGATAGAACTCATGTTCGACATTATAGAGAAGGCGCTAAACGTCATGGTCGACAACCTGAGCAACGATGATTACTCGTGCGACATAGCCGCTGCCAACGAATGCGAAAGCAATATCAATGCCTACCGCAATCAGGAGAAAGCCGAGAACTTCGAAAGTGTCAAGAATAACCTATACCCCTACGAGATGGGTGTATACTTCACCGATATTCTGCAAGAGTGCGAGGAACTCGGAGATTATGTGATAAATGTCTCAGAAGCCCTCGACGAAGTCTGAATAACCAAAGTCACATCTATTGTTAAATATTATTAAATAAGAGCCTGGGAGGTGGATTTTTGAAACAAAAGGTCCGCCTCTCTACGTAAAAGGGCAAAGAGTCGCATTGAGACCATAATTTTAATCGAAATAGAGTTCCACAGCATTCAAACAATAGAAGGACAGCAGAATGAGACAACTCAAGATTACAAAATCGATAACGAACCGCGAGAGCGCGTCGCTTGACAAGTATTTGCAAGAAATCGGTAGAGAGGAGTTAATCACAGTAGAAGAAGAGGTAGAGTTGGCACAACGTATCAAGCAGGGCGACCAGGTTGCGCTTGACAAGTTGACGCGTGCTAATCTGCGTTTTGTCGTCTCTGTAGCCAAGCAATACCAGAATCAAGGTCTCTCACTCCCCGACTTGATAAACGAGGGCAACTTAGGTCTCATTAAGGCTGCTGAGAAGTTCGATGAGACACGCGGATTCAAGTTCATCTCATACGCTGTGTGGTGGATACGCCAAAGTATTCTTCAAGCATTAGCAGAGCAGTCGCGCATCGTACGTCTGCCGCTCAATCAAGTAGGCTCACTTAATAAGATTAATAAGGCATACTCAAAATTTGAGCAGGAGAACGAACGTCGACCATCAGCAGAGGAGCTGGCAGACCAGCTTGAGTTGCCCGCCGACAAGGTAGCCGACACGCTTCGTGTCTCAGGACGTCACATATCGGTAGATGCTCCATTCGTAGAGGGAGAAGACAACAATTTGCTTGATGTCCTTGTCAATAACGACTCCCCGAATGCTGATCGTCAGTTGATGAACGAGTCGCTTGCCCGCGAGATAGAGCGTGCCCTCTCGACACTCACTGACAGAGAGAGCGACATCGTTAAACTATTCTTTGGCATAGGATGCCAGGAGATGACACTCGAGGAGATTGGCGAGCGTTTTGGTCTGACACGCGAGCGCGTCAGACAGATTAAGGAGAAAGCCATCCGCCGTCTACGCCACAACTCACGTAGCAAACTTCTCAAGAGCTACTTAGGATAATTCTCAACAGAAGTTATATATAGAAACATATATAAGTACACCAAAGAAACCAGACTTTCTCTTTGAAGGTCTGGTTTTTTTATATACTTTTGTGTCGCTAAAAACACTATACACGCCGACATGAAGGTCATACGTCTCATACTATTTGTCTCACTGATTAGTTGGATTGCCTCTGCATGTAACCACGAAGGCTCTTCGTTGGTACGCATTGAGACCCCGTATGGCTCTATGGTTGTACGTCTATACGACGACACCCCCATTCATCGCGATAACTTTCTCAAACTTGTCAGAAATCACGACTACGACTCACTTCTGTTTCATCGTGTCATCCAAGGATTTATGATACAAGGTGGCGACCCTGATTCGCGCAACGCCAGTATCCAACAACAGCTTGGGGGCAACCAGATAGGGGGCGACATAGAGGCAGAGATAGTACACCCGGCCCATTTTCATAAAAAAGGAGCTCTTGCCGCTGCACGCAAACCAGACCATGTCAATCCTGACAAGAAATCGTCTGGCTCACAGTTCTACATCGTACAGGGAGGCATCCTGACAGATAGCATTTTAGGAGAGTTGGAGACACGCATCAACAACACCTTAAGACAGGAGATCTTCTACAAGATACAGCCTCAATATGCAGATTCACTTAAGTACTATCAGAGTCAAGGCATGCAAAACGAACTGATGGAGCTGCAGATAAAGATTATAGAGAAGGTCGAGGAGACTCTTTCAGAGATGGGAGAATTTCACTATACAGACGAACAACGTCTGGTCTACACCACGATAGGCGGAACACCACACCTCGATGGCAACTACACTATATTTGGCGAGGTTATTGAGGGACTCGACGTGATTGACAAGATTGCAGAACAACCAGTCTACAAACCAGCAGACCGCCCTGCAACCGATATCTGGATGACAATGCAAATAATAGAGTAACGTGAAGACTATACGCGCCATACTAATATTGATACTTATCACTCTTACCGAGAATTCTATAGGGTTGGCGCAGACATACCATATCACAATACACACCAATTACGGTGATATGCGTGCAGTTCTGTATGACGACACACCAAAACACAGAGATGAGTTTCTGCGACTTGTCCGCAAAAAGCATTTTGATGGGACACTATTCTATCGTGTTGTCAAGAACTTTGTCATACAAGGAGGCTCCTCCGACTCACGCAATGCGAAACCTGGTCAGCATATCGGCTATGGAGACGAAGCTGTCAATATCGATTCTGAATTTTCCAATAAGCACTTTCATAAGTTAGGAGCCTTATGCGCACCGCGTCAACCCGACAAAGTGAATATGCTCAAGACGAGCGACATATCACAATTCTACATAGTACGTGGTAGGACATACCCCGACAGTATACTGACAAAGATGGAGAAAGCCATCAACAACCCCATCAAGAGACGCATCAAGGAGCAGTTCCTTGTGCCCCATCGTGAAGAGTTAGCACGTCTGAAAACGAGCGACAAGAAGGCATATAATGCATTGGCTACTGAGATAAAAGAGAAGATGGAGTTTGAATATCGCATCTCTGGTTATAAAGAGTTCACACCAGAACAGAGAGAAGCATATACAACAGCGGGCGGAACACCTGAACTCGATGGCGAATATACTGTCTTCGGTCAAATCACGTTAGGCATCGAAGTTCTCAAGAAAATCAACAACCTGAAGGTCGATAAGAACGACCGTCCCTTGACGGATGTCAAGATATCCATAACCATAGACGAGGAATGAAGCTGAGAGTATTGAATATTATCTTCGTCGTAGTAGTCCTTGTTTGCGATGCCTGTCAAACCGACAAAGCAACACAAGAAGGAGATAGCAATAAGCAGACTACACGTCAGACATACTACTCACGCAACCTCTCGGCGATGGCCAGAATCACTACGTACGACATCTATGGTGCGAAGATTGATGGGGGCAATGCCGTCTACATAGCACCCGACATCGTTGTGACTCCCATGTCGTGGGTTAAGGGAGCCTTAAAAGCAAAACTAAACGCCATGGACAGCAATCAGGCGTTCAACATATTCGGCTATACTGCATACGATATCGATAATGACCTGGTGGCGCTCCGTGTTGAGAGACGTCTGCAGAACGATAAGATTCCACCCATCGACACATTGCCATTATCGTGCAACGACACACTCTACTCCCTCGACTACAAAAGCAAGAAGATGCTCAAGACGACTCTTAGCATCAACGAAGATATGACAATTAGCACGGCGCTCACGATAGGCACGGCGCTTTTTGACAAAGATGGGAATCTGAGAGGAGTCGCAGGAGAGAACAACCATCTGATACCATCACGATACATATCAAATATATCGCAACGCATCAGCGACAGTCATGAAAACATATATGAACTACGACTAAAAACGAACAAGAAATACCCGTCAGCGTCCAGCATCAGAGGCGTTTTGATTGAAACGACGATGGGGAATATCACGATGCGATTGTTTGATGAAACACCAGAATACAGAGACAATATAATACATCTCATCTACGACCACTTCTACGACAGCCTACTGATACACAGAGTATTGCCAAACTACCTGATACAAACAGGAGCTGCCGACAGCAAGCATGCTAAGAACGACGACCCTGTGGGATGGCAAGGTCCTGGTTACACCCTGCCGATGCACATAGTGCCAGGGCTATTCCACAAACGAGGCATGGTGGCATCATCCAAGCTCCCACAAGACCGCAATAAGAATAATCGTTCAGATGGTTCGCAGTTCTATATTGTCTCGGGGCGAGTCTTCACCGAACAGGAACTCAATGATATCGAGAAGGAGTATGGCAAGCACTTCACCGAGGCGCAAAGAAGAGCATACACCACGATAGGAGGAGCTCCCTACCTTGATGGGGACTACACGATATTTGCAGAGATAACAAGTGGCATGGATGTAGTTGACAAGATAGCATCGCAGCCTGTCAAGGCAGACGACCGTCCAATCAACGACATACGAGTCAAACAGATAACGCTATTAAAAAAATAAAACTCTAAATATATTACCAAAGTGATTTACTTAATGCTTTTTGTGTTCTTTGTAGGCTATGCGGGCATAGCATTAGAACACCCGATGAAAATCAACAAGGCGGCACCAGCACTTTTTATTGGTGTCATGCTATGGGCCATCTACATCATGATGGCAAACACCAGTGCCGATTTCCAGTTCAGCCCCAACTGGGTTGAGGGCAACAACCCAAAAGAATTTATTCTCGGCGAACTTAGTCACCATTTGGCTGAGATTTCAGAGACAATATTCTTTCTAATGGGAGCCATGACAATTGTAGAAGTTGTCGATTCGCACAGTGGTTTCAGCATCATTACGAACTCCATACACACCACCAATAAGGTAAAGCTACTCTGGATTGTCAGCATACTGACATTCTTTATGTCGGCAGTGCTCGATAACCTCACAACAATCATCGTTATAATGGCCCTCTTGCGCAAGCTCATAGATGACAAGGAGACCCGCTGGACATTCGTGGGAGTCATGGTCATAGCGGCCAATGCTGGAGGAGCATGGAGTCCGATTGGAGATGTAACGACAATCATGCTTTGGATTGGAGGACAGATTTCAGCTGTCAACATCATGTCGGCAATCTTTTTACCAAGTTTTGTAACACTTCTTATTCCGCTCATCATATTGTCGTTCACAATGAAGGGCGAGGTAACGCGACCTGAGATAGACACGACAGAGCAGATAACGACCTCACGCGAGATGCGTATGAACATACTTGTGCTATGTCTTCTGATGCTTCTGATGGTACCGCCATTCAAGATGCTCACGCACCTTCCTCCATATATGGGGATGCTTCTTGGCCTGAGTATTGTCTGGGGTGTTACCGAGTTCATGCATCGCAACAGAGGCAAGAGCATCCGCAACAAGCTGACAGTTCAGAAGATACTTGCACACATTGATATACCGACGATTCTGTTCTTCCTCGGCATTCTCGCTGCAGTAGGAGCCCTCTCGTCAGTCGGCATACTATCGCAGTTTGCAGGATGGCTTGACAATGTCACAAACAACAATATATATGCGATAAACCTCACAATTGGTTTGCTTTCGTCGATAGTCGACAATGTTCCTCTTGTTGCAGGAGCTATGGGCATGTACGATGTTTTGCCAGGCAGTCCATTTTTCGATATTGACGGTCCCTTCTGGGAGATGCTTGCATACTGTGCAGGCACAGGAGGCAGTGTCCTCATCATCGGCTCTGCAGCGGGTGTTGCAGCCATGGGTCTGGAGAAAATTGACTTCGTTTGGTACCTCAAGCGCATCAGTCTGCTTGCATTGATTGGGTACCTCGCGGGAGCTGCAGTCTTCTACTTTATGAGATAAAGACTGGAAACAGGTTAGACAAAAAGAGGCTATGTCAGAGATTTGACACAGCCTTTTTTTGTTGATTTATAGTCTTTTGTTAATTTTGACAATTTCGTTGTTTCGTAATAACGTTATAACGACAACATCGACAAAAAAATCCTTGCAAGCATTCTGCATGCAAGGATTTTTCTATAAAACCCGCCTTAATGAATCAATGAATCGAATGCGGGAAACAAGTTCACTTTTTAGTCTTTAGCACTGCGCGGACGGAGCGTCCGTGAGAGCGATTTAAGTTGCCATTGTATACTGTTTTATAGGTCACTGTCATGAGGCACGCTGTGTTTGCATTATTCTTCTCGTAAAACGTAGCCGACCAACCGTAGGTGTATTCATCCACTCCGTAGAGTGTTTGATTATAATAGTCGCCAGCAAAGGGAAGAAACAATGTGTTACCATTGTCTCCGTAGAAGATACGACCTTTGACGCCATTAATTACTTGGTTCTCATTGTTCAAGTCAAGTAATTCTACAATTTCATCAAACGTAGGCATTCTCCAATCCTCGCCCCAATTTTTAGTCGCTGCATCGTATTCAGCAGTGAGGTTACCTTTGTCGTCAATTACACCGTTATCTTTAAGATTATCTTCTTTTTTATCATACCAATCGCTGGTTTGCTCAGTGTATTGCGCTTTTTCTGCTGTCTCACCCCATGCGAAATAGGAACCATACTCTTCTGGCTTGGTTGCTCCGACATTGTAGGCTGCCCAAAGGGTACCGCTTTTAAGTCCGAGATCGACAAGCTGACCTTTTTGTAAGTAATAAAACTCTTTTAATGTATCACACTTTTCTTTTAACTTCTCATTGTCTTGAGCCAAAGAGACTGAGTCTGCTTTAAGGTCATCAATCTCTTTCAAAAGGTCAGAATAACCTTTAACCGTTGAGGCTTCT
>JABUTU010000102.1 GCA_021443545.1 Marinilabiliaceae bacterium | reverse complement strand
TTGAAGAAGCATTCCAACGATGAGAGAAACAACGATTTTCCGAAGCGACGCGGACGACCAAGAAAATAGCAGAACCCATTCTTGTCACTCGCCAGTTTATGGATATACCCTGTCTTATCGACATAGATCAAGCCGTTGGACCTGATTATCTCAAAATCCTGAAAGCCACACGGTAGTGGCTGCAAGTCCTTATACTTCTCTTTGAGGTCGACCATAAGATGATTGCAATAATTATTGCAAAGATAGAGTTATTTTGTAAACTTACTTCACACGTTTCAGCACCTCTTTGAGTAATTCATAAAACCTCTCAACAGAGGGGACATTCACACGCTCGTCTGGCGAGTGAGGATGTTCGATTGTAGGGCCGAACGATACCATATCCCACTTTGGGTAAATGCCCGCCATAATGCCGCACTCGAGCCCAGCATGAATTGCCATAATAGAGGGTTCTTGGTTGTAAAGATTGCGATATGTATCAGCAACAATACGCAGAATAGGCGACTGAGGGTTTGGAAGCCATCCCGGATAACCATTATCAATCTCAACAGTAGCCCCCGCAAGGCGCATAACACTCTCAATCGTAGACGAAAGATTCTCCTTCTCGCTTTCACTGGCACTGCGAATTAAGAAATTCACCACAACCTTGTCGTCCTTTGTTGATACGGAAGCCAGATTTGAAGATGTCTGCACCAAGCCCTTGATTGATGGACTCATACGCACAACGCCATCAGGGCATCCTTGCAAAGCATTTATGACATCATCAGTAGACATCTCTGAGAAAACTTTTTCTGGTGACTTAACAATCTCACATGACAGAAGCATATCTGGCTCAACACCGTCATACTCTTCCCTGAGCATATCATTAAACTCAGCTACCATTTCCACAAACTCATCCGCATCTTCAGAGTCAATTGTCAGAATAGCATAAGCATCTCTCGGAATAGCATTGCGCAGTGTTCCTCCCTGAATATCTGCCAACATCGCCTCAAAATTTGCAGCTGCAAACTTTAGAAATCGTACAAGCAGTTTATTTGCATTGGCAACACCTATATTTATATCCATACCCGAATGACCGCCACGCAACCCTGAAATCATCACCTTGTAAGCGATATCTTCTGATGCGGTCTCAACATATTCCACTGTAAATGTTGCTGTAATATCCTGTCCACCTGCACACCCTATGTAGATATCGCCTTCCTTTTCTGAATCGAGATTAAGCAATACTGAGCCATGCAACAAACCAGGCTGAAGGTTTATAGCACCAGTCATCCCTGTCTCCTCGTCCGTCGTCACAAGAATTTCAAGCGGTCCATGCTCCACATCCTTATCAGCAAGAATGGACATAGCTGCTGAGACACCTATACCATTATCTGCGCCAAGAGTTGTATTGTTGGCTTTAATCCAATCACCATCGACTACCATCTCTATTGGGTCTTTCAAAAAATCATGACTCGACTCTGGCCTTTTCTGAGGCACCATATCAGCATGACCTTGAAGAATAACACCTGGACAGTTTTCCATACCAGGGGTAGCTGGCTTACGTATTATCACATTTCCTATAGGATCTCTCAGCACATCTAACCCAAGATCACGTCCATACTGAGCTATAAAGTCAAGTGCACGCCCCTCATGTTTAGAAGGACGAGGTATATCGCATAGCGATTTAAAATTTTTCCACAATAACTCTGGCTTCATCTCTTCTTAGTATTATCATTTGATTCTTTTGAACCGCTCTTGATAGATAACAAACTACCAGTTATAGGGTCAAATTCTATTTTCACATTTGGCTGACTAAGGATTGAGGCAGGCAAGGATGCTACCTGTCCTCCCTGAGTACAATACAAAGTCTTTTCCGCAATAAGAATATTGCGATCTAATATTTTTACGTCTACCTGCGCAGGAATAATATATCGCAATCCTATTACTGGTGCATTCTTACGTTGTTTAGAACCCTCTGGATATTGATTTACATGAGAATCGGTATTAAACGACCAGTCCATATAAATAGGCTTGCCTGCCAGATTCATAGCGTCTACGAAACCCTCCTTCTCAGAGAACCTTACAACAACCATAGACATCTCACCCTGCGGGTCAGGAACAACTTCAAAGTAGCGGGTCTCGGTAAAAACTTGTTTTTTCCCTATAAACAACGAAACATGTTCCTTCTCTATCCTGTCTAACTCTGACAAGACGCGGTCGTATGAGCCAGCGTCCGACAAGATAGTACTCTCCTCTCCACCAAGGATAGCAAGGCGCTTCTCTCTAAGTCGATAAATAGCCTGTGCTGCCTGCTCCGCCATAGCTGCAGTTGATGTCTTAGTCAAGACAGACTGATCAAGTTGAATGTCATCGAATGACAGATAAGAATCTGTCACCTTTACATCTGATAGAGGCCCAACCTCTTTTAGTGATTTTGAAGTATTTATGCCACATAAAATACCATCCCTATTGAGTATTACAGAAGGGAATATAGCCGTGGGAGTAGCTGATATCTTATATCGATTAGAAAAATCTGGAACAGATATGGCTTCTACAGAGGCAGAGACAATCTTCCACGACTTAGAATCCTGCGTTATAACATCTGTCAGATTAAGATACTTGTTGGAGTACTTATAGAAAGGTCCTGCCTTCTCTATTGTCAACTGTGCATCTATCCGCACACGAAAAACCGTCTTAGGCAAAGCATAAATAATACCGCCATTTGCAGCATCGGCATCTTGAGAAACAGGAGTAACCACAATAGTCTGGTCATCTTTTGCAAAGGCCTCAAAGGGGAAATAGGCAAGAACAAAAAAGATAAAAACTAATATTCTTCTAAACATATATAAGATAGAATTAATAATAAGAGACGCATCTTGTCATACAAGTAATAATAAACCTGCACAAAAGAGCTTCTTGCAAATTCAAAAGTAGTAATAATAACTAAGAATTGCGACTATACAAATAAAAAACCACCCTGAAAAACTCAGAGTGGCTTTTATTTTATTTCTCAATAGAAATCTTAATGCATTGCAGCACCAACGTTACGCCCCATAATTCTGCCAGACTTCATAAGTCCGTCATAATGGCGCATTAGCAAATGACTCTCAATCTGCTGGAGAGTATCAAGTACAACGCCAACAAGAATCAAAAGAGATGTACCGCCATAGAACTGAGCGAATGAAGACTCAACACCTGCAAGAGTTGCAAAGGCTGGAAGGATTGCTACTATAGCCAAGCATACAGAACCAGGAAGAGTAATCTTCGACATGATAGAGTCGATATACTCTGCGGTCTTCTTTCCAGGCTTAATACCAGGGATGAAACCATTATTACGTTTCATCTCTTCCGACATCTGCTGAGGGTTGAAAATCAAAGCAGTGTAGAAGTAGGTAAATACAATAATCAGGAGTGCAAATACAAGATTATACCAGAATCCGGTAAAATCCGAGAATGTAGCTGCGAAACCTGTTGCAGACTCTTGATTGATGAAGCCGATGAAAGTAACTGGCAAGAACATAATAGCCTGAGCGAAAATGATTGGCATAACACCTGCAGCATTAACCTTTAGAGGGATATACTGACGAACGCCACCGTACTGCTTGTTACCCTCAATGCGCTTTGCATATTGCACCGGGATTCGACGTGTTCCCTGAACGAGCATGATTGTTCCAACGAATACGAAGAAAAGAATCAGGAACTCGAGAAGCAACATCACCAAACCACCATTAGCGTTTGAGAAAAGCTTGTCTGTAAATTCTGCTACAAGTGCGTGAGGCAATCTTGCAATGATACCAATCATGATTATGAGAGAAATACCATTACCGATGCCCTTGTCTGTGATTCGTTCACCAAGCCACATAACAAACATGGTACCTGCAGTAAGAATTATCGTATTAGACAGATTGAATAACCATCCATTTACAGCGAAAGCCTCTGCAGGCAACTTGTAGTGGAGGTTAGCCAAATAAGAAGGAGCCTGGAAAATAAGGATTACTACTGTCAAGAGACGAGTAATCTGGTTAATCTTGCGACGACCACTCTCTCCGTCACGTTGTAATCTCTGGAAATAAGGGATAACCATACCCAGAAGTTGAACAACGATAGAGGCAGAGATGTAAGGCATCACACCCAAGCCCATGATGGAAGCATTAGAGAATGCACCACCAGAGAACATATCCAGAAGACTTAAGACACCATCGCTGGTCTGTTGTTCAAGAGCCTCCAGATACTGTGGATTTACACCTGGTAAAACCACATACGATCCGAGTCGATAAATCAACAGGAATCCCAGTGTTACCAGGATCCTGTTTTTCAACTCATCGATCTTCCAAATATTGCGAATGGTTTCGATCAGTCTTCTCATCTCGGTTACAATTTAACGATAGAACCTTGAGCCTTCTCGATAGCCTCCTGAGCACTCTGAGAGAATGCATGAGCACTTACCTCGAGTTTAGCTGTGAGCGCACCACCACCGAGAATCTTAACGAGCTCTTTCTCCCCTACAAAACCCAACTGAACGAATGTTTCAGCTGTGAATGTAGTGATATTATACTGCTCTGAAAGACTTTGGAGAACACCTACATTGATAGCTTTGTACTCCTTATGGTTGATGTTCTTGAAACCGAACTTTGGAAGACGGCGCTGAATAGGCATCTGACCACCCTCAAAACCGAACTTCTTATGATAGCCAGAACGCGACTTAGCGCCCTTTTGACCGCGGGTACTTGTACCACCATGACCCGAACCGGCACCACGACCGATACGCTTCTCATGGTGTGTAGAACCTTTAGCCGGCTGTAAATTATTCAAATTCATTTTTGACTAAAAGATTATGTTCGAGACTACTTTTCAACTGATACAAGGTGCTGAACCTTAGCAATCATACCGAGAATTGCAGGGTTCTCCTCCTTCTCAACAACTTGCTGCATCTTCTTAATACCTAAAGCAACAAGAACCTTACGCTGTGCGGCTGTAGCACCTATAGCACTCTTAACCTGCTTGATTTTGATTTTTGCCATTGATTTAGATATTAAAAATTAACCATTGAACACCTTATCAAGTGAAACACCACGCTGCTGTGCAACTGTATAGGCATCTCGCATCTCACCGAGAGCTGCAATTGTTGCCTTTACAAGGTTGTGAGGGTTAGATGAACCCTTAGACTTTGCAAGGACATCCTGAACACCTACAGACTCAAGTACTGCACGCATGGCACCGCCACATGTCAGACCAGTACCCTTAGAGGCAGGTTTCATGAATACCTTTGCACCTCCGAAAGAAGCGAGTTGCTCGTGAGGAAGTGTTCCATTGATAAGAGGAACCTTAATAAGATTCTTCTTAGCAGACTCAACTCCCTTGGCAATAGCTGCAGTAACCTCAGAAGCCTTACCAAGACCCCATCCTACAACACCTTTGCCATCACCTACAACTACAATAGCAGCAAAGCTAAATGCGCGACCACCTTTGGTTACTTTTGTAACGCGGTTGATTGCTACCAAACGATCCTGAAGCTCCAGGTCGTTAGTTGTTCTTACTCTTTTTATATCTCCTGCCATTGTAATTAGAATTTAAGGCCTGCTTCGCGAGCTGCATCTGCGAGAGACTTAACTCGGCCATGATACAAATAACCATTTCTGTCGAAAACAACAGACTCAATGCCTGCAGCTTTAGCTGCTGCTGCGATTTGCTTACCAACCTCTGCTGCTGCAGCTGTTTTGTCACCTGTAAAGTCCTTCAAATCTGTTGACTTTGCAGAGGCAAGTGTCTTGCCCTCAAGGTCGTTAACGAGCTGTACGTAGATATACTTACAGCTACGGAAAACTGTCATACGTGGGCAATCAGCAGTACCGGAAACTTTAGACCGGATACGTGCTTTAATCTTGTTTCTTCTATCTATTTTAGAAAAAGCCATAATATTAAATGTTAACCGGTTTAAACTTTAGCAGACTTACCAGCCTTGCGACGAATCTCTTCACCAACAAAACGAATACCTTTGCCCTTATAAGGTTCAGGTGCACGGAAAGAACGAATCTTAGCACAAACCTGACCAAGCAGTTGCTTGTCTATCGACTCAACTGTGATGATTGGGTTGCTCTTACGGTCGGTCACGGCCTCAACTTTAACCTCTTTAGGAAGCTCAAAGTTGATTGCATGTGAATAACCGAGTGACAACTCAAGCATCTGCCCCTGAGATGTTGCACGATAACCAACACCTACAAGCTCCATCTGCTTCTTGTAACCCTCAGATACACCTACAACCATGTTGTTTACCAAAGCACGATAAAGACCATGCATTGAGTGAATCTGCTTGTCATTAGGATTTGAGCACTCAAATACAATCTCGTTATTCTCAATCTTCAACGAGATGGCAGGATTTACACTCTGCATGAGCTCGCCCTTAGGGCCCTTGACCTTAACGACGTTATCCTTAACCTCTACGCTTACACCCGAAGGTATAGAAACCGGCAATTTACCAATTCTTGACATCTTTCTTTTCCTCCTCTATTAATAAACGTAGCACAATACCTCACCACCGATCTTCTCTGCACGAGCCTCTTTATCGGTCATAACACCTTTTGAGGTTGATACAATAGCAATACCAAGACCGTTCAATACTCGAGGCATATCACGATAGCCTGCGTAGCTACGAAGACCTGGAGTTGAAACACGCTTCAAAGCCTTGATAGCAGAAACACGTGTCTGCTGATCATACTTGAGAGCAATCTTGATGACACCTTGCTTATTGTCATCAATGAACTTGTAGTTAAGGATATAACCCTTATCAAAAAGAATCTTTGTTATTCCTTTCTTCAAGTTCGAAGCAGGGATCTCAACGACCCTATGCTTTGCCATAATGGCATTCCTGATACGTGACAGGAAGTCTGATACTGGATCTGTAACCATAAAAATGTAAAGTTTAAATTGATCGCGCAGTAGCACGACAATATTTAATACTTAAATAAAATGTTTCTTACCAACTTGCCTTCTTCACACCTGGAATAAGACCTGCTGATGCCAACTCGCGAAATGCGATACGCGAAATGCCAAATTGACGCATATAACCTTTTGGACGACCAGAAAGCTTGCAACGATTGTGCATGCGGATTGGGCATGAGTTCTTTGGGAGAAGCTGAAGGGCAACATAATTGCCCTCAGCCTTCAACTGAGCTCTTTTTTCTGCATATTTGGCAACTAACTTAGCACGCTTAACCTCGCGAGCCTTCATTGATTCTTTAGCCATATTATACTTCTAAAAGTTTTATTTCTAAGTACTTATTTGCGCTTAAATGGAAGACCGAAGTTTGACAAAAGGCTTTGCGCCTCTTTATCGGTATTCGCTGAGGTCACAAAGGTAATATTCATTCCTTGAATTTTTGTAACCGAATCCATATTAATTTCTGGGAAAATAATCTGCTCGGTAACGCCAAGGGTGTAATTACCTCTTCCGTCCATCTTGCCACCGATACCGTTGAAGTCGCGGATACGCGGAAGAGCAACCTTTATAAGACGCTCTAAGAATTCATACATCTTTGCTCGGCGAAGTGTAACCTTAACACCAATTGCATTGCCTTTACGAACTTTAAAGCCAGCAATATCCTTTTTAGATAAGGTTGCCACTGCTTTCTGACCTGTGATTGCTGAAATCTCCTTAAGAGAAATCTCAATAATCTTCTTGTCAGCTGTCGCATCACCAAGACCTTGGTTGATTACGATCTTCTCCAATTTCGGGCACTGCATAACAGTAGTGTAACCGAACTCTTTCATCAAGGCGGGAACAACCTGCTCCTCGTATACCTTTTTCAATGATGGAACGTAAGTCATTATTTGATCTCCTCCCCTGATTTTTTGGAAACTCTTACTTTCTTACCATCCTCAGACACGATTTTAACACGTGTTGGTTTACCTGTCTTAGGATCCTTGAGATTGAGGTTTGACAAATCGATTGAGGCCTCTTTCTCTACGATGCCACCCTGAGGATTTCCTGCGCTTGGCTTGGTGTGCTTCTTCATCATGTTCACACCCTCAACAACTGCGCGGTTCTTCTTTGGGTCAACTGAGAGCACTTTGCCCTCCTTACCCTTGTCTTCGCCAGCTAAAACTATGACGATATCGCCTTTTTTGATGTTTACCTTTGACATTGTCTAACGATTTACAATTAAATAACCTCAGGTGCCAAAGAAACTATCTTCATATATCCGTCACGTAGCTCACGAGCAACAGGACCGAAGATACGTGTACCACGCATCTCACCTGCGTTGTTCAAGAGAACACATGCGTTATCATCGAAACGGATGTACGAACCGTCTGCACGTCTGATTTCTTTCTTGGTACGTACAACAACTGCCTTGCTTACTGTACCCTTCTTCATATCGCTCGAAGGCAGAGCATTCTTTACGGTAACAACGATACGGTCACCAACTGTGGCATACTTTTTAAGGCTTCCACCCAAAACATGGATGCAGAGAACCTCTTTAGCTCCACTATTGTCTGCTACCGAGAGTCTTGATTCTGTCTGTATCATTTTTACTTAGCCCTTTCGATTATTTCAACCATTCTCCAACGTTTTGTTTTACTCAAAGGACGAGTCTCCATGATACGGATTGTATCACCTATATGAGCATCGTTCTTCTCATCGTGCACATGGAACTTCTTTGTCTTCTTGACAAACTTTCCATACATAGCGTGCTTCTCGCGTATCTCTACCGCAACAACAACAGACTTATCCATCTTGTCACTGATGACAATACCGATGCGCTCTTTTCTAAGATTTCTTTCTTCCATCGCGTTTGTTATTTTTCTGTTAATTGTTTTTGGCTGAGAATTGTCATCATTCGTGCTATATCACGACGTTTCTGACGTATCTTCATTGGGTTCTCTATTGGAGAGAGAACATGCTGAAGCTCCAACTGCTGGAGCTCTCTACGCTCGATTGCCAGTTTCTCATTGAGCTCAGCTACTGACATCCCTTTGATATCTACTACTTTCATCTTAATTAAATATTTTGGGATTCAACATAGTCACGACGTACAACAAACTTTGTTGTAATTGGTAACTTCTGAGCTGCGAGACGAAGTGCCTCTTTGGCTACCTCGTATGACACACCCTCACACTCGATCAGTATACGTCCTGGGGTAACAGGAGCAACAAATCCCTCTGGATTACCCTTACCTTTACCCATGCGGACATCGGCAGGTTTCTTTGTGATAGGCTTATCTGGAAATATACGTATCCATATCTGACCCTGGCGCTGCATATAACGCGTAACTGCGATACGAGCAGCCTCTATCTGACGGCCAGTGAGCCACATTGTCTGAAGAGCTTTGATTCCGAACGAACCAAATGCGAGTTCAGTTCCTCTGTGGGCGAATCCCTTCGCACGGCCTTTCTGCGGCCTTCTGTATTTTACTTTTCTAGGCTGTAACATCGTTCAAAAGTTAAAAGATGATTACTTACTATTAGTTTTTCTTCTCTTAGGACCACGATCGCCGTTTCGAGAACCTGAGTTATTAGAAGACTGAGCCTCTTTGCCACCAATGTTAAGTGTAAGATCTCGTTTGCCATAAACCTCACCCTTACATATCCAAACCTTGATGCCAATGCAACCCATCTTCGTACGTGCCTCTGCCTGGCAGAAATCAATGTCTGCACGGAATGTATGAAGAGGAGTACGTCCCTCTTTAAACATCTCGGCACGTGCCATTTCTGCGCCATTCAGACGACCGCTAATCAATATCTTGATTCCCTCAGCACTGCTACGCATTGTTGATGCAATAGCTGTCTTGATAGCTCTACGATAAGCTACACGACCCTCAAGCTGACGTGCAATATTGTTAGCAACGATGTTTGCATCAAGATCTGGGCGTTTAACCTCAGAGATGTTGATTTGAACATCCTTATCTGTAATCTTCTTTAACTCTTCCTTGAGTTTGTCTACGTCTTGACCTCCCTTACCTATGATTATGCCTGGACGTGCTGTAAACACTGTCACTGTTACCATTTTAAGAGTACGCTCGATAACCACACGGGAAATCATAGCCTTTGCCAAACGTACATTAAGGTATTTGCGAATCTTGTCGTCCTCAACAAGCTTATCACCGAAATTCTTACCTCCGAACCAGCTTGAATCCCAGCCACGCGTGATACCTAATCTATTGCTTATTGGATTTACTTTCTGTCCCATTTAGCTCTTATTTTTCTTCAGTTGTGGTTTCTTTACTTGCAACGAAAAGCGTTACATGATTTGAACGCTTACGAATACGATGCGCACGACCCTGTGGTGCAGGACGCAGACGCTTTAATATGCGAGCTGAGTCAACTGCTACAGACTTAACATAGAGATTTGCACTCTCTACATCAGCACCTACATTCTTCTGCTTCCAGTTATCGATTGCAGAGAGCAAAAGCTTCTCCATACGTGAAGCTGCCTCCTTTGTCGAGAACTTAAGCATATCAAGAGCCAAATATACCTCCTTGCCACGAATCATATCTGCAACAATTCGCATCTTACGAGGAGATGTTGGGACATTGCGAAGTTTCGCAAAATAGAGCGACTTATTCGCCTCTTTGCGAGCATCTGCAACTACTTTCTTTCTATTGCCCATTTTTGTTTCTTCTTTAAAGTTAAATACTTAGGCAGTCACATTACTTCTTGTTGCCGCCATGACCGCGGAATGTACGTGTAGGAGCAAACTCTCCTAACTTGTGACCAACCATGTTCTCTGTCACATAAACAGGAATAAACTTGTTACCGTTATGCACAGCTATCGTGTGACCCACAAAATCCGGAGAAATCATGGACGCACGCGACCAAGTCTTCACAACAGACTTCTTACCACTTTCATTCATGGCAAGAACCTTCTTCTCTAACTTTATGCTGATGAATGGGCCTTTTTTTAATGATCTGCTCATAATTCTTTTTTCTTACGCTGTGTTACTTCTTACGTCTTTCAATGATAAACTTCGACGTACTCTTCTTTGGACGACGTGTCTTGTAGCCCTTAGCCAAGAGACCCTTACGTGAGCGTGGGTGACCACCGCTTGCGCGACCTTCACCACCACCCATTGGGTGATCTACTGGGTTCATTACTACACCACGAACACGTGGACGACGACCCTGCCAACGAGAGCGACCTGCCTTACCTGATGATTCAAGCGCATGGTCTGAATTGCTTACAGTACCTACTGTAGCCCTGCAACCCACGAGAACCATACGTGTCTCTCCTGAAGGCAACTTAATCACAGCATAACCGCCATCACGAGCAGCCAACTGAGCGAATGTACCTGCACTACGAGCCATAATACCTCCCTGTCCTGGACGGAGCTCTATATTATGGATTATAGTACCAAGAGGCATAACACTAAGTGGAAGTGTGTTTCCAACTTCAGGAACGGCATCAGCTCCAGACATCACCGTCTGGCCTACCTGCAATCCAGCTGGAGCAAGGATATAGCTCTTTTCGCCATCCTCATAAACTACCAAGGCAATTCTCGCACTACGATTTGGATCGTACTGAATAGAATCAACCACTGCTGGAACACCGTCTTTATTCCTCTTAAAATCGATTACTCTATACTTCCTCTTACTTCCACCACCAATATAACGCATCGTCATCTTGCCAGTGTTGTTGCGACCACCCGTCTTCTTCAGAGGGCGAAGCAAGGACTTCTCTGGTGTGCTCGATGTAATCGTATCGAACGTACCAATAACTTTGTTTCTCTGCCCAGGTGTTGTGGGCTTTAACTTTCTAACTGCCATCTCTGCTTATTGGATATTGCTATAAAAATCAATTGTCTGACCCTCAGCTAATGTTACTATGGCCTTCTTGTATGAAGGAACACTTCCATTGATCATGCCAGCCTTTGTATAGCGACTCTTACGCTTTGCTGGAGCTATCAATGTGTTCACCTTCTCCACATTTACATTATAGAGGTCTTCAATCGCCTTCTTGATGTCGTCTTTCGACGCATCCTTTACAACTACAAAAGAGAAGCGATTGTTCTTCTTCTCCGTTATGGCATTTGCCTTCTCGGTTACCAACGGCTTAACTATTATGCTCATCTTTATTCTTCGTTTTTAGGCGTTAAAGAAGCTATAGCACTCTCGAAGAATACCAAGCTTTTTGCTTTCATGATGTCATAAGTATTCAAATCAGCTACAACGGTAACCTCGCTCTTCTCGATATTGCGAGATGATACAAATATGTTGTCGTTGTAGTCCGACAGAACAAGTAACTGACGATTGCCGAACGTGTTGAGATTCTTCTGCATTGAAACAATCTCCTTTGTCTTTGGCTGCTCCATTACAAAGTCCTCAACAACAATTATTTGCTGTTCCTTTGCTTTGTATGAGAGTGCAGAAACTCGTGCAAGCTGCTTAAGTTGCTTATTCAACTTGAAAGAGTAGTTGCGTGGACGTGGTCCGAAAACTCGACCACCACCAATGAATACTGGTGACTTTAATGCACCTGCACGAGCACCACCTGTACCCTTCTGCTTCTTAATCTTACGAGTTGAACCTGCTACTTCAGCACGCTCCTTCGACTTATGAGTACCCTGACGATTATTAGCGAGAAACTGCTTTACGTCCAAATAGATAGCGTGGTCATTAGGCTCCACTGCGAAAACAGCGTCTGGCAACTGTACCTTACGTCCTGTCTCTTTTCCTTCCTTATTTAATACGCTGAGCTCCATTATTTCTCGATAATTAAATATGAACCTTTACACCCTGGAACACTTCCCTTCACAATAAGAAGGTTGTTCTCTGGGATAACCTTAATAATCTTCAGGTTTTCGATCTTCACACGATCGCCACCTGTACGGCCTGCCATACGCATGCCCTTGAATACGCGAGATGGGTAAGATGATGCACCCATTGAACCTGGAGCACGAAGACGGTTGTGCTGACCATGGGTAGCCTCGCCTACACCGCCAAAGCCATGACGCTTAACTACACCCTGAAATCCTTTACCCTTCGAGATACCAACCACGTCCACAAACTGGTTCTCCTCAAAGATGTCAACTGTCACTGCCTCACCAAGAGCGAGCTCCTTCTCGAAACCATCAAACTCCACCAACTTACGCTGTGGAGCTACAGTTGCTTTCTTGAAGTGACCCATCATCGCTGATGTGGTGTGCTTCTCCTTCTTCTCGTCAAATGCGAGTTGAACTGCTTCATAGCCATCGGTTGCGACAGTCTTAACCTGCGTAACTTGGCAAGGGCCAGCTTCGATAACAGTGCATGGAATATTCTTTCCCTCAGCACTGAAAACGGATGTCATTCCGATTTTTCTTCCAATTAATCCTGGCATTACTTTAATTTGTTTGTTAATTTATTAAAGATTAGATTCGCATTAACATCTATTCTTTATTATTTTTCGAATAGACATACCGAACCCATGTCTTTTTGAACGTGCAAATATACACACTTTATCGCAACAAACTACAAGTCAGCAAGAAAAAACTTGGAATTTTAATATTTTTAGCTTTAATGATGACTAAATAAGAACTCCTACAAAGGTAATATCATCCAATTGCTCACATTCGCCACGCCACTCCCAATACTTGTGCTCTATAAAATCTTTCTGCTCTTCAAAGGGCAATAAGCGAGCCTCTTCAACTATCGACTGAATTCCCTTAGCCATCAAGCGCTTAGTTCGTGGTCCTCCAAACTGATCTGGATATCCATCCGTCGTCATATACACTACATCACCTCGTTTAACATTATATGTTGTCGTCTCGAATGGTCGAATCTCGCGACTCAATGTCCTGTCTCCAATTCCGCGCTTAACCCCCTTATCTACCTGAACGCCCTCTTCCGTACATATATAGGAAGTTCTTGATGCGGATGAGAGTTTGACTGTCATTGCCTGACTATCAAAACACATTATTGCTATATCCATTCCATCCCATGCCCCATCTTCTCCGTTCTGCTTGAGGACTCGCGCAAGATTGTCATGTAGCTGCTCAAGAATCTCTGATGGTTCTGGCAATTGTTCCTGCCGGCATACATCACCAAGAATTGTTGTACCTATCATACTCATAAAGGCTCCTGGCACTCCGTGTCCGGTACAGTCAACACATGCTATAAGTGTATAGTGCTCTCTACGCATAGCCCAATAGAAGTCACCACTCACAATGTGGCAAGGCAAATAAAAGGCAAAAGCGCTGGTTACCGATAGATTGCCGTCTACAAACAAACTAAAATCAGGTAAGATGGAGTTCTGGATTCGCTTTGCGTATGTTATACTGTCTGTAATACTCTTGTTGGCCTCTTCAATCGTCTCTTTCTGCTGCCTCAACTCTTTTGTCTGCTCAGCAACCTGAATGCGCAATTGTTCGCGCTGTTCGGAGAGCATCTTCTTCTCTTTAGCATCTTGCCGGCGTTTCATAACCACAAAACCAACTATCGTCGCCAAAACAAGAACAACAACTACCAAACCGCCTGTCAACAGTCGCGATTTAAGCTTCGCCTTGTCTGACTCCAAACGATCTACATTCAGAATGGTCTGCATCTCGTCTACCGATGAATTGAACACCTCAGTATTAAAGGAGTCTTTGAGTTGTATCAATTTATTTGCTACGTCATACACCTCTGAATGCCTTGAAGCATTATGCAGAGCCAACATCTTCAATGAAAGAGACTTCATTACAAGAGTTGGTTTCTTGATATTCCTGAAAAGATTTATCGCTGAATCAGCATATGCTATAGCAACTTGCGAATCTCCAGTAAATCGATAATAACTTGCCTTTACTGTATACACCTCTCCTAATAAGGCATTTGAAATGTCATTCTCACTTATAACTTCATCGGCAAACTGCAAATAATCTCGTGCGGGCTGATAACGACCAAGTCTTACATATACATCAACATACGCTAAGTACATCTGTAGGTAATAGTCACCTTGAAAAACACCTGTCTCTTCTTGCTGAAACTCGTCAAGTTCTTTATCGTAACGTTCTACTGCTTTCAACGCCTCTTCTGGCGACAAGCTCGCAACTAAACACTGCATTCTATAGGTCAGCGCATCTTCGATATTGAGACTAAGTTCTTTTTCCAAACGCGCTTCACGAATCAAATCTACGCTCCTATTGATATTATCAACAGCATCGTCTGGCAGGCCCATCTCATTATTCGCCAATCCTATACACAGCAAGGCGTTACTCTTAGCTCTGATTACTTCTACTTCACTGACCCGCTCTAAGTCAATATTATTTGCATTCTCATATAACTCCTTAGCTATACGTATCGCTGTGCGATACTTTCCCATTTCGATATATGACAATGTCTTAATGAATGAGACTGTAAACAAGTCTGTCTCGGGGAAGTGCAAAGAATCTGCATGTGTCTCAATAAATTCTGAACACTCGATTGCCATTGCATACTGTGACGCGTTAAACAGAGCAACTACTTTTCCCTTATATGCGTAGTTCATTGCAGACTCATCACCTTCGATTTGCGCCACGGCCAACAACGTATCGGCATCAGCTATAGCCTGGAGCAATCCCATGTGTATGTCAAGCGAATCCTGCAGAGCTACTATTGGATCCTCTACTAAGTATTCCGACTCCTCATTCTCTGGAAATTCATCCCCTCCCCCATTAGCAGCGCTACATAGGAAACAAAACAGGAACAAGTATATATATGTCAAAGATATGCGCACGAGCAGAATTCTTTTTATTGTGCAATATTACGCATTATTTCTCTCTTGTACAAATTGTTTTCTATCTGAGCACGATTTTCAATACTTCTCTTGATTTTAGCGGTTGAAACTGGGGTATATGACAACTATAATACTTCTCCAGCATCTCCAGAATACGCTGTCGTTCGTCTGAAGTGGGTGTAAACTCTCTCAATGATTCTATCGTTAATTTCTCTACCCCTCTCCAAAGTTCGAGATCATACCCCATAAAGAAATCTACATGCGATGGCATAATATCAGAATAACTACCAGCCCTCAAATCAAAGTACTTCTCACTACCATTTGACACGTCGGGCGCTACTCCAAGCACCCTCACAAGATTATACATTACATAAAGATGAAAATTCGGCAATCCTTCATCCACTCCTCCATCCAGAGCCTCTATAACGTGAGTCACGAATTCAAATACTCCGCGATCAGGCACATTCTCTTGAAGCGACCTATAGAATAACTCACCAAGAAACAGCGTTATCGAACGTCTTATCAAATCAAAAGGGATAAACTTGAATACATATGTTGGCTGTACATCTTTAATTCTTCGCAATGTAGTATGTTGGTTATCTACAATAACTACCTCCACAATCGAAAGTGGCATCAATGAGATGTGACCCTGATGTATCCTGACCCCTTTCTTACTGCTCAAAATAAAACTCTGTCGCCCATAATTCTCGGTGAACAATTGTACAATAAGTGAACTCTCGCCATACTTAATAGACGACAATACAATCGCTCTCGTTACCACATTCGACATAAGCCCCCTTGTCTATTCTTTCTGAGAGCTAACAGCCTCCTGGCATGCCTCCTCAACAGCTTTGAATACTCCAGGTTCCGCTATTTTTTTTTCATTCATCCACGAGGCAAAACTCACAATATCATCTCCTGCCTTCTCAACAAAGGTTATCGATGGCACTCCGCTATTTCTTGTCAGTTCAAACTGCTGCTCAAAAGTCCGACACAAAGCAGGATAATCTGTTGACTTGACAGATTGCATATTTAAAGTTTTATCTCCTCTACGCATCTGCGAAAATCCTGAAAAAACCTTCAACATTGCCACATTCTTCATATCGCTTAGATTGTTCCAGACTACCATCGACAACGGCAGTCTTTCACGACATGATGAAAGCAACAGATGCAACGATTCACCTGCAAGAAAATCCTCCCCATACAATGTTGTTACAATAATCCCATACGTATTCTGCTTCACATCCCTTCCTTTTGCCATAGCTTTGGCCAACTTAAGAGAAACATCTGTGAAATCTGAACAGACTGAATTTGCCTTCTTAAGCTGACTCAACAAACGTCTGACATCACTCTCTCCTGAGGCTAAGGAATATGTCACATCCACATCTCTGCAAAGATGCCTGTCCATGGGTTGTACAAACTTAGACATAGCGACCTGTGCGACATCGAAACCACTACAATCAACATTTACGCACTCCTTACTTATTAAAGAGCCTACATATGCCAATTTATAGTCGTTCAGAACTTGAGATTTAAACTCCTCTATTACCATTATCTCAAATCAAGGAATTTAACTGGCTTACGACTCATTGCTGGAAATTGCACTGCGTTGACAGCCTCAACGGTCTCAAAAGATACAGAGGGAGCCACTCTAACCTTAGCCCTAAACAAATCCTTTATCTGTTTTTCAAAAGCCTCACTCGGCTGTCGTGTTCCAATACGCACTCTAATATCGTCGGTACCAAGATTATTTGTAGAGACCTCCACAACGTAATTCTCAACACCCCTAAGATTATCCAGTATATCAAAAAGGACCGGTGGATAAACAGTGGTACCCTTATATTTTATCATCTGATTCTTACGTCCTATCACTGAAGATAATCGCATTGTATTACGGCCACATGTGCATGGCTCATCTGTATGATAAACTATATCTCCTGTCTTGAACCTCAACAAGGGCATTCCTTCTACGCCTATACTTGTTATAACCACCTCACCAGGCTCATTTGGTCCAACAGGCTGGTTGGAATCGTCGAGGAACTCAACAATTATCAATTCAACTGGCACATGTCCTCCAGCAAAACATTTGCAATCTGTAAATGATGCCTGCATCTCTGTTGAAGCATAAGTTCCATATAGGGAAATCTCAGGCCAGCGTTGAAGTATTTGCTGTCCCAATGCTGTATATTCACCTTTTGGAGTACGCAATGCCTCGCCTATGCATACAAACTTCTTTATTGATGATGCCCTGTAATCAATTCCACGCGCCTCTGCAAAGTCTATCAGCTTCATTACAAAAGATGGTATCACCATACCACAGGTGGAATGAATCCTCTGTATCGTATCCCACTGTAACTCGGGTATACCATTGCCAACTCTCGAGACTCCCATTCCAAGTTCTCTGGCTCCCAAAAAATAGGCCATACCAGCCATAAAACGACGATCCAAGGTCGTCATCAATTGCATTATGTCATCTTTTGAACAACCAGCGGTGTTGAACGACAGATACTCATTATAAGCAAGACGGTCTAAATCGCCCTCCGTAAGCTTGATAGTCACAGGGTCTCCTGTAGAACCAGATGTCGTAACTATATCTATAACATCTCTCTCTGAGACACAAAGAAAATCATCATTATACCTTTGAAGGTCAGACTTTGTAGTAACTGGAAGTTTTACTAAATCCTCCACACATCTTATCTCTGATGGTACAACGCCACACTCTCTGAATAAACGCTTGTAGTAAGGAGATTTATTTGCAAGATAGGCTATGGTTTCACGCAGTTTCTCATTCTGAAACTGACGTATTTCCTCTTTGGAACAATATTGAATATTTGGATTTCTCTGCATAACTAAACTCTTATATCGGGAACAAAGATATAAAAATATAGTGCAGTAAAAAATTATCCTCTATTCTAACTACAAAACAACAAATTGCCCAGTTGCTTATGCTACCATTGACCAATCATTAATACATTGGGAGCAATGTCGAACTGCGCATACCGACCTCTTGTTGCCACATTGCATAGATGTCGTACTGCGAACTTCGCGCATTCCCTTCTGTCTGAACCAGTTTTGCTCTCTTCGCCACGATTAATGAAACATCTCTGTCATCCTTAGGGCTACTGATAAGAAAATCGATACTCAACTCCTCAACATCTCTAAGACGCAATACCTCATTCTCTTCAACCTCAACGACGAAAGAGCGATGCATACGGTGTGCCAGTCTGCCAATCTCTTCCAAATCTCTTCTTCCTCTGCGCCCTGTACACATCACGTGACTTATTCGCAAATTCGCCTTCAAAACCGACTCTATGTCAGTCAATTCCACTGCATCTCCATCAAGAAGAGTAACATTTATATCCAAACATGCACACAAATCACGCCACGACTCGCACGCATCATTATCTCCGATAAGCAATAGTTCCGAATCGATTGGGACAACTGACGAGATGACAGACTTACACACCTGAAGTCTATCTGTCTTAACACATATACCTTCATAGCCAGTCAGATAGAAATACTCAGGAGACTCTCCATTTTCTACTAAACCACTAAACACGGAAGTGAAAGGTCTTACATCTATCGTCGTCATCTTTAATTCAGTTTGAACCACATAAAGAAGACAACTATGAACACTTCAACACGTACTGCAAATTTTAGAATATGTTATTTTTTTAGGTGGTCTTTATTAAATCTCTATTTCTTAACAAATTCAGGAGTTATGACAAGTACGATTTATTGATTCATTCTTTTTAGCTTAGCCCTAAGCGGTTCATCTCCTCCCCGCTCGAGGAAAACACTCTCCGACAACGCTACACTCTTCCACAACTCACCGTACATTTGAAAATCTAACTCTACGACAAAATGCGTTAGCTCTGACCCTATCATAGTAGAAGCCCACTCCGTTTGCGACTTATGAACATACAACTTACCATTCCTATCCTCAAAGTCTGAGAAGAAGACCTTTGGAAGAACCCCATCAACCTCAGCCAACCCCAACTTCAAATCGCTCATCTTTGCAAGTTTAGGCAATGAATAGGCATAGTCTAATACATAATATTCACCTCCCTCTTCTGAAACTGTTTCACCAGACAATGACAGCGTCATTTCGACATCGGAAGCAAGAAGATAGCCTTTTGGCATTTCTTGCTCAACAGCAAATGTGTATAAAGCCTTATCTATGTCGTTATAGATAACCCTGACCTTCTGTGCTCCCTCATTAGGCGTAACAACAATACGCCCCTTATCATCAATATGGGAGAGGAGTCCATGACACTTCGTTCCCCTCATATCAAATGAATTCCCATGACTTTTTGCTTCACCTATCGAAATAACAATCTCCCCTCCACAAGCATCAATATCAGCAAGCCAGACATGCGTCTTTTTATTCCCCTCAGAATAGCGTCTCATGCTAACCTTGCCTCGATTAGCTGTAAGCTGCAATGATTCGTAGCTTTCCACCTCTTCTTCAACAGGCTCAATCCTAACTGTCTCTCTCTTTGTATCCAGCACTATAGAGTAGAGGCCTTCTGATTCAACCCTAAAATGGTCAGAACCAGCATCATTATGCTTCACCTCGTTGTAGTCTCCTAATCCATATTGTTCATCCCACGAATCGAAATCCCTAAACAACTTGAATGCCGACTCTTTTGTGAAATAGTCTGTATATCTAAGCAATCCACCTACAGGAGACGACATAGGTACTATAGCAACCCCGATATTATTGCCTCCGCTTGTTCTCCACGTTCCATCTCCAATACCATCACCCACAAGGTAATACATCGCATCGTACTCCTTTGGGCTCTCACTACCTATCAATGAATCGATAGGCAGGGTATAGTAATTCAGTCTTGCCGAAAATGGTTTTCCCAAAATATTTCCTCCTTGCCATTGCCAAGTATAATCGTTCTGTCCGCCAAACCGTCCAAAACGTATTAAATCAGTGCGCCGGCGTCCCTCAAAATAGAACTCTCTCGACCACTCATCCAATATTACTTCACCATCTTTATCTATAATTTCCAAAGGAGAGGCATGCGCCCTCTGACGTAAAACGTTAATAGCACTGAGAGCCTCTTTATCATTCCCCATACGCCACATAGCCTCAGCATATGTCAAATAGGCTTCTCCAAGACGCATCAACGGGAAATCAATACTTGCCATAGTCGGAAGCTCAGCTGGCTGTGGTTGCGAACTATACAGATTACAGAATTTCATCACACTAAATCCATCCTCAAACACTTGTCTATCCGTACAACTCAATCGTCTGTTTTTGCTTAGGAAGAGTGCCCTGTCATCCTGAGCTAACAGCACTAATGAATCCACACTACAATCTACATTTTCAGCCTGTGGTAGAAATTTCATAACAAGGCTCGGCATGGCCCTGTTACCCACCCAGGCATCTTTAATTCCCAAGCCCTCTAAGAAGTCAACCAGGGCATTTTCAGAAGTGGAAGTGGAAGCAGAAGCCGAAGCCACTATATATGTCGTACCATTCCAATCAGCAGAAATATCACTGTCGTATTTTATAGGAAAGATAAATTCCTCCTGAGCTCCATTGACTCCATTATCTGCTACAAACAGCAACTGATAAGCACTCCAATCGTATTCAAATCCGTTTCTGCTAATTCCTGTTGTACATAACCGATAAGGCCCTTTCATCAATATGGATGCCAAATTTGCAGCCTCCTTCCACCGTGGCTCTCCTGTATAGACCTCCGAGTTAAGACATAGTCTTGCCATTAAGAGCTGTACTGCCGACCTATTTGCCTTTCCATACCTTTCATCATAATCAAAACACACTTTACCTTCTGGCAATATTGGCAAAATACTTGACAACTCATCATATATGAACGAGTATAACTCATATGAATCCGAGATAATCACCTCATCCTCTAAGTACGACCGGAATATTGGCGCTCGCTTAAATATATCCAACAGATAATAGTAATTCAATGCCCGCAAAAAACGCATTTCTGCTTTCTTAATAGGCTCTACACTGCCATATAGATGAATATATTTATTACATAGCATCACACCTGTCAGAAGTCTAAGATAGAGGCCCTCCGACACCTTAAGGTTTCCCTCAACTTCGTCCCATTGATTCAAGTTAAGCTTAGCTATCCCCCCATCGTCCCATGCACATAGTAGCTCATCCGTTGGCATTTCATTCAGAGTGAAAAGTGACCGAATAAAACTTGTCGTCTCAGCGGCTCCATTCTTTATATTAGAGTCTTGCCAGACAGCACCAAGCGCAGTTGGATCATTGCTCGTAACCGCAAAGTTCTGATATGCCCTTTCGTACAACGTGTCAGCATTATCTGTAGATAACGCCTCCCATGAGAAACGCTCTTCGTAAAATCTCTGTGACCGCTTTTCTGTGATTCGCTCCTCACAACCTCCCAATGTGAGCAATGCCAGAATTGAAACAATCGCACCCACAAGAGAAGGCACTCCCTCTCCTGCTTTCAAACATTGATTGGTAAACATAGCTACTTGCTTCAACATATATCAGTCTTTATCAAAACTTTACAATGCGAATTATACGGCAGTTGTTAATCTATGTTTCGCATCTAATCAAGATAAAGAACGAATCGGATTATTTCCTGACTTTGACAGCAACATTGACGCAGGTATTTGGAAATAATGGTATTGCCGTTTTATTGTTCATGCTATGACTTCCCATCATTCATTTGTTCGCTCAAACTCCAAAAACATTGATTATCCGTTTCTAAAGGACTTTCATCAATGACTGCGGCAAGCAGACACCATCTCCACTCTTCTGCTTGTCGTGGCAGTTGGTTCTTCATACATAACTTCCGCAAGCTCCGTCTTCACGCTATTCTTACCATAAACTATTGTTCCATCTTTCATCTTTGCATAGGCCCAGAGAATGACGTATGACACTTTCGCTGTTGTGTAATGCCACATGGCCTCCTCATGAGCCCCATCTCTAAACTCTTCTGCTGTGACAAAACTATTTTTCACTGCTGACTCTACTTCATACTCTGTCACCCAGCCAATCTCAACCGCATCTTCAATATTCTCATATTCTGTATTTACTTGATAGGTAAAACGATATGGATATGGTCGATAACTTCCATCGTAAGCAAGATACGTTATCTTATCGCCGTCAACAATGAATGCTCCGGCAACCTTATCTACTGCCCTTTCGAACAGAATCTGTTCAGACTTTACAACCTCAAGATAGATTGTACTCTTCGCTATGGTTGAACCATACATAACCCGACCGTCCGACAAAATGATGTACGGACGAATGTAAACCTTCTCGCCCCTCGAAAGATTTTCTATGTTAACCGAATACTTTTGGCTCACATCACTTGCTCCGACTCCTACTTTAGTCTTACCTTCAACTGTAGGCGTCTCGTTACTTCCATAACATACGCCATACTCCTTCAAATCGGTTATGCTCACTCCCTCTAACGACATTGCGACTGTCACATCAATATCCTCCGCATGAGCACAACAATATTCAACTTCGGTCTTAAATTTTATGCCGAATGCTTCAGAGTCTGTCGACACCTCAGAAATCTCGCCGTATACCACTCTGCCATCTTCACGGACTACGTACGGTCTGATATAATATAACGTATCTATCTCAAGCTCCGAAATGTCAATAGAATAGAGAGGCAATACATCCGTTGCACCAACTCCTTTGATCACTAAACTATTATCGATAGATGGCTCATCCGTGTTGTCTATACATATACCATATTCCGACAAGTTTTCGATTCCGAACCCTGGTGTAAAAACAAGCATCATCTGCGTATGGACCTGCGTCGATGAAGTTAACGTACAATCTATTATATTACTCTCTACTTCAAAATCCAAAGTAGTCTTCACAACTTCCTTACCATACCTAATCTCTCCATCACTAATAAAATAAGGCCTCAAATGGTACGCTGTCTTATAGTTCAAATCTTTTATTTCTACATAATATGTTGAGCCTACATTACACTTCCCGACAAGATAATTATCCGTTAATGATGGATTCGCTTCAGTCGAATAGCAGACTCCGTACTCCGACAAATCGCTCAATTCTGCAGGACTTTCAAATTTCAACTCTACTGGTACTATCATAGACTTCTGCTCAACAGAGCATTCTACTTCGAGTATTCTTGTTGAAACATTCCACAGTATAGAGGTCGTATCTGACGTCTGCATTATGTTGTCATCGCCATACACTATACCAGCAGCATTCTCAATAAATGTTCTGCAGTGATACTTTGTATCAAACGCCAGGTTTTCCAAAGACCAGGCCACTTCAATCGCCTCATGACTGAAGCTGTAACGTCCTGTCACTTCTCCCGTTTCGGGTTTATATATATAGAATTCATTATCACGCTCTTCTCCATTTTCCGATAAGACTATATGGTGTCTATCTTCAAAAAACATATCATCCTCCAATGTCGGATTAGCCTCTAATCCATAACAGAAGCCAACCCGTGTAACAGTCAGACTCCCCTTTGCCTTATTAAAATCGCTCAGACGCAAACGTCCCTCCGCCCCTGTTGATTTCACCTCATCTAAAAGCAACTCTATCCTGAGTTTCTCGGGTGGTGCTACATTTACACCTGGATTAGAGAATTCATAGTCAAGTTCACTGCCCTTACATGAAAAAAGCATAAGGACAATCGCTAATAGAAAAACTATATGGCATACAATATTCTTCATAACGTCAATCCTTATTTTTTTTCTTCAATAAAAAAGTCCAACCAACGTGAAAGAAAACGCCATTAGACGGAACCAATGTCGAACTGGTCACTGTTTTTCCCACGTATGATGTATTATCCTCAAACTGCCAGACTTTACGGGTCGCTGCCCTTTGAAATCCCGTAACGAGAGAATAAGTCACTCCTAAGAAAAAGCCTCTTGCAAATTCAACACCTCCTCCAATCAGACACATAGGCCCTTGATGCGTACTTTCAATCTCAATTATACCTTCATATTCTTTATATGGCACACCATTTTTCTCTTTTTCGCTTACTTTTTCTTCGGTCTTTGAATCTGGAAAATATCCATTATGGTATATGTATTTCCCATTATTAAACAGACGTGCTGACTTGTAGATATCGTCAAAACCTCGCGTACTCTTGCCGAAGCCGAACCCCATTTTTATTCCAGCATATGGTCGGATATTATTCTTACGTTCTAAGAAATACCTACGAACCGACAGAAAGGCCAGAATGGAGTTCTCATCATCATGATACAATCCGACTCCAGCGCCAATCGCCCAATTGTCTTTGACATCGTACTCCAAATAAGCTGCACCATACACTGAAGTGATGTCCATATCAAAATCACGGCCCGACTGTCCTACTCCTGACTCTATTCTTAGTTTCAAGCCATCATTCCACCCTTTTGGCTTTGCTGTTTTACTACTTCTCGAATCTATGGTTTCATCTTCGTACGCTGGACATATATCCCAATCCTTTTGTGACATAGCAGATGTCACAAACAAAAACTGGAAAATCAGAACATATATATATTTAACACAACTCTTCATCGTACTCTGCTCATATTCGCTTTACCTTCGACACAATACGTAGCAACAAGACATATTATGCAAAGTAATAATAAGTTGTGTAAATTTCCAACACGTAAGATATGTAGTTTTTAGAAAAACACTAAACAAAGTCCGTCAATGTACTTTCAGACCTTTAGATAAAAATCTTTCACCAATGCTCGAAATTCTGAGGACCACTCACCTCGCGAATACTCGATGACGAGGCTCATCTCGTCGCACGTCTGCCTTTGTCTCATGGAATACTCGAGAACAAGCCGCTTTACAGGCTTTTCTGGTGTTGGAAATATCGACACACGCCGGCACAAGAACAATCCATTCTCTCCACACGCTTCCGTCATCTCATGCTCAGCATAAGTGGGGATAATAACTGTTAGCCGTCCCTCTGAAGTCAGCAGACGGGACGAGAAGAACGCCAGTTCGTGAAAAGTCAGGCTTAAAGCATGACGAGCCATGGTTCTTTTGTCATCAGGACAAGTCAACGTCCCATTATAAAATGGTGGATTACATACAATCAAATCATAGGGATGGTCGCTTTTATACTCTTGCAGAGATATTCGTTCAACTCTCACTCTATCCGCGAATGGCGATTCCGAGCAATTCTCTTCTGCTTGAAAGGCACTCTCTTCGTCAATTTCAATACCCATGACTTTAGCAGAAGGAAGACGTTGCGCCATCATCAATGCAACTAATCCTGTACCTGTGCCTATGTCCAGAACATGCTTATCCGACTCTTTAACCGCTGTGACTACACCTAACAAGACACCATCAGTGCCCACCTTCATAGCAGTACGCTCCTGCTTAACAACAAATTGTTTGAATGCAAAGTAGGAATTTGCCATAGCCTTACTCCATATCCATACTAAAAAGGGCAAAGTCGTACGCCACTGGATCGTCAGGCCGAAACTCCTTCAATCGCTCCGTAATAGCAGTTGCTGTCTTCCAGTCCTTCCCATTTCTGTTTATCAAACCTAACTTCAGCGCGATATTTCCCACGTGAACATCGAGGGGCAACACCAATTGGGAGGGTTTTATACCACCTCTCCACAAGCCAAAGTCTACTCCTTTAGCTTCGCTACGAATCATCCAACGCAGATACATACATATCCTCTTGGCAGCAGACTTATCTGGATTCGCAATATGTTTTTTTGAATGGTCATCAAGAAAGGGGGACATTGCTTTGTATAATGTGAGAATAGCCTTACGTACATCCGCATCTATTGGGGTAACACTCTCACTCATTAATCTCTCCAACCCACCTCTATTAAGGTATATATCTCGTATTCCGCGAATGAAACAAGGGAGATCTTCTTTTTGAAATGTTCGGTAAACAAATGTATTTAGCAATGATATCTCTCTATCCGAGGCATTAATAACAAAATCGTAAGGAGCGTCCGACAACCTGTTCATCATCTCATTTGCCGACTTGAGTATTGATTTTCTATTGCCCCAGGCTATTGTAGCAGCAAGTAATCCAGATATCTCTATATCCTCCTTGCAGCTATATCGGTGCGGTATGCTAATAGGATCGTACTCAATGAAAGAAGGTTGTTCATACTGCTCGACCTTAGCATCAAGAATCTCCCTTAGGTTCATATAATTCCGTCTTTTATACTTATAGTCCTATCACAACAACCCGCCATCTGCAAGTCATGAGTAACAATTACGAATGTCTGTCCATATTCCTTCCTTAGTGAGAAAAACAGTTCCTGTAACTCATGAGCATTATGTGAGTCCAGATTACCTGTGGGCTCATCTGCAAAAACAACACTTGGTCGCTGCGCTAATGCGCGTGCTATTGCAACTCTTTGTTTCTCTCCTCCAGACATCTGCATCGGCTTATGCTCCAATCGATGTCCCAACTTCAAGAAGTTAAGCAACTCTCTTGCTCTTGCCTCTGCCTCTCTGTCACTAACTCCCCCTATCTGGCACGGCATCATAACATTCTCAAGAGCCGTAAACTCAGGCAGTAATTGATGAAACTGGAAAACAAAACCAATATGCTTGTTTCTGAACTCCGAGAGTTGTCGTTCATTCAGTCTGCTGACATCCTCTCCTGCGATGACCACGCTTCCTGACGATGGACGATCAAGAGTTCCTAATATCTGAAGCAACGTTGTCTTTCCAGCTCCACTTTGACCGACGATTGCAACTATCTCTCCCTCTTTGATATGCAGGCTGACACCTTTCAGCACCTCAAGTTCACCGAAGCTCTTATGTATATCCGTAGCTATTACCATATCTTCTTATTTCGCAATTTCGTATATACTTTTTTCTTTCTGCTTGTTCTTCCTATAATAATTACTCTTATACCTCTGCATCTCAGTTGCTATGACTTGCTCTATTCTCTCGGTAGGTCCTGGTGCCTCAGCAACGCTAATTCGTCCCTCTGGATCGATGAGCACATAACTTGGCAAAGCCGCAATCCTGTAATCAAGCAGTATAGACTGTTGTATCACGCTACTCAATGGAAGCCATTGCTGTTTTTTTTCTGCAAATCTCTTTGTTACTCTATCACTATTCTCATCCGTCAAGACTCCCACTATAAAGAAATCTTTCTTATACTTTGCTACCATTGCGTCAAGGGTAGCCATATCTTTTACTGATGCATAACTCTCGGAATGAAAGAAGCCGAGATAAACCCATTTTCCCGAGAAGTCCTTTAGAGAAACCTCCCGCCCTTTCATGTCAAGCAATGTAAAATCTGGAGCTGGTGTATCTTTCCGCAAATGGTTTTTCTTTTCAAGGATATTCATTGCGACTCTTTTGGTTCCAGCCGTAGTTTCCCCCTTGATGGCAGACATAAGCATCGAATCAACCACTACCTCAGAGAGTTCCTGACTATAATAACCATCATAGACCCCCATAAGCAGAAGCGATTCCCTTAGCCCCTGCATCATATATGCACTATCTCTCTTCAAGACATTAGAGAGTGACTGAAATGAGATTGCATCCTCTTTTAGGAACTTATGCACCAGCTCCTTCTCTGATGTATATATGGTCATTGATGAAATAAAATTCGGACACATCATTTGGAGCGTCTGCCAATAAGGCGCTACATTATACGCAATGCGATGCCCAGAATAGTATTTGTTTAAAGTTCTTCGCACATCGCCCATACGCGGAGATGTATATATCTGAGCCTTGCGGTAATAGACATAATCTTTAAAGAAGTCTACTGCACACCTCGTAGACTTTGCCACACTGTCGCATTGTGCAATGAGTCGGTCTGCCAACTTTTTATCGCTCTTGCGCACTATCTTGACAATATTTTCCCCATAAATCTTCTGCCACCACCCCTCGAAGCGATATATTGCACTATTGAGTTTTGTCCGCTCCTGGTCGATTCCCACCTCAATCAGTTCTTGTCTGTAGTATGGATTAAAACGTTCAGAATCGGGTTTTCTCTTAAATGGAGGGAGCACTATCCGATACTCCTCACCCGGTTCAAGATATATATATGCCCGATATTTTCCAAGATCCATAAAGGCATAGGTCACATCCCCTGCAGGAAGTTGCACTTTAGTGTCGAACAAACCATTATCGTCCACATCAAGCATCCCTATAACCTCCTTCTCTTGTGTAATATAGTCCTTATATGCGAACAACTCGATGTGATATCCAGAGTATTGCAAAGCTCTACCATGGATACGAGCATCCCGCACCTCTGCCCTTGAAAATATGGCAAGACAAAATGCAAAGTATAATATAATGCTCCTTGCAATGGTCATTAATCCGCGATTTTAAACCACTTCACTAACTCCTTAAAAGTCACTTTCTTTCCATACATTAGAATCCCAACACGATAGATCTTCGCTGCAATCCAAATACATATAACCAGTCCGACAAAAAGTGAGAGCAGTGATACAATGATTTGCCATGTAGGCACATTAAACGGCAATCGGGCCATCATAACGATTGGAGATGTAAAAGGAATGATGGAGCCCCAAACCGAAATCGGACCATTAGGGTCTTTCATTGCATACATCATCAGATATAAGGCTATAAAAATAGGCAACATTATGGGTAAGGTGAACTGCTGTCCATCATTAGGATTGTCACATGCAGCCCCGACAGCAGCAAACAGAGATGCATAAATTAGGTAGCCACCAATGAAGTAGATAACCAACATTGGCACAATCATAGCAAAATCTATTGAGCCTATTATATTCAGTAATTCATTACCTTGCCCTGCTGCATTTCCCTCCACATCAGCAAGTTGTCCTGCTTCTGATCCACCGAAGACTCCACCGACAATCGTAAATCCAACCCAACATAGAACTGCCCATATTGCCATCTGCGTCAGAGCGACAAGTGCTATACCGATAATTTTACCCATCATAAGTTCCATAGGCTTTACAGTAGAGGCCAACACCTCCATAATTCTGTTTGTCTTTTCCTCCATGACGCCAGACATAACTTGAGTTCCATTGATAATGAGAAACATATATATGAGCATAGCAGCAATGGCGCCAGTCAAGATTCCCACCACGGCAAAACTCTCTTGTTCATCGCCCTCTTTACTCAGGGTTATCGTCTTAAGGCTGACATTAGCACTTTGGATGCGAGAGAACAAAGAGTCAACAGATGCTGAGTGTTGCGGATATGACTCCATTATCTCTTTTTGCGCGATTCTTCGCATTGAACGCTCAATGGAAAGTGATACATCCATTGGCAATGGTGCCTCGCTATACAACTTCATCGATTCAGGCTCAGAAGGTGATGATGTTATATGTAAGTAGCCATCATACCCTCTTTCGCGATAGGTATTCTTAACGCTATCAACAGAGGCTCCTTCCAATTTGGTATATTCAACAACATCATTGGTTTGCAGTGAATCAGCATATAATCCAGTCTCATCAACTATGGCTATTCTATTTTTGGAAACCTCTGTCATACCATCAATAAGGGACGGCACCATCATAGAGAATACAACAAAGAGCGGTGTTAGAAGCGACACCAGTATAAAACTCTTCTTCTTGACACGAGTATTGTATTCTCTTTCTATAATAAGTCCTATTTTACTCATTTCTAAATTCTTTATGCTCGTTCACAATGTTGATAAAAATGTCGTTCATACTTGGCAAGAGTTCTCTAAACTCCGTTAATTCGACTCTTTCTATGAGTTGACGAATAAGCTCATTGGCACTCATATCGGCAGAAATTGTCATATTAGCAATGCCATCCTTAGCACTTGATTGCAAGACACTAACATTTTGCAATGTGGCAAAATCCTGAGGTTCACCCTTGAATGATATCGAGTAATGACCCTGCTTGTATTGCTGTTTTATATCCGAAACCTTACCCTGAAGAACATTACGACTCTTATCAATCAAGGTAATGCTATCACAAACATCTTCGACACTCGACATATTATGAGTGGAAAAGAGAATAGTAGAACCCTTACTTCTCAACTGAAGAATCTCCGACTTTAGGATTTCAGCATTGATGGGATCAAATCCTGAAAATGGCTCATCAAGAATCAAAAGTCGTGGCTCATGAAGAACTGTCACGATGAACTGAACCTTCTGTTGCATTCCCTTGGACAACTCATCGACCTTCTTGTTCCACCACTCACCTATTTCAAATTTATCAAACCAATATTTCAGTCTTTTCAAAGCATCGGCTCTCGACAAACCTCTTAACCTCGCAAGATAAACAGCCTCTTCGCCGACCTTCATCTTCTTATAGAGTCCTCTCTCTTCTGGTAGATAACCAATGTTCTCGATATCATCACGCGATATCTCTCTACCATCAAATAACAACGTGCCGGAATCTTGTCTTGTCATCTGATTCAATATACGAATAAACGTTGTTTTACCCGCCCCATTGGGTCCCAATAGTCCATGTACAGAACCCTCTTCCACATCGACATTCAACCCTTGTAGCGCCACATGCCCAGAGTATGTTTTGACGATGTCCCTCGCCTCTATCAGCATTTTTGTATATAATAAGTGATTAATTGATTATGCTATCTTGATTCCCATGACAATGACATCATCAACCTGTTCATGAGTACCCTTCCAGTGTTCAAATTCTGCATTGATATGACTCTGTTGCTCCTCCATATTGTTCTCTTGAATATCCTGCAAGAAACGCTTGAACTTACCCGATGTATACTTCTCCCCCTCCGAGTTAAACTGGTCGGTAAGTCCATCTGAAAACATATAAATGGTATCGCCTGGATAAAGCTGTGTCACTGTCTCCTCAAACTCATTTCCATTTCGTCGATCTCCGACACTTCGTCGTGTTCCTCTTATCTCTGACATCCTCCCCTTAATAAACAGGACAATAGGACGATGGGCTGCCGCAGAGATTAACTCCCTTGTCTCGAGATTAATATCAATGATTGCACAGTCCATACCATCCTGTGCTTCTATAGACTGATTTTTGTTTAAGGTCTGCTTGACCTCCTTGTCCAACTGCTCAAGCAATGCTTTAGGGTGGCGCTTCTCAGGGTTGCGTGTAGCGTCATTAAGAATCGTCGTTCCGATCATACTCATAAAGGCTCCTGGCACACCATGCCCAGTACAATCTCCACAACATATCAGAAGATGGTTGTCATATTGGTTGAACCAGTAGAAATCACCACTGACCACATCTCTCGGCTTGAATATCAGGAAAGAACCTCCAAGTTTATAATCCATTAAGCTCGTTTTGGATGGGAGAATAGCCGTTTGAATCCTATTGGCGTAGTTTATACCATCCATGATGTCCTTATTCTTTCGTTCTATGACATTCTTCTGTTTCTGAAGCATTGCTGTCTGGCGATGCACCTCCTCCTCCAGCTCTTGCTGGCGTTGTTTCAACTTTTTCTCACGATATCTCATGAATGCTCTTACAACGAACCATAGGAAGACCAAGATTGCCAATGGGAAGTACCACGATTTCCAAAACGGAGAATCAATATGAATCGATATGCGGAGAGGTTGTTCCGAAACCGTTCCGTCTGAATTGAATGCTCTGACATTCAAGACATAGTCTCCTTCGGGAAGGAAGTCAAACTCCTTATGGCTCTGTTCTCCCAGCGACATCCATCTTTCCGCATTATCATGTTTCCCCATCTGTAACCAATACTCATACTTGACATTCTTTGGATCTCTCATACAGATTCCGATAAAGTCAAATTCGAATTTATCTACGTCTCTTGTATAAGGATAACTCAACTCTATTGGTTCAAGAGGATTATATGTAGTTCCAGCGACTACTGCCTTTGTAAAATTTATCAATGGAGGAACATTATTTCGCTTGTCCAATTCGGCAGTATAATGAATGATGCCATCTGTGTTTGCGAACCATATATCACCGTATTCATCTGCATACGAATCTATAAACTCTTGCCCAAAATCATTGTTAGCATTGAAACTTCTTATATTTCCTGTATTTAAGTCGATGCACGATAAACCAGGCATATGACACACCCAAATTCGGCCCTCGCCATCAGCTGCTATATCATAGCAATAGTTTTTCTCCAAACCATCACTCGTTGTTAACGAAATAATGGAGTCGCCCATAGCACAAAGAACTCCGTTATTCACGGATGCCAACCACTTGCGGTTATTATCATCTATCGTCATTGCCGCAATATTCACCTGAACATCCGAAAGACGGTGTATATCCCAATTACCATCACACTCAAGCATTGCAATACCACTATCCTTTGGTCCTACCCAAACCTGAGAGAGATCATCTATAAAAACAAAATTAATGTTGTTATGTGGCAAACCAGACTCGGTAGTATATATCTTGGAAGACAACGATTTTGTATCGTAAACAATGAGACCACCCTGCGTAGCAATATAGAGAACACCCTCATCCGACAAAACTATTCCATTTACCATATCGGTAGTATTGGAAGGTGACTCATACTGCAACCTTTGGTACATCCGGGAACTGGCGTGCTTGTAATAGACTCCTCGGCTCTCCGTACTAACATACTGAGTGCTGGTCGCTTCGTCAAAGACTATTCCTGAAACAACACTTGATGGAAGACCAAAGGAGGAATCGTAATACTCAAAATCAGCCATACACTGACGATTTATCTTAAGAATCCCAGAGTTCAATCCTACCCATAAGTCATCTCCTTTAACTGTAACCTGGGTGGCTTTCATACGTTGATAGCCAATCTCTCCAAGATTATACTGTGAAAAATAGTTATTCACCCATTGAGCGACACCACCTCCATAGGTAGCAAACCAGTATATTCCCTCTCTATCTACGATTATATCGGCTATAAAATCATTACCCAATCCATTTTCAGACCCGAGATTCAAGACCTCAATATATTTATTGTGCTTAGCCGAGAACTCCCATTGCGAAGCTCCTCGCCCCCACGTTCCAACCATGATTTTTCCATACTCATCTTCATAGATAGAACGTATAGGAGTCGGATGAAAATCCTCTCCTTCAGAACAATTCTCCTCACACTGGGCAACCTGAACAGCTCCATCCGTTATACCATACGAGAATAGCTGCCCCTCTTCTGTTCCTATCCAATAGTGCTTACCATCGCGGGCCGCCTCGACACACTCGATTGAAATGTACTCCAATTCCGAAATCATCTCGGGCTCCTCTACACTATCATCCACCCCAAGCTTTACTAACATCAAGCCATCAGTAGTTCCCACAATAAGAGTGTATGAGTTTATAGCCTTGACCGCATTAAATTTCTTTCTTCCGAAAATACTCCGGTCATGGAATGTCGTAACCTCCATCTTAGGAGAAACCCTTATCAAACCCTTATTCTGCTCAACAGCCCAGATATTCCCTCTATCATCCGTACACATATCCTTTATCGGAGCCGACACATCCGATATATAAACCTTCTTGAACCGACTGCCATTCCAGTACGTCAATTGTCCATTTCCGTGACCACACCACAGACGACCATCCGTATCAATCAGCAATGACGACACGTACATATCCGAAAGAGAATCTCGAGTAGAATAATTAACCTTGTTTATTCCATCATACCTGGTTAGACCCTCCCCCATAGCAATCCATAGAAATCCATTTGGATCCTGCGCTAAAGAGTATATATAGTTCTGCGGAAGTCCCGATGTATTTGTGTACTTAGCCATTGTGTAAGTCTGTGACGACAGCCCAACACAAAAAGCTACAATCATAACAATTAGTACAAACAAAAATCTAATCATACAAAATTAAATTTATCAAAGTAGCCTACTCGGCTCACTATAATTTTATGCAAACTAAGGTGCAATTTACTAACTAATTACGTTAAGGCAAAAAAAAATCAAAAAATAATCTCTTTAAACTATCATATGCGACACCTCTTTGAATGCAAACCTATATTCTCTACCTTCAAAATCTCTCAGGATAATATGCCCAGTAGGCTCAGTATCGACTATTGAGGCTGTCAGGACCTCACCTGTGGGCAAGAGCCAATTATGGAGTGCTCCATCTGCCCTGTACATCATACCTATGTACGTTCTGTGAATCTCTTCTACTCCGCCATTTCTTAATTTAGCCATCCAGATTTCTACCATTGCGACTATTTGCTGCATGAGCGTTGAGATATCCACATCATAGCCGACTATCTGTCTAAGAGAGACCGGATTGGGAGCATCACTTAGAAAAATTTGCTGATTCACATTCACCCCTATCCCAGCTACACTTGTCATTATATCACATCCTCTCAAAACATTCTCTATCAGAATTCCCGCCATCTTCCTATCGCCAACATAAATATCATTGGGCCATTTGACTTTGACCATTTCTTGAAGATAAGGCTGCAATGCCTGAGCAACACTTACAGCTATAACCATAGAAATATCAAACTGTCGGTGCACACTCATGCCTTCTGGGCGAAGCAATAAACTCATTGTCAGGTTCTTTCCACGCTCACTTTCCCATCTATTTCCAACCTGTCCTCTACCCGCCGTCTGGTACAAAGCCCTTAGAACACTTAGTTCTGGCAGAGATGGCTCATCCTGCATCCACTTTCTCATATAGTTGTTGGTGGAATCTATTTCCAACAACTCTTTATATCTAAATTCAAAACTCATCTACCTAAGTATCAGTGATATTAATACGCAAAATTACAAAAACTGAGCTCCACAACTATAATTCAATTTTTTTTTTTACCTTTGCGAATATTTCAGATACTTTCGCATCATGGGAAGAGTAATAGCAATAGCCAATCAAAAGGGTGGCGTAGGAAAAACAACAACAGCAATCAACTTAGGTGCCTCTTTGGCTGTCCTTGAGAAGCGTGTTTTAATTATAGATGCTGACCCTCAAGCTAATTCGACTTCGGGTCTTGGATTTGACCTCCACGAAATACACACATCGATATATGAGTGTCTCGTTGGCTCTTCCGCCCCATTGGATGCAATTTTGCAATACAATGAGATTGAGAACCTATATATCCTCCCTTCACATATCGATTTGGTAGGTGCAGAGATTGAGATGCTTTCGATGTCCGACCGAGAGAAAATAATGAAGAGGATTGTTGACAAGATAAAAGACCAATTCGACTTCATTCTGATTGACTGCTGTCCGTCTCTCGGTCTTATCACTGTCAATGCATTGGTTGCAGCCGACTCCGTAATCATCCCCGTTCAATGCGAATACTTTGCTTTGGAAGGCTTGTCTAAATTACTCAAGACAATACTTATGATTCAGGGACAGCTTCATCCTGATCTTGACATAGAGGGTTTTCTTCTCACGATGTACGATCAGCGTAACAAACTCTCTGATCAGGTTCTCGACGAAGTAAAGACACAATTTAAGGAGTTGGTGTTCGAAACGCTGATAGCACGCAATGTTCGACTTAGCGAGGCTCCAAGTCATGGCAAGCCTTGTATCACTTATGACGCCAGTTCGAGAGGTGCACAGAATTATCTCAACCTCGCTAAAGAGCTCCTCACCCGTTTAGAAGAAAAGAAATAATACACGATATGAGCAAACTGCAATCTGGTCTCGGCAAAGGTCTTGGCGACATAATGGGTGTCGGCAAAGGGAAAGGCGTTGGTGCATTGATTCCTAATGCATACGAAGACCCAAAGCCTCAAACCGCTATTAATGAGATATCTATCTCTGACATCGAGGCCAACCCATGGCAGCCACGTACCGATTTCGATCAGGAGGCTCTTGAACAATTAGCAGCATCTATACGCACAATGGGAGTCATCCAACCCCTTACTCTGCGTAGAATCCGCGAAAACAAGTACCAGATAATAGCTGGAGAGAGACGTTTCCGCGCTGCTCAATTGGCCAGTCTCACAACTGTTCCCGCATATATTCGTGATGCAGGCGATGAGACAATGCTCGAGCTTGCCCTCGTTGAAAATATTCAACGACAAGACCTCAACCCAATAGAAGAATCTTTAAGCTACCAGCGCCTCATTAACGAATGTAATATTACGCAGGACACTCTTGCTGAACGAGTAGGAAAATCTCGTTCCGCTGTAACTAATTCTCTGCGACTTCTAAAACTTCCGCCAGAGGTTCAACAGGGTCTTCGTGAACGCAAGATTTCTTCTGGTCATGCCAGAGCAATACTTGCCATCGAAGATTCCGAAATCCAATCTGAGTTATACAAACAGACTCTCGAAAACGGCTACTCAGTACGTCGTATTGAGGAGTTGGTACGCGAATACAAAGAGGAAAATGCCGGCAAATCGGAAGACGAAACTCCTACACGTGCCGCCAAAGCAAGGAAACCATCACTCTCTGCTGAGTACATACCTTTGAAAAACCAACTTGCAACGTTCTTCTCTGCTGATGTCAGACTGGAGAGATCTGATACTGGGAAAGGTAAGATAACGATTCCTTTCACCTCCGATGAAGAACTCGAACGTATAATGGCCCTTTTGGACAACCGAAAGAGCGAATAATCTTATATTCGCTCATGCACAACACACAGAGAAATCGTCTTTCTTGCGACAGGCTTTTTAGCTTCGTCGTGGTGTTGTTTGTATCCTTGTTCTTTCTATTATCCATAGACTCATCCGCCCAAAACAGTGGCACACAACTGGAACAATCAAAAAATAAAGTCAAAGAGGTTATAGGACGAGATACACTCATCATATATCAGCATGGTGATACAACAATAATGAAATCTCTCGGCGTTCATCGAATGACAACAAATCCTCATACTGCCACGATGTTTGCTGCCATACTCCCTGGATTAGGCCAGATATACAACCGAAAATACTGGAAAATACCATTTGTGTACGGGGGCATTGCCGCACTGTGCTACGCAATTCATTTCAATGGTGAAAACTACGATCTTTACAGACGGTCATACCGTGATTTCATCACTAAAGACCCTAATAATAAAGCATATCTTGAAGTTGTCAAAAGAACAAATCTTACTGTAGAGGAGTGCGAAGTAACGTATGCATCGTGGTTTCAGAACGCACTGAGGAATAAGAAGGATTACTATCGCAGATACCGCGACTTGTCATATTTCGGGTTAATCGGTGTATACATCATTCAAATCGTCGATGCGTGCGTAGATGCTCATTTTCACAATTTCGATGTATCTGACGAACTCTCCATGGAATGGACACCCGTCGTGATTCCCGACTCTGGAGGTCCGATGATTGGCGCAAAACTGGCAATCAATTTCTGACTTTCCATGCACCTTCATTGCTTCTCTTCCGTTGCCGAAGCAAGTAACGGCAAAATCAACAGCGGAACTATCTTCATAATAGACGTTCTCTGATGCACAATGGCATCACCACAACCCATTCAAATCACGCCAACCTAATCATACCGTTGCATTCCCTCAAGAGGCATTCGAGTTACAGAAATAATTATGATTGAGAGATATAATAAGATTCTCCTTGACGGAGAAGGCAACTCAGTAAAGATTCCCCATTTTGATTTAGACAGCTCCCCATTATTTTATTCCGAATATGTAGCATTGCTTTTCTTTCACAGTGCAACTGTGCTATCACCGAAATTTTCGCTTCGCAAAAGGGAAGTTACTCACGTTCGGAAAAGCCAAAGCAAGCTTTGCTTTTTTCTCACTTAATCGTAACTTCGCAACGGATGATTCGCAATGTCAAATATCTCCTTCTGACTCTCTTTCTGACG